>NZ_JAEEAP010000209.1 GCF_016103465.1 Streptomyces sabulosicollis
AGATGTGTATAAGAGAAAGCAACCACACCCCAACCGGGACCCGGGGCGGAGCCCCAATCAGACCCCCGACCGGGGCCCGGGGCGGAGCCCCGGTTTCGGGAAGGGGCGGGGAGGGGAACGGCCCGCCGCAGGCGCCCTAACCGCGGCCCGCGGCCACCGTGAACGCGCTCTTCACCGTCTGCGTCACGGTGTTGCCGTCCGCGTCGGCCCCGGTCACACGCAGGGAGGCGGCCCGGCCCGCCGCGGCGTCCGGAGTGGTCCAGTCCGCGCGGAACCGGCCCTTGCCGAGCGCGGTGATGGCCGCCGCCGTCCACCGCTCGCCGCCGTCGAAGGACACCTCGATCCTCGCCCGGGTGACCGCGGGCGCGGCCGCCACGCCCGGTACGTGTCCGAAGCCGACGACGAGATGGTCGTCCCCGGCCGGGCTGGTGCCGTCCGGCGCGGCGGCCAGCCGGTAGTGCGGGACGACAACCGGCAGCGCCGAGCACTCGGCGGGCCCGTCGTACTCGCCCGCCTCCGAGACACAGGTCCAGTTGTCCGGCACGGTCTGGCCGCCCGAGTGGCCCGAGGCGAAGGTCCACTCGGTGTGGGTGGTCAGCGAGTGGCGGAACTCGCCGTTCGTCCTGGTCTGGTCGTACACCACCGTGTACGGGGCCTTCCCCGGCGGCACGGTGAGGACGCCACCGGAGACGCCGTCGCCCTCGTACAGCGTCGTGTCACCGGAGACCACCGCGAAGTGCGAGGAGGTGATGTCGGACGGGACCGCGAGGGCGTGGTGACCGGCCGAGTCCATGACCGTGGTCAGGGAGAAGGTGAGGGCGTCGCCCTTGCGGCACGCCGCGCAGTACCACGTCTCGTCCCCGGCGGTGCCCCGCGCGGGCTCGGTGAAGCCCGGGGCCAGCGGTCCGCGCAGCCAGTCGACCGTGGTGGTCCGGCCGGGCCGCGGGGTCTGCCTCTCGGACACGAAGCGCCGTTCCCCGGCCTTGAGCCAGTCGTGGTAGGAGGCGCCGGAGGAGCCGCCCACGTACTCGATCCGCCGAGCCGGTGTCTTGAACGGCTCGGACAGCGCCTCGCCGCTGCTCTCGTACGGCAGATACATCAGGCGTGCGACCTCTTGGGCACGGCCCGGGGTGTCGCTGTGGTAGTTGGTCCGCACGGTGGCCAGTTGGCGTCCGGTGACCTCGTAGTGCTGGTCCTTCGCGATCACACCGGCGGGGTTGGCCAGCTTGAGGTCGTAGGAGTAGGGCGTGGCCGCGTCCGCGGGGGCCCTGCGGTGGGTGTAGACGTTGAAGCGCAGATCACCGGTGGTGACGGCGCGGCCCGAGGGCTGTACGCGGACGGGCGCGCCGCTGGTGACGCCGACGCCTCCGTTGACCGCCACCGCGCCCTTGGCGTCATCGCGCAGGTAATGGAGGATCAGCTGGTGTTCCCCGGCCGGGCGCGGGGTCGAGAAGGTGACCCGCTCGGTGGCCTTGCGCAGATCGAGCACGACATCGGTCCCGGTGGTGGCGCCGTCGGGGACGGTGAACTCGGCGGTGGCCATGCGGATGCCGGTCGGCTCGCCCGCGCCGTCGAAGGCCGGGGCGGAGACCATGGCGCTGTAGTGGCCCGCGGGGACCTCGGCCTTCGCCTCGCCGTCGACGGCCTGGAGGAAGGGCTCCCGGTAGAGGGCGGCGTCGTCGACGTTGGCCAGGGCGAACGGCGTAGTGCCCGGGAGGGGCTTGCCGTCCGTGCCGAGCACGGTGACCTTCACGGGGCGGTCCGCCACCGCGCGGGCCGCACGCGTGCGGGCCGGACCCGCGGGCGGGTGCGGGGCGGTCCGCCCGCCGGCCGTGGCGACCGCCGGTACGACGGAGGTGACGCCGCCGAACAGCGGGCCGTCGCCGGGGGAGCCCTCCGCGGCCTCGGCGCCGACCTGCTGCGCCAGCGCCGCGCCGAAGGCGGGCCCCGAACGCGGCGCCGTGGCGCGCCCGGTGGTCTCGACCCGCACCGGGCTGGTCGTGGTCACCCCGGCCTCGGCGAGGGCTGAGACGTTGAACAGCGCGGGGTCCAGAGTGCGGCCCAGATACGGCAGCGCGGTCAGCGGTATGACGAAGACATCGTTGTCCAACCGGCGGGTGACATAGTCCGCCTCGGCTCCCGGACGCGGCGCCACGACGATGCTCCCGTCCCCGCCGAGCGTGACGCGCTCGCCGGTGACCAGGGTGACGGTGTGGGCCGCGGTGTCAGGGGCCGCGGCGGGCACGGCGGCTGGGGTGCGCTCCGCGGAAGCGGCCAGCGCGCCGGGGGCGGGGCCGGCCGCCAGTCCGAGGGCGGCCAGGACACATCCGGCCGCGAGGGCGCGGGCGCCGCGCGCTCCGGCTCCGCGTGCCGCAGGCTGTCTGATCCGTCGATAGACCATGAGGCGGGATCCTTCCGTGACGGGGGATCAGGCACATTGACGTCCCACAGGTTCGTCCCCGACGGAGATCACTTACAGGTCCGGACCAAAGCTGGCCGAGAAGCGCCGTTCCCAGGCGTTAACCGAACGGCCGCCGCCACCGGTGGCGGGCCCGGCGGGTGGCCTCCCGGCCGACTGTGGGACACGACCGCCGATCCCGTCGAGGCGGACGCCCGATGAGGACCGGCTCCCGTATGCCTGGGGTGCGGAAAAGCCCCGCGATGACCCGCTATCAGGGGGAGCGGCCGGACTTTCCGGTGCACCCGTACACACCGGAAACTGCCGTTTACCGGACGGTGTTCGCAAAGGGTTTTTCTCAGGGCCACCCAACGCAATGGACTTTGACGTGCCAAAACACCGGAGAGGGCGACGGAATGACGATCCCGAGCGACCATTTGACCTCTACAGCCGTCTTGAAACGGCCTTCCGCCGAGATTTTGGCGACACTTGGCGTCCCGGCACTGTCCTCTGACGACACGGCTGCTTTACGTTTCTCTTTTCCCGCACGACCACGCACAGCACCACCAGGCACACTTACAGGGGAACCGTGCTCACTCAGAACTCGACCACGCAAGGCGCCTCGAGCGCATCGAATACGGAGGCGCCACAGACCGGCGAGCGGCCCAAGGCGCCCGCCCGGTCCAAGAAGGCCGCCATTCTCGGCTGGGCCGTCACGCTCAGCCTCAACGTCATCGCACCGATCATCACGTACAACGCATTGCGCGACCACGGCTTCAGCGAATTCGCCGCGCTGCTCATCAGCAGCGCCTGGCCGGTGGTGGACGGCGCCGTCCACCTCGCCTGGCGCCGCCGCCTCGATGAACTCGCCATCGTCACCCTGGTGTTCATCGTGATCACGGCCGTGGTGTCGACCGTCGGCGCGCATTCGGCCCGGGCGCTGCTGATCAAGGACTCGTGCGTCACCGGGCTGTTCGGGGTGCTGTGCCTGGCCACGCTGCTGGCGCCGCGTCCCCTCATGTTCTACCTGGGGCGCAAGTTCGCCACCGACGGCACCGAGGCGAGCACCGCCTGGTGGAACGGCCTGTGGCACGTCGACGGCTTCCGCAAGGCCATGGTGACGATGACGACCGTCTGGGGCGTGGCCTACTGCATCGAGTCCGCGGTCCGGGTCGTGCTGTCCTACACCCTCAGAACCGACACCATGGTGGTCCTCAGCCCGGTCCTGATCTACGCCGTGCTGGGCTCCCTCGGCACGTGGACGGCCTTGTACGGCAAGCGGTCGCGCCGCAGGGGCCAGGCGCGCGCTGCCGCCGCGGCGGCAGCGGCGGCGGAAGCCGAGGCGGAGGCGGCAGCCGCGGCGGCGACGGCCGGGGCCAAGGCCACGGCCACGGCCACTGCCCCGGCCCAGGCGGAACCGGCAGCGGACGCCGAGGGCTGACCTGCCGTCCGGGCACCGGGCACCGGGCGCCCGGGTGCGGAGAACTCCGGCATGCGGGGCGGGGGTTGGTGTGGGAAGCTGTTCGGCAGTCGAACGCGGGCGGGGGCCGTGGCGGTCGTCGAGAGGAGCACAGCGTTGACGGAGAACGGCTTCCGCGCCGAGGAGATCGATACCCGCAGGCCGCATCCCGCCCGGATCTACGACTACCTGCTGGGGGGCAAGAACAACTACGAGGTGGACCGCGAGGCCGGTGACCGGCTCGCCACCGCGGCGCCCGAGGTGTGGAGTGGCGTACGGGCCAACCGCGACTTCCTGCGGCGCGCCGTGCGCCATGTGGTCGACAGCGGCATCCGGCAGATCCTCGACATCGGCACCGGGCTGCCCAGCTCGCCCAATGTGCACGAGATCGCCCGCGAGCTGGCGCCGGACGTGCGCGTCGCGTACGTCGACAACGACCCCATCGTCAATACGTACGCCAATGTGCTCCTGCGCGGCTCGGCCGCGACCAGCATCGCGCTCGCCGACCTGCGCGACCCGCGGGCCATCCTGGACCACCCCGAGGTCCGCCAGGTCATCGACTTCGACCAGCCGGTCGCGGTGCTCCTCGTGGCCATCGTCCACTTCCTCACCGAGGCGGAGCAGCCCGAGCGGGTCGTCGCCACCCTGCGCGACGCGCTGCCGGCCGGGAGCTTCCTGGTGCTCTCCCACGCCACGGGCGACTTCGCCGACCGCAGCGCGGCCCAGGCGGTGTACGACACCGCCACCGCCACCTTGAACCTGCGGTCCCGCGACCGGATCGAGCGGTTCTTCGACGGCTTCACCCTGGTCGAGCCCGGTCTGGCCGAGGTCCCGTTCTGGCGCCCGGACGCCCCGCCGCCGACCGCGCCCGGGGAGATCGGCTACTACGGCGGGGTGGCGCGCAAGACCGGCTGAGCCACCGTGCGCTGTTCGCGTCGGTTCGCGGTTCGGTTCGCGGTTCGCGTCAGGAGGGGCAGGTGTTCTTGGATCCGTTCCGGTAGGTGCGGTAGAGGCCCGGTGCGTTCGGATCGCCGGAGCGGGCGCTCGACGGGAACTCCACCACGGGCACGGGTTTGCAGACGGCCCACTGGTCGTTCCTGCCCGGGCCCTCGAACCCATAGGTCCCTCCGGCGCCGACCAGGCAGGAGCTGCACCCGTCACCGGCGATGCTCGGGATGATGAGGGTGTTGTACACGTCGTCCTTGGTCGGGATGCTCAACGCCTCCGGCGCCTTCTCGCCGCCCTCGTTGATCTCGGCGAAGGTGCGGTCCACGGCGCCCGCCAGCAGCGTGAAGGCGTCGTGGTACATCACGGCGTAGCCGTCGTCGAGCGGCTTGTCCCCCAGCTCGTGCTGGGTCCGGATCTCCTCGAAGCGGTCCAGGAAGCGGCCGAGCGCCTTCTTGGGCTTGGCCTTCCCCGCCCACCAGCCGGGGTCGACGGACGAGGCGTCGACGATCGTGGCGCGGGCCTCGTCCAGCCATCGGGCGGGTGCGTCCCCGGTGAGCGTGGGCTCCAGACCGATGCCGACCTTCAGGATGCGCAGTGTCGTGGTGCGCCCGCAGCTGCCCTCCTGCGCCATGCGCTCCATGAAGGCGGGCAGGTCCTGGTCGCGGCCGGCGAAGAAGACGGTGTCGGACTTCTCGTTGCAGATCTTCTGCACGGCGTCGGTGAACCGCTGGGGGATGCCCTTGTCGGTTCCGGAGGTGCCGGTGAAGTTCGAGTTGTGGTCGGTCAGGTCGTACGCGTCGCCGAAGTGCCGTTCGAAGACGCTGCGCAGATTCTGGGAGTAGACGTCCTCGCTGCGGTTGTCCCAGACCAGGAAGCCTCTGTGCCGTCCCGGCTTCCGGTCCAGGTAGAGCTTGAGGGCGCGGGCGAACTGGTCGTTGTTGGGCGAGGTCTTGAAGAAGTACGGGGAGTTCATATTGGCCGCGGTGATGACCGGGCCGACCGTGGGGATGCTGTGCCTGCTGAGCGCGGCGATCGCCTTACGGGTCTCGGGAGTGCTGCTGGGGATGCCGGTCACGCCGACCAGGGGCGCCCGGGTGTCCTTGGTGAGCTCGGCGAGACGGTCGACGACGGGCTCCCACTGGTCGAGGTTGCGGCCGTCGGGGGCGAGCAGCAGCTGGTAGTGCGGTCCGCCGAAGCGGTTGGCCTGCCGCTGGGCGGCCAGGGCACCCGCGATGCCGCGGCGGATCATGTCGGCGGTCATGGCGCTGTGGTCGTCCGCGGTGAAGGGCATCATCAGCGCGATCCGCACGTAGGGGATCCTGGGCCCGCTCGGCGGGTCCTCCCAGCCCCGTTTCACCCGGGCGTTCTCATCCGCCACCGCCCCGATGAGGCTCTCGATGCCCGGGTCCGCCTCGAAGGCTTCCTCGGTGACGCCCACGCAGTCCCCGTCGATGTCCCGCAGGTCCTCACCGCACCTGCCGGGGCCCTGTGCCACGTTGACGGCGACGGTGATCGCGGCGGCGACCAGGACGCCGATCCCGACGACGGCCAGCCATTCGAGCGGCCCCCACTCGCGAGGATGACGGCGGAACAGACGGAGCAGCATGCTTCCTCACTGACCGGAGATAGGGAAGGGGCGCTTCTTCCGTGCCGCGGCCGGCCAGCTGCGGGCCGCCTGCCCCAGGACGGCGTGCCAGGACGGATGGCGCGGTGAGAGGTAGGCCAGCTCCTCGCCGACCGCCTTGCACATGTCGGGGTCCGGCTCGGCGTGCGGCTCGGAGACGTGCCACAGGGCGTGCAGCAGCCGGTTGACGCACCGCTCGATCTCGTGCAGTTCCGCGTACTGGCCGTCGCGTGCGCCGAGGGCGATCTGCATCCGTTCGTCGGTCCACTCCCCGGCCGGTGGGACGGGCGCGGTGGCGGCGTACTGGAGGCACAGCAGCCAGTGGGCGGCGGCGTGGGCGTCCTTCTCCGACTGGAACTCCTCCGTCAGCATGGCCACCACCGTCTCGGCGTTCCCGGCCGCGAGCGTGTGCCGCAGGGCGTCGGCCTCGCCGCTCTCACCGCGCTGGGCGTGGTGCATCCGCAGGAAGCGGTGGATGTCCTGCCAGCTGCGGCCGTCCTCGGCCCGCGAGGAGGTGCGGCGCGCCTCGTGCACCAGCAGGGTGCGCAGCAGCGCGTCGGTGACCAACGGCTGGTCGGGCGGGGTGAGTCGCTGCCACTGCTGCTCTTCGAGGTAGTCGGTGGCGGAGTTGGCGGGCAGCTGGTCGGGGCCCTGCAGCCGCAGATGCTCGGCCAGCGCCTCGGCCGCGGTGCTGTCACGGGCGAGGGAGAGCAGGGTCAGCCGGTCGCGCTGGCGCCGGTCCGGGAGCAGCCGCTTCAGGAGCGCCTCGGTGACGGGGCGGCCGTCCTTCGCGTTCAGCTCGAGGAGGTCCCGCGGGTCCACGCTGCGGCCCCGCTTGGTGGCGTCCAGCACGGCCGCGCACAGCACGGTGGTCACCGCGGGGTGTCCGCCGGTCAGCGAGTGCACGGCGGAGGCCAGATAGGGGTGGAGCGGCCGCGCGGGCCAGTCCGGCACCAGGAGCGGCAGGATGTCGTCCCGGCTCAGCGGGGTGAGCGGGACGGCGAGCAGCCCGGCGGACGGGGCCAGGCCCCTGCGCTGCCAGCCGGAGGACTTCACCAGGTCGGGCAGGTCGCGGCGGACGGCGTCGGACGCGTCCTCGGGTAAGCCGCCGAGCCGGGTGGCCACGACGACGAGCTCCTCGTGGTCGGGGCGTTCGGGCAGCGCGCGGTGTTCGAGGAGCAGCTCGAGGAAGTCCTGCCCGGCCGGGCAGTGGGCGTCGTCGAGCAGGACGAGCGGCCAGGGCTCGCGGTTCCAGCGCTGGAGCCTGCCGTAGGAGGAGGCGACATCGTGGAGGAAGGCGGCCATCAGGCTCTGCTCGGCCGCGTGCCGGTAGTCGCCGCCCCGCTGGAACCACTCCCCCAGCAGCACCAGCGGATCCTGGCCGTCCGCACCCCGGGGAAAGCGCCGCCGGTACCACTCCTGTGCCGCGGCCGGCTGGTGCCGGTCGGTGTACTCGGCCACCACGGCGGCGGTGACCGCGTCCCGGCCCCAGTCCGCGTCGGCCTCCGCGCCGATGGTCTCCAGACGCCCTTCGACGGCGGTGGCCCAGGCGTGTCTCAGCGCGTTCTCGTCGCCGCCGGCGAGGTGGCAGGCGAGCAACAGCCGGGCGAACCTCAGACACGCGGCGTCCCGCTGTTCGCCGTTGCCGTGGCACCAGCCGGAGACGGCGAACAGGCCGGGCACCAGGACGGGGAAGCGACGGCGCAGCCCGGGGGCGAGCCCGCACACCAGCTCCGCGAGGATCTCCACCAGCGTCGCTGCGGTGGGGGTGCCCCCGTCGGCCGGGGCGGGCGGGAAGGTGGCGGACTCGGTGGCCACGGCCCGGACGTGGGCCAGCGGCAGCCGGTCCCGGTAGCGCGCCGCGAGCTCCTCGAGGACGGCGCTGCGGCCCATGCCGTGGTAGCCCGTCAGCAGCACCACGGGCAGGTCGCCCTGGTGCTCCCGGCCCACCCGGGACCGCTCGTCGTAGGCCAGGCCGGTCAGCCGGGGAACGAGCGAGCGCAGCACCGGGTCCCGGCCATAGAGCGGTGACCCTTCCGATACGCCCATTCCGTCGCGACCCGCCTCAGTCGTCCTCTGCTGCCCGGCAGCCACGACCTCGGAGACGGGCGGCACCGCTCCCCCGAGACATCAGCCGCTGACATCCGTACCAACTACGCCTACAATCTTGAATTTACCCCTTGGGTAAACATCCCACCAGGTGAACGCGGCACCGTGTGCGAGGCGATGCCGGTTCGATACGTGCCGGCGCCGGTCGGGGAGGCGGGCGGATCCGGTCAGGGGTGCGGGTAGATGTCGAGGTCGACGCTCTCGGGGAGCGCATCCGCGCCACGGATCTCGCCCGGGTAGACCAGCCGTACCCGGCGCAGCCGCCGCAGTCCCGCGAGGGAGGCCAGATCGAGCTCCGCCACCTGCGACAGGTGGATCTCCTCGAGCCCCGGGAGCCGTCGGGCGATCCGCCGCAGCGGCACCGCGACACCGGCCCTGGCCCACACATCCAGGTGGGTCACCTGGGGTATCTCGGTGCGGGGGGCGAACAGCAGCATGCTCAGCTGCTGCGGGGAGAGCGTCAGCTTGCGCAGCTGGGGCAGCTCGGCGATGAGGGAGCCCCATTCGTCCGGCGTCAGCCGCTCGCTGGCGTCCTGCAGCCGCAGTTCCTCCAGCTCCCGGCACTCCACGATCCCCGCGAGCTGCGCCGCCGACGACGGCAGGGAGAGCAGCCGCAGCTCGGCGGGGCGCGGCAGGTCGGACAGCCCGCGCCAGGGCACCTCCGGGCCGACGAGGAGCCCTTCGAGACGGGGGCAGTCCGCCAGCTTCAGCAGCGGCTCGAACTGGGGCAGGTCCCGCAGCTCCAGCCGCCGCAGACGGGGCAGCCGGGTCAGCGGCGCGGGGTCCTTCACGTTCCGGCACCCCTGCAGGGCGAGGGTCTCCAGCTCGGGGTAGGCGGAGAGCAGATCGAGGTCCTCCAGCTGGAGGGTGTTGCGCAGGCGCAGCTCGCGCAGGTGCCGCGGGTCGAGGGCGGCGCGGATCGCCTCGGGTGCGAAGTCGCCGTGGAGGCCGACGCGCTGATAGCCGGACATGGTGCGCAGGGCGTCCAGCTCGGCGTGGGAGCGCACGGTGACGAGCTCGTCGGGGGCGGTGTCGAGGAGCGGCCGTACGATCTCCTCGGCGTACGCCTTGGTGTCGAACCGGTCCCAGTGGGCGAGGAGCTGGGCGCGCACCGCGGGCTGGCCGGTGCCCAGGAACTCCCGGAGCCTGGGGATGGCGGCGTCCCCGCCGATCTGGCAGATCGCGTGGACGGTGGCCAGTTCCTCGTCGCCCTCCAGGTCCTTGGCGTCGGGCAGCAGGCCCAGCAGCAGTGGGCCGGTCTGCGCCAGTGACCTGGCCTCCCGCAGACTGCGCGGCGGAAGCAGCCGCGCGGCCCGGTCCTCGATGGCCTCGCGCACGGTGGGCTCCAGGCGGGTGGCCTGTTCGAGGGAGGCGAGCGCGAGGAGCCGTAACCGCGCCTGGACCGTCGCGTCCTGCTCCCGGTCGCCCCGCTCGCGCAAACGGGTCAGCAGGTCGGCACGCTCTTGGTGTCGAGCCTGTGCGACGGCCATCTGCACCACGTCCTCCCACTGGTCCAGGTGTGCGTTGTTCACCAGCATGCCCATATCGCGCTCTTCCAGCACGGCCCTGGCGCCCAGGAAGTCCTGGAAGGTGCGGTGGATGAAGTTGACCGCGCCCGGGGCGGGTTCGCGCAGCAGACCGGAGCGCTCCAGCAGATGCTGCAGGGCCTCCTCCGCCGTTCCGACCTCCGCGAGGCGGGGCACGGAGGGCTGCAGCCGCCGCACCACGTTCACCGCGTCCGGGCGGTCCAGCTGGGTCCGCTCGTTGCGGATCAGCCAGTACGCGAGCCTCTGGAGCGGCTCCGTGGCCGACTTCTGGTCCAGGACCGGCCTGCGGCTGCGCCCGTAGACCTCGCGCTCCAGGTCGCGCCGCTCCAGCAGCATGGACAGGGCCGCCTCGTACAGGGAGGCGCGGCCCTGGGGCAGAAAGCCGCGCCGCTCCCGGTGCAGGGCGCAGATCAGGCCGCACATCAGCGGGTTGGTGGCCAGGCGGCTCAGCTCGGGGCTGCTGCGCAGCGACTGGGTGAGCGAGTCGCCGAGCTCCCGCGTGGCCCCCGCCGCGGTGTGCCAGCGCCGGATGAACTGCTTCATGTCGGCGGGCCGCATCGCGGCGAGCGCGAACTCCTGGAAGCCCTCGCGCGCCAGCCAGCCCCGCTCCAGGGCGGCGGGGCGGGAGGTGAGCAGCCACAGATTGCCGGGGAAGACGGCGAGCAGCTTCTTCAGCCAGGCCCGTACCCGGGTGCGGTCGTCCTTGGGGATCTCATCGGCCCCGTCGATCAGGAGCACACCGCGCCCGTGCCGCAGCACCCGCGCGGCCCAGCCGTCGGGCTCGGTGCCCACCAGCGGGCAGCCGATCCAGCGCAGGAAGTCGTCGGGCATCGGCAGCTCGGAGTCCTTGCGCGCCAGGGTGCGCAGCGGCAGCACGAAGGGGACGCGCCCGAGCAGTTGGGACAGCCCGCCCGGCACCCGCTCCTGCTGTGCCGTGGAGAGGGCCAGCCACTGGACGAGGGTGGTCTTGCCGGTGCCAGCGACCCCGCGCAGCAGGACCCGCTCATGGCTGGCGAAGACCGCCTCGGCCGGGCCAGGGGCCCGCTCGCTCTCGGTGTCCCGGTCGGCGCCGGGTTCGCCGTTCACCACCGGCACCCGGTCGGTGCCGTCGCGGTACGGCCTGGCCTGCAGGCTCAGGTACGCGGTCTCCAGCGGCCAGTCCTGGCCGTCCGGTTCGCGCAGGTCCACTCCGTAGATGGTGAGCCTGCCGTGGCACTCGACGACGTAAGCCGCGTACTCCTCCTCGAACTGCGCGTCCTGGCGGCTGACGTCGGGCAGCCGCCGCAGGATGGCGTCCAATTTCTCGCTCTGCTCCCGGATCTCGCGGCTCTGCTCGATCTGGGCTCGGGCCGCGAACCCGGGCCGCTGGCTGAAGAAGCGCATGAGGTGGACGCAGGCCGTCTCCAGGAGCCGGTCGTGGAAGCGGGCGGCGTCGTCGCTGAGGAGCCTGCGGGTGTCGGGTCCCGCGCGCCGGGACAGCTCGGCGGCCAGCCGCTCCGGGCCGAGCGCGAAGGCGTGCACGTCGTCCATGTCGAGATCGCCGAGGGCGTGCAGGGTGCGGGTCAGCGCCTGCCCCACGGAGTCGTGCTCATCGGCGCCGATCGGCGGATCGTGCGGCCCGGCGGCCCGCACGGCGCGGCGGACCAGCTCGCGGGCGAGCTTGTGCAGATCGTCCTCGGTGAGGGTGCGGTGCTCCTTGGCGAAGGAGACGAGCCGGCGGATCGGTACGGGCCGTTCGCCGTACTCCGCGCCGGGCGCGCTCGCGGGCGGCAGCAGCAGTCGTTTGACCACCGGCACCACCACCGCCGACGCGATCCGCAGCCCCACCGTGCCGCCGTCCACGGACAGCCCCTCCCTCGCGGCGTCGGCGCGCGTCCCCCGCCGAGCCCCGTGCAGCCCCTCACATCCCGCTCACCATAGCCGCGAAGACCCCTCCGGGGTCAGGGTTCGGGTCAGGGCCGCGGGGCGCGAAGTGCCGTGGCACCGGTACGGTTTGGCCCATGGATGCTTCCGGAACACCTTCCGCCGACGACAACACCGGGGCGCGGACGGTCATCACGACCGCCGCGCGGCAGCTGCTGGTGAAACTGGGCGCCGCAGGGCTGTCCCCGGCGGCCGTCGCCCGCGAGAGCGGTCTTTCCGTCAGCGAGGTGGAAGCCGTCTTCCCGCACCGGGACGACCTGCTGACCGCGCTGCTGATCGACGCCTACAACGACTCCGGCGCCGCGATGGAGCAGGCCGACCGGGCGGCCAGGGACGCGGGCGCGTCGGCGGGCGCGCGGCTGCTGGCGGCCACGCGGGCGCTGCGCCGGTGGTCCTTCGCCAACCCCGGCGAGTTCACGCTGGTCTACGGCTCACCTGTGCCGGACTACCACGCCCCGCAGGAGACCGTACCGCCCGCCTCGCGCACCCCCGCCGTGCTGGCCGGGATCGTGCGTGCGGCGCTGGAGGCCGGTGAACTCACCGCGCCCCGGCGGGAGGTGCCGGGGCCGCCGCTGCTCCTGCCGGAGGCCGTACAGCTGTTCGGCGGGGTGCCCGAGGCGCCGTTCTCGGACATCATCGAGCGCGGCATCGTGCTGTGGAGCGGTCTGGTCGGGCTCCTGGTGTTCCAGGTCTTCAGCCGCACCCATGACAGCGTCCGGGACGAGGCCGCGTTCTTCGACTACGCCGTCGCGGTTGCGGCCGAAGGGATCGGACTCGTGGTTCCCTTGGGCGAGAACACCGACTGAACCGTTCGCCGCGTGCGCGGCACCTGTGGGGGAAAGGGCCGTGAACACCATCAAAACTCTCTGCTTCGTCATCGCGGCGCTGTCGTCGTACGCCGCGCTCGTCTACCGGCTGTTCCAGGTCAGACGCGGCTGGCGGGACAGCGCCTACCGCACGCTGGTGATCACCCTGCTGCTGCAGTGCCTCACCTTCACGATGGGCGCCGTCGCCATGGGGAGCGAGCGCTTCCTGGGCGTCGGCAACCTCGCGATCCTGGTGATGCACCTGTCGGCGGTCGCCTTCTGCGTCAGCGCCCAGATCATCCTGCTGCGCTGGGCGGCCGACGCCGAGGAGTCGGGGCGCAGGGCGCGCTACTGGCTGATAACCGGAATCGCCCTCAACGCGCTCCTTACGGCGCTCTTCTTCATCGCCGACGGCCCCGGCCGGCCGGCCGAGGACTTCAACACCGGCAGCGGCCAGCCGCTGGTCCTCACCTACCTCCTGGTCTTCATGGTCTCCCAGGCGGTCCCGTGCGTCACCATCCTTCGCCAGTGCGGGCCCTACGCCCGGATGACGAGCAAGACCTCGCTGCGTCAGGCCCTGCGGCTGCTCTCCGTCGCCGCGGTGATCCTCTTCCTCTACTGCCTGGCCAGGGTGGTCAACGTCCTCACCGCCGCGTGCGGGCTGGACATCGGCGCCTGGACCCTGGCCGCCTCCGTCTTCAGCGCGCTGGGCATCGTCACCCTCTCGCTCGCCCTGACGATCTCCTCCTGGGGGCCGTCGGCCACCAAGCTGCTGGAGTGGGCGCGCGGCTACCGGTCCTACCGGGCCCTGTATCCGCTGTGGCGGGACCTGTACGAGTCCTCGCCGGACATCGTCCTGGAGCCGCCCGGGGCCGCGGTCTCCGACCTCAACTACCGGCTGCACCGGCGGGTCATCGAGATACGGGACGGATGGCGGGAGTTGCGTCCCTACATCGACCGCACCGCGAACGGCGACGGCGGGGCGGGCGCCAGGGGGAGCGAGGAGTCCCGGCAGGCGTTCGCCGAGGCGGCGCAGATCAGACAGGCCCTGCACGCCAAGCGCACCGGCACCATGCCCGACGACAACGCGGACACCGGCGACTTCGGGGACCGCGACACGGACAACTTCACCGCCGAGGTCGTCTGGCTCACCAAGGTGGCCTCCGCCTACCGGCGGCTCGGCAAGGCACGCTGACGGTCGGCCAGGCGCGTTGCGGGGACCGTGGACGCGCTGAGGGAGGATCCCGCCCGGTCTGCCCCCGTCAGGCCCTGTCTCCTATACACATCTCCGAGCCCACGAGACACTCGCTAAGCTCGTATGCCGTCTTCTGCTTGAAAAAAAAATAGGCCAACCCAGCAAGTGACGTGG
>NZ_JAEEAP010000020.1 GCF_016103465.1 Streptomyces sabulosicollis
GTGGTGTGCGGGTCGGGGCGCGCCGGGCCGGGGCAGGCCATCCGCCGGTCCGGTCCATGACGAGCCGCGCCACCTCGGACACCGGAATGCCACTGGTGTCGACGCAGGTGTCGGCGACATCGCTCGCGTCGAGGGCGTCGGCTTCCCGCAGCGCGTCCTCGACCGACTGGACTTCTCCTCCGCGGCCGATGAACCGCCGCCGGAGCTCCTCGCGGTCGGCGCGCAGTCGGCATACGCTCACCGAGGCCCGCGGAATGCTGTCGGTGGGTACCCCATGGGCGGGATCCACCACTCCGGACACGATGAGGCACCGGGCGCCCGCCGCGAGGAAACCCGCGGCCACCGCGTCGAGGTTGCGCGCCTTCATGCGGTGGCGGCCCGGGTCCGCCGCGGGCTCGGGGTAGCAGATGCCGAGCTGGTCGATGTCGACGAAGCCGACCTCGGTCCTGGCCCGGGTGAACTGGGCATACAGCTCCCAGGCGACGGCCGTCTTGCCGACTCCCGGTGGGCCGCACAGCCACAGAACCGGGAGTGCGTCACCCTGCACCGCGGAGTCCATGGGCCCGATTGTCGTGGCCGCCCTCTCACCTGTCGATGGAATTCCGTCGGTGTACCGCGTCTCCACTGGCCGTGGCGGGGCGGGCCCGGACCGCATGGTCCAGGTGCTCACCGAAGAAGCCCGCGAGCTTCTCGACGGCAGGGTCCACGTACTGCTTCCTGTCGTAGAGGTCGACATGGCTTGCGCCGTCGATCCAGTGGATCTCCTTGGGGCCGATGGCCCGCTGGAACGCTTCGACGCTCATCCAGGAGGTGACCGCAACGGGTGCCGACGATCATGAGCAGAGGACGTTGCCCGATCAGCGGAATCGGGACGAAGGCGTCGAAGGCCGCCATATGCTGGCCGCCGCGGCCGACGCACATGACACCGGCCCCGCCCCCCGCGAGCTCGGGGGCCTTCCTCAAGGCTCGCCGAGCGCAGCTGGCGCCGCGGGAGCTGGGCCTGCCCGAGACGGACTCCCACCGCAGGGTCGCGGGACTCCGCCGCCAGGAGGTCGCCCTTCCGCGTCTGGTGGGCCGAGCACCGGGTCAACAGCGACAGCTACGGCACCAAGCACGACCGGCATCGGCTGGTCGGTGATCTGACACTGGACTGCGACATCTGGAGCAGCCCCGACGGCTCGGGGCAGCGCCTCATGGTCCTCACCGCCGAGCCCGACAGCGCTTCGCACGATGCCCTGCGCGTCCTCACGTCCTGGATGGCCGATCAGCGGTGAAGGGCCATCAGCTCCGGCCGCTCGAGGAAGCGGGCGATGTCGCGCAGGACGAGCGAACCGAGTTCGCCGTCGACGAGGCGGTGGTCGAACGACAGGGCGAGGGTCGTGGTGTCGCGCAGCCGTACGCGTCCCTTGTGCTCCCATGGCGTGCGCCGCACCTGGCCGAAGCAGAGGATCGCCGCCTCGCCGGGGTTGAGGATCGGTGTTCCGCCGTCGATGCCGAACACACCGATGTTGGTGATCGTGAACGTCCCGTTCCTCATCCGCTCGGGTGGCGTCTTGCCGGCGCGGGCCTGCTCGACGAGGTCGGTGAGCGCCAAGGCGATCTCACGCGGGGAGAGCCGCTGGGCGGCGGCGATGTTGGGGACGATGAGCCCCCGCGGTGTCGCCGCGGCGATGCCCAGATTGACGTCGGAGTACTGGACGATCTCACCGGCCTCGGCGTCCCACTTCGCGTTGATCCCGGGATGCCGGGCGATGGCGGTCAGCGCCGCCGTGACGACGAGGCACAGCGGTGTCAGGCGCACCCCGTCGAACGCCTTGTCGGCGCGTGCCCGCTTCAGCAGTTTGAGGGACCGCGTGACGTCGGCGGTGACCCATTCCGTGACGTGCGGAGCGGTGAAGGCGCTCTGGACCATGGCCTCCGCGGTGTGTTTGCGCACTCCGCGGATCGGGGTGCGCACCACGTCGTCACGGGCGGGGTCGGGGGCGTTCGACGGGATGGCCCGCCGCTCGGCGTGGCGGTGGACATCCTCGCGGGTGACGCGTCCCGACGCGCCTGTGGCGGTCACCAGGCACAGGTCGACTCCGAGGTCGCGGGCGAGCTTGCGCACCGGTGGGGTGGCGAGGGATTTCCCGGCGGACGGTGTGACCGCCGGTGTCGCGGGCTTCCTCTTACGCGGGCGGCGCGCCGTGCGGACATGGGCCGGTCCATAGCCGACCAGGACGGGCTCGCGGGCGGGGGCGGACGGCCGCTCGCCCGGGGCACCGTCCGGGGCGGACGGTTCGGCGGGCTCTTGGAGCGTGGCGTCGGGTTCCGGCCCCGTCCGCGCGGTGGCCTGGCCCTCGACCTGGAACGTGATGATCGGTGTCCCGACGGCCACCGCCTCGCCGGCGGCACACAGGATCTCGCCGACGGTCCCGGCGTAGGGGCTCGGCAGTTCCACCGCTGCCTTCGCCGTCTCGATCTCCACGATGATGTCGTTGACGCCGACCCGGTCACCGGGTGCCACGCGCCACTCGAGGATCTCGGCTTCGGTGAGGCCCTCGCCGACATCGGGAAGGGGAAAGTGCCTGGTGACGAGCATCGCGTCCTCCGGGAGGTGCGCCGGGCGGCTCACGGGGCACACACCCGGTCGACGGCGTCGAGAACCCGGTCGAGATCGGGCAGGTAGTCACCTTCGGCTCGCGCCGGCGGGTAGGGGACGTTGTAGCCACCGACCCGTTCCACGGGGGCCTCGAGGTCGTAGAAGCAGTGCTCCATGACCGTCGCGGCGATTTCCGCGCCCAGGCCGACGTTGACGGGGGCCTCGTGGACGACCACGACACGCCCCGTCTTGGACGCCGAACGGCACAGTTCGGTGGTGTCGAGCGGCGACAGCGAGCGGAGGTCCAGGACTTCCAGCGAACGGCCTTCGGTGGCGGCGACCTCGGCCACGCCCAGCGCGACCGCGACCGCGGGCCCGTACGCGACCACGGTGGCGTCGGCGCCCTCGCGCAGGACCCGGGCGTGCCCCAGCGTGTCGCCGTCCACGGGGCGGGCCAGGTCGGCCTCGGCCCGGTCCCAGTAGCGGCGCTTCGGCTCGTAGAAGATGACGGGGTCGTCGCACGCGATCGCGGCGCGGAGCATGTCGTACGCGTCCTGAGGATGGCCGCAGGCCACGACGCGCAGGCCGGCCGTGTGGCAGAAGTACGCCTCGTTCGACTCGCTGTGGTGCTCGACCGCGCCGATCCCGCCGCCCACCGGGATCCGGATGGTGACCGGGAGCCGCAGCAGCCCGCGGGAGCGGGCCCGCATCTTCGCCAGTTGGCTGACGATCTGGTCGAAGGCGGGGTAGACGAAACCGTCGAACTGGATCTCGCACACCGGTCGGTACCCGCGCAGGGCCAAGCCGATCGCCGTCCCGACGATTCCCGATTCGGCCAGCGGGGTGTCCACGACACGGTCGCCGAACTCGGCGGCGAGGCCGTCGGTCACCCGGAACACCCCGCCCAGGGCGGCGATGTCCTCGCCGAGCAGAATCACCCGTTCGTCGTCGCGCATCGCCTGCCGCAGACCCTCGTTCAGCGCGCGTCCGAGCGTGGTCGTGGTGGCCGTGGTGGTCATAGGAAGGACTCCAGATACGTCTCGAAACCTTCGCGTTCGCGTCGCAGGGCCTCGGTCTCCTCACACAAGGTGTGGCGGAAGGTGTCGCTCAGGGACGGCTCGGGAAGCGCCCGGCACTCCTCGCGCGTCCGCGCCGCGAGCTCCTCGGCCTCGGACGCGACGGTGGCGAAGTAGTCCTCGTCGGCCCAGCCGCGCGCCGTGAGCAGGAGGCGCACGCGTTCCACGGGGTCGTGTGCCTCCCACCGGGCGAGCTCGGCGTGGTCGCGATAGCGCTTGGGATCGTCCGACGTGCTGTGTCCGGACATGCGATAGGTGTGCGCCTCGATGAGCCCGGGTGCTCCGCCCGCCCGGACCCGCTCGGCCATGGCCCGCGTGGCGGCGTGGACGGCCAGTACGTCGTTGCCGTCCACGGACACCGCGTCGAGTCCGAATCCCCTCGCGCGTTCGCTCAGCGGTCCGGCGTACTGCTTGCTCGCGGGTGTCGAGATCGCCCATCCGTTGTTCTGGCAGAAGAACACGATGGGTGCCGAGGTCACCGCCGCCCAGTTGAGCGCCTCGCTGGCGTCCCCCTGGCTGGACGCGCCGTCACCGAAGTAGGTGAGCACGACGCTGTCGGCCGCGTCGTACCGAACGCCCATCGCATAGCCGACCGCGTGCAGTGTCTGCGTGGCCAGCACAAGGCTGTAGATGTGGAAGTGATACCGCTCGGGGTCCCACGAACCGTGGCTCGCACCGCGCCACTGCGACAGCAGTTCCGCCGGTGGGATACCGCGGCACAGGGCCGCCACGTGTTCGCGGTAGGACGGGAAGACCCGGTCGTCCGCTCGGAGGGCGCGGATCGATCCGGCTTGTGCCGCTTCCTGTCCCAGGGACATCAGCCAGAGTCCGAGCTCCCCCTGACGTTGCAGGGCGTACGCCTCCTGGTCGAAGCGGCGCCCGAGCGCCATGTCGCGGTACAGCCCGCGTACCAGTTCACCGGTCACGTCGAGCATGCCCGCGGCCGCCCGTTCGTTCAGCGTCCCGGCGGGGTCGACCAACCGCAGGACGTCATCGGCGCGGTCCGCCGCGGGTGCCGCACCGGAGTCCGGGCTCATCGCTGCCCCCAGGTGTGGCCGCGGTCCACGGCGGTGCGCTTGCGGAGCGGACGCGCGATCCGCAGCGGCGCCGCCATCACGAGGTCCCGGATGGTGAAGCCGGAGAGCGCCTTGACGAGGTCGTCGACACGTGCGGGCTCCGCCGCGGTGAAGACGGTGCAGCGGGTCCGGTCGGCTTCCACGATCTCGGCGGAGAACGCCCGGGCGATGGCGACGGCTTCGGCGAGCCGGCCTTCGGGGAAGGCGACCGTGACGAATGCCCCGCGCCGGTTGTGCGAGGTGTCGTCGGAGAGGCGGATGACCTTGACGACATCGGAGGAGCGGTTCAGGAACTTGACGAGCTGCCGCAGTCGGATGTCGTCCGCCGTGTCCACCTCGATGGTGATCCTGCGCGCCCCGTCGACCGGCGCGGCGATGTCCATGGTGACCACGTCGAACTGGCGATGGGCCAGGATCGAGGCGACCCGGGCGACGGCCAGCGGGGTGGCGAGCACATCGAGTCGCAGCACGGCACCGGCCTGGTGTCCGCCTGGCTGGAGAGTTTCGGAGGGGGCAACGTGTGTTGCCGGTTGTGTCGACGCTGACATGAGGGACACGGTTCCAAGGGCCCGGTCCGTCCACAACGAAAGTGTGCACAGCGATGCGGAACACGCTCCTCCTGAGCAGTCCACCCAGGTCCGGGGTGAGCGTTGCGGGAAGCACTGCTTACACTTCCGGCATGTCGGCACCCGTACATCTCGACTCGGTCGATCTGCAGATCCTGGAGTTGCTGCGAGCCGATGGGCGGCGCACCGTTCGCGACATCGCACGCCTGGTGAATCTCTCCCCGGCGCCGGTCCGCCGGCGCATCGCACGCCTGGAGGAGTCGGGAGTCATCACCGGCTACACAGTCACCACGGATCAGGCCAAGCTCGGTCAGGGCCTCCAGGCGGTCACCGAGCTGCGCTTCACGGGCGACACCGATATCCACGACATCGTGGAGTTCGCGTCGACCCTGCCGGAGGTGGACGAGGTGCTCACGCTCACCGGCGATGTGGACGCGCTCGTCAGATTGCGTGTCGACAGCGTTGATGACCTGCAGAAAGTGGTCAATCGTCTGCGTCGCAAGGGGGTTGGTGTGCTGCAGACGAAGACGCTGATCGTCATCGACTCCTGGCAACGCGGAGCTCCCATGCCCTGAGGTATCCGGGGAGCCGCGACCCTGGACACTCCTGGCGCGGTGACCTACTTTGCTACTGGTCCGACCAGTAGCTAGGTCGCCAAAAACCACGTCTCAGGGAGGCTCCCATGCCCACGACCGCCAGACCTCCGAACGTGGCACACACCGCTGCCGTGCCGTCCGGCCACAGCCCACGCCGTGCGGTCGTCGCCGGTGGCATCGGCAACTTCATCGAGTGGTACGACTACGGCGTCTACGCCGCGCTCAGTCCGGTGATCTCGTCCCTGTTCTTCCCGAGCGGGAGCACCGTGGCCTCGACACTGTCGACGTTCGCGGTGTTCGGTGTCGGCTTCGTGGTCCGGCCGCTGGGCGGGCTGTTTTTCGGGCAGCTCGGCGACCGACACGGCCGGCGTACCGCACTGGCGTGGGCCCTGATCCTGGTGTCGGCGAGCACCCTCGGCATGGGCCTGCTGCCCACCTACGCGGCCGCCGGGATCGCGGCACCCTCGCTCCTGGTGCTGCTGCGTCTGCTCCAGGGATTCTCGGCCGGTGGGGAGTTCACCGGCTCGGCCACGGTGATGACCGAGAACGCCCCGGTCGGCCGCCGCGGCCGGGTGTCGAGCTGGCAGCAGTTCAGCGTCATCACCGGGACACTGGCCGGTGTCCTGGTCGTCACGGCGATCACCAATGTCGGCTCGGCCGGGGCGCTGGAGAACGGCGGCTGGCGCATCCCGTTCCTGCTGTCGCTTCCGCTGGGCGCGATCGGCTTCTACATCCGGTTCCGGATGGAGGACACGCCCCACTTCCAGGCCCTGCGGGAGGCGGGCGAGGTTGCCGAGCGACCGGCCACCGAGGCGGTGCGGACTCAAGCGGGCGCGATGTTCACGGCGTTCTTCTACACCGCCCTGCCGAACATCGGTTTCTACACGTTCCTGACCTACACCCCGACGTTCCTGCACAACGAGGCCGGTCTCAGCCTCGGTGACGCCTACCTGGCCAATGTCGTCGGGATGGTTGTCTACGCGGTGCTGACGCTCGTCATGGGACGGGTGTCGGACAAGGTGGGCAGGCGGCCGATCCTGATCGCCCACGCCGCCGTGTTCCTCGTATCGGCGATCCCGATCTACCTCTTGATGTCCCGCGGCTCGTTCTGGGCCGCGCTGGTCGCCCAGCTCCCGGCGATGCTCATCATGGCGTGCTACTCGGGTCCCGGGACGGCGGGCCTGACCGAGTTGTTTCCCACCCGGCTGCGCTACTCCGGCATGGCCCTGCCGTACAACCTCAGTTCGGCGGTCTTCGGCGGGACCGCGCCGTTCATCGCGACGGGTCTGATCGCATGGCTCGGCACCCCGCTCGCGCCGGCGTTCTGGGCCATGGCCGCCGCGATCCCGACGCTGATCGTCTACCTGCGGATGCGGGAGACGGCCTTCGACCCGCTGCGGGACCGATGAGCGCCGGGCAGGGAGGGCGGAGAGGGCCCGCCGCGGTGGTGACCGGCTCGTCGTCGGGCATCGGGCGTGCGTGTGCCCTCGAACTCGCCCGCACGGGCTGGGATGTGGTCGTGCACGGCCGCGACGCGGACGAGGACCTGGCACGGGCGGAGTCGGAGGTGCGGGCCGAGGGCCGCGGCTGCGTCGCGGTGGCGGGCGACGTCGCCGATCCGGCGACCACCCGGGCGCTCGTCGAGGCCGCGGAGTCGGCCTTCGGACGCGTCGACGGGGTGGTCAGCAACGCCGGCACCGGCATGACCCGCTCGTTCCTCGACATCGACGACACGGGCTGGCACGAGCTGTGGGCGGTGCACGTCGAGGCAGCCGCCCGGCTGCTGCGCACCGCCCACCCGCTGCTGGCCGTCCGCGGGGGCGCGGTGGTGGCGATGTCGAGCCTGGCCGCGGGCCGGGCGCTGGACGGCCGGACGGGGTACGGCGCGGTGAAGGCGGGACTCGAGGGGCTCGTCCGCCAACTCGCCGCCGAGTGGGCCGCCACCGGGATCCGGGTGAACGCGGTTGCCCCGGGCACCATCCGCACACCGCTGGTCGAGCGCAATGTCGCCCGCGGTCTGCTCGACGAGCAGGGCGTCCTCGGGCGTACCCCGCTGCGCCGCCTCGGGACGCCCGGCGAGGTCGCCTCCGTCGTGCGCTTCCTGCTCTCGGCCGACGCGTCCTACGTCACGGGGCAGACCCTGGCCGTCGACGGCGGCTGGTCGATCTTCGGCGGCTGGTCATGACCGTGCCCGCTCGTTTGCGAACCACGATCGGAGTGAACCCCTTGGTGAGCGCCCCTGACGCACCACGAACGGAGCGGGCCCGCTCCGCCGTGACGGCCGCTCGAGAGAGCCTGGACCGGATCCGCGACCGCGATCTCGGACTGCATGCCTTCCTCACCGTCTGTCCCGAGCGGGCGCTCGCCGACGCCGAGGCGGCCGACGCGGCACCGGATCGCCTGGGGCCGATGCACGGGATCCCGTTCTCGGTCAAGGACACCTACCCGACCGGCCACGTCCGTACGACGTTCGGCTCCGCGGTGTTCGCCGAACACGTGCCGGTGCGGGACGCTCCCGTGGTCGCTCGCATCCGGCGCGCGGGGGGAATCCTCGTCGGCAAGACCAACACCTCCGAATTCGCCATCTACATCCGCACGGTCAACGAGCTCCAGCCGGAGACGCTCAACCCGTGGGACCCGTCCCGCATCTGCGGCGGGTCCAGCGGGGGCGCCGCGGCCTCCGTGGCCGCCGGTCTGACCCCGGCGGCCCTGGGCAGCGACGGGGGCGGATCGGTGCGCATTCCGGCGGCCCTGTGCGGTGTGGTCGGGCTCAAGCCGTCCCGCGGGGCCACACCGGCCGGTGGCGGGTTCATCGGCACCCGCCGGTTCTCCGTCCCCGGCCCCCTGGCGTTGCGGGCCGAGGACGCCCGCGCGATGTGGCACGCCATGCGGGGACCGTGGGACGCCGAGCGGAGCACCCGCACCTTCGTCGACCGCGACGCCGCGGTCCGGTCCGCGCACAGCGGGTGGCGTCTGCGCTGGGTCGCCGACAGCGGCCGGGACGCCGCCCCCGAGGTGGTCGGGGCGGTCCGCTCCGCGGTGGGACGGCTCGCCCTCCTCGACGGCGTCGAGGTCGACGACAGCCGGCTCGGCCTGGACACCCCCCGGTTCGCCGAGCCCTTCTACGACGCCATGATGGCCGACCGGCTGGCCACCGGAGGGGACCGGATGATGGCCGAGGCGGCCTCGCGCCATCTCCTCTCCGGCTACGCGCGCCACCACTTCGAGCGGGCGGCCGAGGTCAGCGGCGCGCGGTACTCGGAATCGCTGGGCCGCGCGGACGCCGCCGCGGACCACCTCGACGCGCTGCTGGACGGTGTCGACTTCCTGGTGACGCCCACCACGGGAGTGATCGCACCGGAAGGCGCGGGCGGTCCGCCCGACGTCCTGCCCGAGGTCGCCCGCCGCGAGCTGGTCGCCTACACCTTCCTGGCCAACTACACCGGCTACCCCGCGATCACGGTGCCGTGCGGGACGGTGGCGGGTATGCCGGTGGGGCTGCAGGTGCTGGGCCGCCCGGGGGCCGAGGACCGGCTCCTGGACGTGGCCGACGCGGTACAACGGCACGTCTTCCCGCCCCGCCCCGCGCCATGGCCGACGAGCCCGGCCGCGGTCGGGCGCCCGGCCGCGGCCGGATGAGGCGGGCTCAATGGTCGCGCGAGTCGCGCACGTCCGGCTCGAGCAGCACCGCGAGCCGGTGCCGCTGGTCCTTATCGAGGGCGCCGGAGTAGGCGTCGTACAGGGTTTGGCTGGCCAGCCGGGCCGCGGTGTCGCCATCGCGCCCGGTGATCGCGGCGAGGATGCGGCGGTGGTCCGCGATGAACTCCCGCCGCATCCGCGACGCACCGGCCGGCGGGCCGACGGCCCCGGCC
The DNA here is from genome assembly GCF_016103465.1 of Streptomyces sabulosicollis. GTDB lineage: Bacteria > Actinomycetota > Actinomycetes > Streptomycetales > Streptomycetaceae > Streptomyces > Streptomyces sabulosicollis. The sequence continues at coordinate 9,768 of NZ_JAEEAP010000020.1, forward strand.
ACCAGATCGAGGGTGGCGTCCTGAATCACCCCGCCCACGATGCCGAGCACACGGTTCCCGGCCGCGTCCCGGACGACCGCGTGGAAGCCGTCGTCCGCGGCGGCGAAGGTGGCGGCGTCGGTGGCGGCCTCCATCGCCTCGATCGCCGCCGCCATCCGCTCCAGGTGCTCATCCGTCCGCAGATGCGCCGCGAGCCGGTTGGCGGCGGCTCCGGCGATGATCCGGTACTGGACGAGTTCGACCACCGGGATCTCCTCCATCCGCACCGCGCCCCGCAGCATCCGGGTCAGGCCGGGGGTCACCGAACCGCAGACCTCGGGCCCGCTCCGGCTGCCCGGACTGGTCCTCACCAGCCCCATGCTCTCCAGGATCCGCAGCGCCTCGCGGACCGTGGACCGGCCCACGCCGAAGTCCTCGACCAGCGTCCGCTCGGGCGGGAGGAAGTCGCCGGGGGCGTACTCGCCGGAGTAGATCGCCGACTCGATCTGCTGGACGACCGCCTCGAAGGCCCGCTTCTTGTCTACCGGCGTGAACATCGCTCCCCAGTCCCGTCGTCCCCCGGGCCGCGCCCCACACAGCCACCTACCCGGCCCATACTCAACCTAGCAGCTGTTCAGACCACACTGCCCGTCCGGGACGGACGTCCCGTGAGGATCCAGCCAGGAGCACATCGATGACCACGCCCGTTCTGCTGACCTTCGACATGGACGCCGAACTCCTCTGGACGGCCCGCGACCCCGCCGGGGCGGACAAGCCGGTCTGGGTGTCCCAGGGACACTACGGCCCGAAGGTGGGGCTGCCCCGGATCCTCGCTCTGCTGCGCCGCTACGACATCACGGCCACCTTCTTCGTCCCCGGCCAGGTGGTGGAGCGCTACCCCGCCCAGATCGAGGCGATCCTGGAGGCCGGGCTCACCATCGAGCACCATAGCCACACCCACGCCTGGTCGGAGAGTCTCGGCGAGGAGCAGGAGGCGGAGGAGTTCCAGCTCGCCGCGGACGCCATCAGGAAGGCCACCGGCCGCGCACCGCGGGGCTGGCGCTCACCCGCCGCGGAGCTGACCCCGCATTCGGTGAAGCTGATGGAGCAGCACGGCATGCGGTTCTCCTCCAACCTCTTCGACTCCGACTCGGCCCATCTGCTGGACACCCACGACCGCACCACCGACATCGTCGAGCTGCCGTTCGCGTGGGCCCTGGTGGACACCCCGGTCTTCATGTACACCAACCGCGTGACGGGGCGGGTGATGTCGGCGCCCTCGGCGGTGCTCGAGACCTGGACCCGGGAGTTCGACGGCCTGGCCGAGGAGCCGGGGACGCACTTCATGCTCGCCACGCACCCGCAGATCATCGGACGGCCGTCCCGGATGTGGGTCCTGGAACAGACGGTCCGGCATGTGCTCGCCTCCGGGCGCGCCGAGTTCCTGTCCTGCGCCGACTACGCCGAGCGCGTTCGTCCGCGGCTCCTCGCGGAGCGGGACGCCATATGAGCGCCGGTATCGCTCCGGGCGTCGCGGTCGTCACCGGGGGCGCCAGCGGAATCGGGGCCGCCGTGGTCGCGCGGCTGCGGGCCGGAGGCACCGCCGTGGTGGTGGCGGACCGGGCTCCGGCCCCGGGGGAAGAGCCGGTGGACGTCACCGACAGCGTGTCCGTGCACGCCCTCGCCGAACGGGTCGCCCGCGCCCACGGCCACCTGGACCTGCTGGTGCACTGCGCCGGGGCGGTCGCCGTCGGAGCGGTCGACACCGCGGTCGGGACGGCGGAGGAGGACTGGCACCGGGCCTTCGCCGTGAACGTGACCGGGGTGTGGGCGGTCAGCCGGGCGCTGCTGCCCCTCATGGGCGAAGGCGGGGCGATCGTCGTCGTGTCGTCCGCCGCGGGGGTGCGGCCGATCCCCGAGATGGCCGCCTATGTCGCGTCGAAGTCCGCGGCCGTGGGGCTGAGCCGCTCGATGGCCCTGGACCTCGCTCCCCGGGGCATCCGGGTGAACTGTGTGTGCCCCGGTCTGGTCGACACTCCCCTGGCCAGGGCGGCTCAGGAGCGGCGCTCGCCGGGCGAGCGCCGACACGTCGACGAGCGCCGCGGCTATCTGATCGGCAGAGCGGGCACGGCCGAGGAGATCGCCGAAGCGGTGGTGCTGGCCGGGACCAACGGCTACCTCACCGGATCCACCCTCGCCGTCGACGGCGGCCGATCGCTGCACTGAGGGAAACGGCTCCCGCGCCGGGCGGGAGGTGGCGGGGGTCTCAGCTCTCTTCGTCGTCCACGAGCGCGAGCAGTGGCCCCCGTTCGTTCTCGGGGACGTATCCGGCGTAGTACTCGTAGAGCTTGCGCCGCGAGATGTGTGCCGCCGCCAGACCGTCCCCTGCCCGGATCGCCTCGAGCACCTCCTGGTGGTGGCGGAGCGACTCCCGCATGAGCGCCGCGCTGTTGTGCGCGTGGGCGACCTTGTCCGAGATCAGCGCGAGGACCGCGCCCCTGACCACCTGGTTGCAGACCTCGATGAGGGAGTTGCGGCTGGCCACGGCCACCGCCTCGTGGAATGCGACGTCGGCCTTGCTGAACTCCTCGTAACCCACCTCGATCGCATCCGACATCACGGCGATCGTCCGTTCCATGGCGGCCAGTTCCTCCTCGGACCGCAGTCGGGCCGCCAGCGAGCTCGCCGACCCGTCGAGGATCATGCGGAACGCGATCAGCTCGGCCATCGACACGTTGTCGAACTGGACGAGCCGGGTCATCTGCTTGGTCAGGCCGGCCGACGAGAAGGGCAGGATCTCCGGGCCGTTCGGGTCGCCCGGGCGCGATCGGACGAGGCCGTCGCTCTCCAGCACGCGCAACGCCTCACGCACCGTAGGACGGCTGGCCCCGAACTGCGTCACCAACTCCCGCTCGCTGGGCAGGCGTTGACCGGGCTTGAGGTCACCGCGCACGATCGCCTGCTCGATCTGCTCGACGATGCGCTGGTAGAGCCGTACCGGCGAGACCTGCCGGAACTGTGCCCCGTCGTTCAAGGCTTCTCCCCTTCGGGCGTGGTCGATGTCGTCTCCCCCGTCAGCGCCCCATGGGCGTGGTCCGGCCAGCACGGGACCGCCTCGGCAGGCCGGCTCCGTTCGTACCACGCCGCCGCCCTCAGGACCCCGGGATCGTCGAAACGGCGGCCCGCGATCTGCACCCCGATGGGCCGCCCGTCCGCCGTGAAACCGCAGTTGACGGTCGCGGCCGGCTGACCGGACATGTTGTACGGCGCGGTGAAGCCGATGTGGGCCATGGTCTTCTCGTCCCCCGGGAAAGGCATCGGCTGCTCGGCGGGAAACGCCGCCACCGGCGCCACCGGCGAGAGCACCAGGTCGTACGGGAGCGTCGCCGCGACGGTCCGCGCCTGGATGCCCATGATCTGCTGGTAGCACTGGAGAACCCGGGTGCCCGGAACATCGGCGCCCCCCTGGCACCACCGGATGATGTGGGGGTGGACGCGCAGCCGGGCCTCGGGCTCCAGTGCGCGGAAGTCGTTCCAGGACCGCACCCGCCAGAACAGGTCCAGGTCGTCCAGGAGTTCTTGGGTCATAAACGGCCCGACCGGCTCCACGACGGCTCCCGCCGCCTCGAAGACCGCGGCGGCACGGTTCACCGCGGCGAGGATCTCGGCGTCGCACGGCTCCCCGCAGCCGGCGTCCAGATGCACTCCCACCCGCAGTCCGCGTACCCCGCCGTCCAGCGCGGACCAGTCGATGTCCTGCGGCGGCAGGCTCGACCAGTCCCTAGGGTCGGGTTGGCTCAGGATCCGCATGAACAGGGCCGCGTCCGCCACGGTGCGGGTCAGGGGGCCGGCGGCCCGCCCCAGGTACGGGGCGTCCAGCGGGATCCTCCCGTAGCTGGGCTTGAGCGTGGCGAGGCCCAGCCAGGTGCCCGGCAGCCGGATCGACCCTCCGATGTCGGTGCCGACGTGGAGCGGACCGTATCCCCCGGCGGCCGCGGCCCCCGCGCCGGAGCTGGAACCGCCCGTGGTCCAGTCAGGGTTCCAGGGGCTGCGCGAAACGCCGTGCCGGCTGGAGACGCCCGAGGAGAGCATGCCCCAGTCGGGCATCACGGTCGATCCGAGTATCACCCCGCCGGATTCGAGGACCCGCGCGGTGATGGGCGCGTCCGCCTCGGGGACCACCGGTTCGGTCCCCGCGTTGCCCGAGGGCATCGGGACCCCCCTGCGGGCGACGTTCTCCTTGAGCGTCACGGGCACGCCGTCGATGAGCCCGAGCGGCTCCCCCGCCGCCCATCGGGCCTCGCTGGCCAGTGCCGCCTTGCGGGACTCGTCCGGATCCCGCACCCAGAACGCGTTGAGCACGCTCTCGCGCGCCTCGATCACCGACTGGACGGCGTCGTGGACCTCGACCGGCGACAAGGTGCGGTCGGCGAATCCGGCCACCATCTCGACGGCCGACATGGCGGCCAGGCCCTGTTCCGTGAGCACACGCACACTCCTTAACTCCCCCAGCTGCCGCTGGGCGGCGCCTCTCGAGACACCTGAGGGCGTTCGAACCCTTGACAAGTACAGCTTCAGTCGCGACGGTACCTGCCAAGTGAGCTTACTGGTCAGGCCAGTCATAACGGAAGGTGCCAGCATGAGGCGGGACACCAAGGTCGTACGGCTCGCCGTCATACCCGGTGACGGCATCGGCCCCGAGGTGGTCGCGGCGACCGTGCCTGTCCTCCGGGCCGCCCTGGAGGCCGACGGCCACCGGCTCGAGGTGACCTCCTTCGACTGGGGAGGCGAGCGGTTCCTCCGGCAGGGCGCGGCGATGCCGGCCGACGCTGCCGACCTCGTCAGGAAGACGGACGCGGTGCTGTTCGGCGCCGTCGGACGACCCGATGTGCCGGAGCACGAACTGATCTGGGGCCTGATCATCGGCCTGCGGCAGCGACTCGACCTCGCCGTGAACCTCCGCCCGGTCCGCGCCTTCCCCGGCGTTCCCACCAAGGTGCGCGACACCGATGGCGTGGACCTGGTGATCGTGCGCGAGAACACCGAGGGCGAGTACGTGGGCGCCGGTGGGATGGCGCACGGCGGCAGTGGACACGATCTGGGCATCGAGGTCGCCGTGCACTCCCGTCGTGCCATCGAGCGGGCGGCGCACCACGCCTTCGCCCTGGCCGGCCGGCGGTCGGGCCACCTGTGCCTGGTGACCAAGTCCAACGCGATGCGCTACGGCTATCCGCTCTGGGACCGGGTGGTCCGTGAGGTCGGCGAGCAGTACCCGGGGGTGGAGCTGGAGACCGTGCTGGTCGACGCCATGGCCGCCCGTATGATCCAGGCTCCGCGCTCCCTGGACGTACTGCTCGCGAGCAACCTCTTCGGCGACATCCTGTCCGATCTCGCCGCGGTGCTGGCGGGCGGTATGGGCATGGCGCCCAGCGCCAACGTCCTGCCGGGCGGGGACGTGCCGGGCATCTACGAACCGGTCCACGGCTCCGCGCCCGACATCGCCGGGAAGGGGGTGGCGAACCCGGTGGCCTGCGTGCTCTCCGGCGCGATGCTGCTCGACGACCTCGGACACACCGGCGCCGCCCGCCGCGTCCGCGACGCGGTGGCGGGCGCCTTGCGAGACACCGGACACCACACGGCCGACCTCGGCGGCAACGCCACCACGGCGGACGTGGCATCAGCCGTTCTGCACGCGATGGAAGGCCAGGGACAGCACATATGAAACATCACAAGCGGCCGGGGCGAGGTACCGGGGCGGTCGCGGCCACGCTCGCATGCCTGCTGCTGGCATCCTGCTCGGCCGGTTCCACGGCAACCGGCGGCAGCGCGGGGAAGAACTCCCTGAACATCGGCCTCACCGCCGAGCCGGCCAACTTCGACTTCACCAAGACCGAAGGTGCCGCCATTCCCCAGGCACTGCTCTACAACGTCTACGAGACCCTGGTGAAGCTGGACCAGTCGGGGAAGATCCGGCCCCAACTGGCCACGTCCTGGAGCCTGTCCAAGGACCGCAGGACGTACACGTTCCACCTGGTGAAGAACGCCACGTTCAGCAATGGCGCACGGTTCACGGCCGAGGACGCCAAGTTCTCCATCGAACGCGTCACAACCGACTGGACGCTGGTGCAGAAGACCCAGATGGATGTCGTCGACACGGTGCGGGCGGTGTCGCCCACCGAACTCAAGGTCACCCTGAAGCGGCCGAGCAATGACTGGCTGTACCGGATGACCACCCGGATCGGCGCGATGTTCAGCCGGACCGGGGTGAGCAAGCTGGCCACCGAGCCGGTGGGCACCGGCCCGTACGTGGTGAAGAACTGGAACCGCGGCGACTCGATCACGCTGGCCCGTCGTCATGGCTACTGGGCGCGCACACCACACTTCGCGTCGGTCACCCTCAAGTACTTCAAGGACCCGACGGCCATGAACAACGCGCTGCTCACGGGCACCATCAATGTGATCGGCCAGATGCAGTCCCCGGAGTCCCTGTACCGGTTCCAGAACAACTCGAAGTACAAGGTCATCGAGGGCACGACCAACGGCGAGGTGGTCCTCTCGCTCAACAACGGCTCGGGTCCGATGAAGAATCCGAAGGCCCGCCAGGCGGTCCGCTACGCCATCGACCACAAGGCCCTGATGGACACCTGCTGGGCGGGCCGCGGCAAGCTCATCGGCAGCATGGTCCCGCCGACCGACCCGTGGTACCAGAACCTCACCGACCTGTATCCGTACGACCGCGACAAGGCCAAGAAGCTCGTCGAGGAGTCCGGCGAAGCCGGGCGTACGCTGCGGCTGCGCATCCCGACCCTGCCGTATGCCACCGCGTGCGGCACCGTGGTCAAGAGCCAGCTCGAACAGGCCGGGTTCAAGGTCAAGCTGGACCAGCTGGAGTTCCCCGCCGCCTGGCTGACCACCGTGTTCAAGAACGCCGACTACGACATGTCCATCATCGGCCATGTGGAGCCCCGCGACATGCAGACGGTGTTCGGGAACGAGAAGTCCTACATCCGTTATGACAACCCGGAGTTCCGGGCACTGCTGGCGAAGGCGGACCAGGGCACCCGGGAGCAGCAGATCACCGACATGCGGGCGGCTGCCCGGCTGGTGTCCAAGGACGCCGCGGCCGACTGGCTGTTCCTGCTCCCCAACCTGATGGTGGCGGACAAGGACATCACTGGTCTGCCCGTGAACTCCGTGTCCGAGTCACTGGATCTCACCGGCCTCGGCCGGTCCTGAAAGGCGGTCCGAACCAATGATCGTCCGTCTGGTGCAGCGGATCGGGATCCTCCTGGCCAGCCTGGTCGTGAGCTCCGTATTGGTGTTCGCGTTCATGGCGGTGCTGCCAGGGGATCCGGCCCGCGTCGCCCTCGGAACCAGCGCGTCGGACTCGGCGGTGGCGCAACTGCGCGAGCAGTTCGGGCTCGACCGGTCGCTCGTGGCCCAGTACTTCAGCTGGATACACGGGCTGGTGACCTTCGACCCGGGGGATTCCTACATCTCCCACGCGCCGATCGGCCCACAGCTCGCCGACCGCCTCCAGGTCACCCTGTGGCTCGTCGGCACCGGCATGGTGATCGCCTGCGTTCTGGCGCTCCCCGTGGGCACGCTCATGGCCGTGCGGCACCGCAAGCCGTCCGGGCTGATTCTCTCCGCCCTGTCCCAGGTCGGCGTGGCCGTCCCGGCCTTCCTCGCGGGCATCCTCCTGATCACCGTGTTCGCGGTGGGGCTCGGGTGGCTGCCGGCGAACGGCTGGACACCTCCGGTGCAGGATCCGGTCCTGTTCCTCAAACAACTGGTGATGCCCGCGCTGTCCCTCGGCATCGTGCAGGCCGCGGTGCTCACCCGCTATGTCCGCAGCGCCGTGCTCGACGTCCTCCGGGAGGACTATCTGCGCACCGCTCGTGCCAAGGGGCTCCGCCCGACACGGGCACTGCTGCGGCACGGCCTGCGCAACGCGGCGGTGCCCGTGGTCACCGTCCTGGCGTTGCAGCTCGCCACGCTGCTGGTGGGCTCCGTCGTCATCGAACGGGTCTTCGTCATCCCCGGGCTCGGCAGCCTGCTGCTGGACAGCGTCGCCAACCGGGATCTCATCGTGGTGCAGGACGTGGTCATGATCATCGCAATGGCGGTGCTGCTGGTGAACTTCCTGGTGGACATGGTCTATCTGCTGATCGACCCGCGGCTCAGGGGAGGTGCGTCATGAGCGCTGCGGCCACGGAAACCGCCGTCGCGTCCGCGGGTCCCGCGGGCCGCCGCCGTCGCCGCCCGGTCACGGGCAGCCTCCTGGTGGGCGGGCTCATCGTCGCGATCGTGATCGGCATGGCACTGCTGTCCTTCGTCTGGACCCCGCACGACCCGACCCTGGTGAACCCCGCGGTGCGGCTGCAGGAGCCGTCGGCGGAGTACTGGTTCGGCACGGACAAATTCGGCCGCGATGTGTTCAGCCAGGTCCTGATGGGCTCGCGCACCACGCTGTTCGTCGGCTTCGTGGCGGTGGGGGTGGCCGCCCTGGTCGGCGTGCCGCTCGGCATCGTCGCCGGAATGGCGCCCCGCTGGTGCGGCGAACTGCTGATGCGCGGCAACGACCTGCTGCTCGCCTTCCCGGCGCTCCTGCTGGCCATCATGTTCGCGGCCGTGTACGGCGCCGGCACGCTGGTCGCGATGGTCGCCATCGGCATCGCGTCCATCCCCCATTTCGCCCGGCTGATCCGCGGCGGCACGTTGCAGGTCATGGAGACCGAGTACGTCATCGCCGCCCGCGCGGCGGGCCGTGGGCCGTTCGCGATCGCCGTGCGGCATGTGCTGCCCAATGTCAGCAGTCTCGTCATCGTGCAGGCGTCGGTCGGTTTCGCCATCGCCGTACTCGCCGAAGCCGCGCTGTCCTTCCTGGGCTTCGGCACCCCGCCCCCCACACCGTCCTGGGGCCGGATGTTGCAGGAGAGCCAGGAGCTGCTGTCGATCGCCCCCCGGCTCGCCGTGTTCCCGGGCGTCGCGATCGCGTTGGCGGTGCTCGGATTCAATCTGCTCGGTGACGGCCTGCGCGACCGTTTCGATCCCAAGCTGGAGGACCGCCGATGACCCCGGTACCTGAGACGGGACCGGCCGCCGCCGCACCCGACGACGTCCTCGCCGTGCGGAACCTCGGCGTCACGGTGGGCGGCCGCAAGCTCGTCGAAGACGTCGACTTCACCATCCGGGCGGGCGAGCGGGTGGGCCTGATCGGTGAGTCGGGGTCGGGCAAGTCGCTGACCGCGCTGAGCGTCATGGGCCTGCTCCCCGAGGGGCTCCGGGCCTCGGGCTCGGTACGGCTCGCCGGAGTCGACCACGATCTGGTGGGTGCCGACGAGGCGCGGATGTCCCGGGTGCGGGGCAAGGAGATCGCCATGGTCTTCCAGGAGCCCATGACCGCTCTGAACCCCACGATGAGGGTCGGGCGGCAGATCGCCGAGGTGCTGCTGATCCACCGGACCAGGCCCGACCGCGCGTCCGCCCGGGCCGCCGCGGTGGAACTGCTCGCCCAGGTGGGCCTCCCCGACCCCGAGGCCGCCGCGCACGCCTATCCGCACCAGTTCTCCGGGGGCCAGCGGCAGCGGGTGGTGCTGGCCATCGCCCTCGCGAACGACCCCGCGCTCCTGGTCTGCGACGAACCCACCACCGCGCTCGACGTCACGGTGCAGGCGCGGGTGCTCGACCTGGTCGTACGGGGTGTCCAGGAGCGCCGATCGGCCATGCTCTTCATCACCCACGACCTGGCCGTGGTGGCCACCGTCTGCGAACGGGTCATGGTCATGTACGGCGGGCGGCTGGTCGAGTCCGGCCCGGTCCAGGAGGTGTTCACACGCCCCCGGCACCGCTATACGCAGGGCCTGATCGGCGCGTCGGATCTGACCGTGGTCGACGACCGCGGCCGGCTGGCCACGATCCCCGGGTCGGTTCCGGCGGCGGGGCGGTTCCCCGCCGGATGCGTGTTCAGGAACAGGTGCGAACACGCGACGGACGGGTGCGCCACCAGACCGGACTGGGTCCCGACCGGGCCGGACTCCGGCTACGCCTGCTTCCACCCGGCTCCCGACGGCGCGCCCGGGACCGGCACCCCCACGAACCAGGAGGCCGGCCGTGGCTGAGCAGCCGACCAGCACCCCGCTCGCGCCCGGGCCGGGAACCGGTCCCGTGGACGCCATCAGTGTCCGCGACGTCACGCGCGTCTACAGGCGGCCTCGTACCTCACTGCGCCACGCCAGCCCGCCGGTGCACGCCCTGCGTGGCGTCAGCTTCGCCATCCCCCAGGGGCAGCGGTTCGGCATCGTGGGCGAGTCGGGGTGCGGGAAGTCGACCCTGCTGCGCATCCTGGCCGGGCTGGACCGCCCCACCGGCGGCAGCGTCGCGATCGACGGACGGGACATCACCGGGCTCCGGGAGAGACAGCTGAAGTTCGTCCGCGAGCGGCTCCAACTCGTGTTCCAGGACCCGATGAGTTCGCTGGACCCGCGGATGCGCGTCGGCGACATCGTGGCCGAGCCGCTCGCGGCACAGCGGCAGGGGAACCGCCGGGAGCGGGTGGCCGAACTGCTCGAGGCCGTCGGCCTGCGAGCCGACGCGGCGGACCGGTATCCGCACCAGTTCTCCGGTGGCCAGCGGCAGCGCATCTCGATCGCGCGCGCTCTCGCCCCCCGTCCGAAGATCATCGTGGCCGACGAGCCGGTGAGCGCCCTGGACGTGTCCGTACGGGCCCAGGTGCTCAACCTCATCGCGGACCTCGTCGACGAGCTGTCCCTCACGCTGGTCTTCGTCTCCCACGACCTGTCCGTGGTCCGCCACGTGTGCGACCGGGTCGCGGTCATGCACGCCGGGCAGATCGTGGAGACCGGGTCCACGGAGCAGGTCTACGAGGACCCACAGCATTCCTACACACGCAGGCTGATCGCCGCCGTTCCGACGCTGGGCAAGGCACTGTCCGGGGTGTCGGCGGCCGACCTCAACCGGGAGTAACGACCGTGACCACCCACGTCAAACCCGCCGACGGCGAACACCCCGTGGTGGGGGAGTTTCCCGAGGGCCTTCCCATCGGCGACCACTGGGTCGAGGCACCCGCCACCGAGGACGTCCGCTTCCCCTACGACGGGACGCTCGTCGCCCGTGCCCCCGTCGGGGACACCGGTCTCGCACGCCGGGCGGTGGACGCCGCCCTCGCCACGCGCGAGCGGGTCGGACGGCTCCCCTCGCACACCCGCAGGGCCGCGCTGCTCGCCGCGCACGAGGCGGTCGCCTCGCGACGCGCGGACTTCGAGCGGCTCCTGGTCCTGGAGACCGGCAAACCGCTGGTCGACTGCCGTGTGGAGGTGGACCGCACCCTGCTGACCCTGCTGACGGCGGCCGAGGAGGTGGCCCGGCTGCACGGGGAGACGGTGCCGCTGGACCTGCTGCCGTCGGGCGAGGGCCTGCTCGGCTTCTGGACCCGCAAGCCGATCGGCGTGGTGGTGGGCATCGCGGGCTTCAACTACCCGCTGCTGCTCGCCGCGCACAAGGTCGCGCCGTCCCTGGCCGCCGGCTGCCCGGTCATCGTCAAGCCCGCCCCGCAGACGCCACTGGCCACCCTGTGGCTGGTGCACCTGCTCCGCGCGGCCCTCGCCGCCGCCGACGCGCCGCAGGCCGCGGTCCAGTTGGTGACCGGGGGCCCCGAGGTGGGTGCCGCGCTGACCACCGACCGCCGGATCGGCGCGGTGTCCTTCACCGGTTCCGCCGCCGTGGGCCACCGGATCGCCCGGGACGCGGCACCCACCAAGGTGCTGCTCGAACTCGGCTCCAACGCCGCCCTGGTGGTGGCCGCCGACGCCGACCTCGACGCCGCCGCCGACGCGGTGGTGCGCGGCGGGTACTACGCGTCGGGCCAGGCGTGCATCAGCGTGCAGCGGGTCATCGTGGTGGACGCCGTGCGCGAGGAGTTCCTGGCCCGTCTGACGGAGCGCGTGGCCCAGGTGGCCGTGGGCGACCCCCGCGATCCGGGGACGCGCGTGTCGGCGCTCATCGATCAGCGGTCGACCGAGCGGGTGCGCGCCTGGCTGGACGAGGCGGTGGCGGCGGGGGCCTCGCTCGTCGCCGGAGGCGGCGTCACCGACGGGGTGATCGAGCCCACCGTGCTGCTCGACGTGGACCGCGCCCTCCCCGTCTGGAACGAGGAGGTCTTCGCCCCCGTGGTCGCGGTACGGTCCGTCCCCGACCTGGACGCGGCCCTCGACCTGGTCAACGACTCGCGCTACGGACTGCACGCGAGTGTCTACACCAGCGCCCTGGACACGGCGTTCACCGCTGTCGACCGCCTGGAGGTGGGCGGAGTGGTCGTCAACGAGGTTCCCGGCTTCCGTTCCGACGTCATGCCGTACGGCGGCGTGAAGGACTCCGGGGCCGGACGGGAGGGCCCGAGGTTCGCCATCGAAGAGCTCACCGTCACCCGTATGGCAGTGATCCGCCCGACGACGAAGAAGCCGTGAGGACCACAGTGCGAACCACACACCACACCGATCCGGTGGACGCGTACTCCCGCCTGTTCAGGCTCGACGGCCGCAAGGCCGTCGTGGTGGGCGCGGGCAGCGGAATCGGCCGCGAGAGCGCCCTGGCGCTCGCGGCACACGGCGCCACGGTGGTGTGCGCCGACCGTGATCCGACGGCGGCCGAGGAGTCGGCGTCGATGGGGCCCGGCCTTGTCGCGTACACCCTGGATGTGCTCGACGGCGAGGCGGTCGCGCGGGCCGCCGAGGAGCTCGGCCCCGTCGACGTGCTCGTCTTCACCGCCGCGACGAATGTGCGCAAGCCCCTGCTGGACTACACGGCGGAGGAGTTCGAGCGGGTTGTGGCGCTCAATCTGCGCGCCTCCTTCGACCTGGTGCGGGCGTTCGGCCGTGGCATGGCCGAACGCGGCGGGGGAAGCATCATCGGCTTCAGCTCGATCCGCGCGGTGGCCGTCGAGCCGGGCCAGGGGGTGTACGCGGCCACGAAGGCCGGTCTCGTCCAGCTGCTGCGGACCGCGGCGGCCGAGCTGGGCCCGTCGGGCGTGCGGGTGAACGCCATCGCCCCGGGCGTCGTGGACACCCCGCTGACCGCGCAGATCAGGGCGGTGCCGGAGTGGTCGGAAGCCTACGCCGGCAAGAGCGCCCTGGGCCGCTGGTCGCGGGCCGACGAGTTGGCCGGCGCCGTCGTCTACCTCGCGTCGGACGCGTCGTCCTTCGTCACCGGGAGCCAGCTCTTCGTGGACGGCGGCTGGACGGCGATCGACGGACGCTTCACTCCACCCAGCTGACCGCCAGGCCGGACGGGCTCAGGCCCCTCCTCCGAGGTGAACCACCTTGGAGGAGGGGCCTGAAACCGTCAGGGGGCCGGTCAGTCGATGCGCTCGAAGGGCTCGGTGCCTTCTTCGTCCGGCGCGACGGTGAACACGACCTTCTCGAACGTCCCGGTGAACGCGAATTCCCCGTCATAGCTGGGCGAGGAGGGCGACAGGGTGTCCCGGCCGACATCGAGCCCCTGCCATCCCAGGAAGTGCGGGAGGACCCGGGGGATGTCCTCGGTGCCGACCGGCCTTCCCGACACAGAGAGGTGTCCGACGCCCCGCATGTCGCCGGTCTTGACGAATTCGAAGGTCAGCTCCGCCGGACCGGTCGGGAGTTCTTCCACCGAGGTCACCGTGTACCGGGTGCCCAGGAAGTTGTACTCGTAGACCAGCCGGTTGTCCTTGACGTACAGGACGTATCCGCTGCTGATGTTGCCCAGGGACACCAGGACACCCTCGTCCGCCGCGGTGGCCCGGTCGACGTACGCGGTGATGCGGTGTGCGCGGTTCATCACCGGAGGCACCGCGGCGACGGGCAGATGGGCCATGCCGGGGTAGTAGGTGAAGGTGGTGCGCCTGCGCGGGGAGCCGGGACGCGGGATCTTCGCCCGGTAGGCGAAGCCGTTGTCGTCCAGCGGCAGCACATCGTACTTCCCCGCTTCCACCCAGAAGCGGGCGATCATCTTCTGCAGCTGCTCGGGGTGGGTCCGCGCCAGGTCGTTGCACTCCGAGAAGTCGGTGTCGTGGTGGTACAGCTCCCACTGGTCGTCGTCGAACGACGTTCCACGCTGGTGGAAGGCGACGGCCTTCCAGCCGTCGTGCCAGATCGCGCGGTGTCCGAACATCTCGAAGTACTGGGCTTCCTTGCGCGTGGGCGCGGTCGGCGAGCCGAAGGTGTACGCCATGCTGACACCGTGGACCGGCAGTTGCGGAACGCCGTTGTACACCTCGGGAGCCTGCACACCGAGCACCTCGAAGAGGGTCGGGACGATGTCGTTGACGTGGTGGAACTGCTGCCTGACCTCGCCGGTGCGCGGCAGTCCCCGGGGCCACCGCACGATGAGCGGGCAGCGCACACCGCCTTCGTGGGTGTTCTGCTTGTAGCGCTTGAACGGTGTGTTGCCCGCCTGCGCCCAGCCCCAGGGGTAGTTGGCGTGCGCGCGCGTGGTGCCGATGTCATCGATCCGCGCGACCATCTCCCCGAGGTCCTCGGCGATGCCGTTCTGGAACGCGGTGGGGTTGAGCGAGCCCTTCTGCCCGCCTTCCTGGCTGGCCCCGTTGTCCGAGAGCAGGATGGTGATGGTGTTCTCCATCTGGCCTATCCGCTCCAGGAACTCCATGAGCCGGCCGATGTGGTGGTCGGTGTGGTCCAGCATCGCCGCGTATGCCTCCTGGAGGCGTACGGACAGCTTCCGCTCGTCGTCCGACAGCTCGTCGAAGGGAACGACCCCGGGGTTGCGCGGCGCCAGTTCGGTACCGGGTGGCAGGATGCCCCGTTCGATCTGGCGGGCGTGGCGAGTGGCGCGCTCGGCGTCCCAGCCGTGGTCGAACCGGCCGCGGTACTTCTCCAGGTATTCCTGGGGAGCCTGGTGCGGGGCGTGGGCCGCGCCGAATGCCAGGTAGAGGAAGAAGGGCTTCTCCGGGGTGACCGATGTCTGGTCGCGGACGAATTCGATCGCCCGGTCGACCAGGTCCTCACTGAGGTGGTAGCCCTCTTCCGGGGTCTTCGGCGGGTCCACGGCGTGGTTGTCGTAGAACAGCTCCGGATGGAAGCTGTCGGTCTCGGCTTCCAGGAATCCGTAGTAGCGCTCGAACCCGCGCGACAGCGGCCACTGGGTGTACGGCCCGGACGGGGTGGTCTGCTCCATCGGCGCCAGATGCCACTTGCCCACGGCCATGGTGTTGAAGCCGTTGTCGCGCAGCACCTCGGGCAGGGTCGCGGCGGCCGTGGTGATCCGGCCCCGGCCGCTGGGGAAGCCGGTGTCGAAGTTGGACAGCATGCGCATGCCGACGGAGTGGTGGTTCCGGCCGGTCAGCAGGGAGGCACGGGTCGGCGAACACAGCGTGGTGGTGTGGAAGTTCGCGTAGCGGAGGCCGCCGGTGGCGAGGGCGTCCATGGCCGGGGTGTCGATGTCCGAGCCGAAGCAGCCGAGATCGGAGAAGCCGACATCGTCCAGCACGATCACCACGACGTTGGGTGTGTCCTCGGGAAGCGTCCGCTGCTCGGGCCACCAGGGGGTCGACTCCTCGTAGGTGGTGCCGATCCTGCCTTGGAAAGTGCCGCTGACGGACGGCGCATGAGGAGAGGCGTTGGTCATCCAGGACGCTCCTTGGCGTGGACGTTTCGATCCGAGGATGCTCCAGTTAACTGGTCTTACCAGTAGGCGGTGTAAGTCTCACCCGCTCTCGTGGTGGTGTCAACCAAAAACGGTCAGCGGGCCGGAGGCAGATCCGCCGCGCAGCGGAACCCCATGTGACCGGTGCTGCTGTCCGGTGTGTTGGACGTGCGCGCGGCGACGCGGTAGCGATTGCAGTACGACGCGTGGCACAGATAGGAGCCGCCGCGGATCACCTTCGCCTCCCCGGTGGGAGGCCCGGCCGGGTCCCGGCGGGTCTCCGGGCGGTCGGCCACGTGCCAAGTGGTGCTCCACCAGTCGGAGCACCATTCCCACACATTGCCCGAGGTGTTGTACAGGCCGAAGTTGTTGGCTCGGTAGGTCTTGACCGGCGCGGTTCCCAGATACCCGTCCTCACCGGAGTTGACCTGCGGGAACCGCCCCTGCCAAATGTTGCAGCGGTGCTGCCCCCGGGGCAGGAGCTCATCCCCCCAGGGGTAACGGGAGCGCTCCAGACCGCCACGCGCCGCCATCTCCCACTCCGCCTCCGTGGGCAGCCGCTTGCCGGCCCACGCCGCGTAGGCGGAGGCGTCGCGCCAGGAGACGTGGACGACGGGGTGGTTCGACAGATCGGTCCAGGACGACCCCGGCCCGTAGGGGGCCCGCCAGCACGCCCCGTCCACCGCGAGCCACCAGGGCGCCTCCGCCACCGTGCCGTCGCGCACCATGCGCCGGGCGTCGGGGTGGACGAGTGCGTAGAACACGAAGGACCAGCCGTAGCGCTCGGCGTCGGTGCGATAACCGCTGCTGCGCACGAACGCCGCGAACTGCCGGTTGGTGACGGCGGTCGCGTCGATGAGGAACGGTGACAGCCGCACCTCCCGCACCGGGCCCTCACCGTCCTCGGGAAACGCGTCGGCGTCGTCGCCCCCCATCCGGAACGTCCCCCCGGGGATGCGCTGCATGGCGCGCAGTCCCTGCGCCCGGTCCCGCTCCGGGGCCCGGACCCGCACGGCGGACTCTTCGGGAATCTCCTCGCCGCCCCCGGAGGCGGGGGCACAACATGCGCCTGACATCGCTCCTCCGACCGCGGGCCCCTGCTCCTCGCCCGCCTGACCACATATTTTCCGTCAGCACGAGCGTACGGCCCGCCGCGCACGCCCCGACCGGCGACCGGGGCGGCGCCCCCCCGGGGGCCGCGCGGCTACGATCTGCGGATGGCTCGTAACGGCAGAAAGGCCGCGCGCACCCTGAGGTTGGGCTTGTACGCGGACGAGCAGGGGCTGGCATGGGTCGGGGAGCTCGTCCACGCGGCCGTGGGTGCGCGGAGCGCCCGGATCGTCAGGGAGACCGTCGTGCGCACTTTTCCCGGCAGCGAGTTGTCGACCGCCGACGTGTACGACCTGCTGGCGGAGCAGTGGGCCGTGGAACACCCGGGTCGGAGCAGTGGCGCGCGGGAACCGGTGGAGCTGCGCGTCCACGTGGTCTGTTCCCTGCGGACATGGCGGACGATCCGCAAGGCGGTGATCAGGGCTTTGTGCCCGGAGGGCACGGCGCCGCACGCCTGCCGGGTTCCGTGGATGGCCGCCTGAGCTGAGGGGGCACCACCCCCTCCCCGTTCCTTCCAACCTCCGTTGACAAAGCGGAACGTTGCTCCGTATCGTAATCGGAACAACGCTCCGCTTCTGGCGCTGCCCGAAGGCCGGACGCTCTGACCGCCTCACCCGCCCCCGTCGAACGAGACCGGCGGCAGAGGTCATCGAAGGGACATCCGCACATCATGAGTGACTCGACGTACGCAGCCGACACCTTCGGCTCGCCCGCCCCCGTCCTCTCGGTCAGCCCGGTGGTGCTGCCGGCTCCCGGCCGAGCCGTGGACCTGGAAGTGCGCGTCTCCGCACCCATGGCCGGGGGCGGCCTCCCGGTCATCCTCCTCTCGCACGGCCAGGGCTACTCCAACCACCTCTCCTCGCTGAACGGATACGCCCCCCTCGCCAACTTCTGGGCCGCGCACGGCTTCGTCGTCATCCAGCCCACCCATCTGAGCTCGCGGACGCTGAACCTGGACCCCGGTACCCCCGGCGCGCCCCTGTTCTGGCGCTCGCGGGCCGAGGACATGATGCGCGTCCTCGACCAGCTCGATGTGATCGAGGCCGCCGTTCCGCGACTCCTCGGACGCCTTGACCGGAGCAAGGTGGCCGTGGCCGGGCACTCGATGGGCGGACACACCGCGAGCCTGCTGCTGGGCGCCCGGCTCACCGATCCGGAGGACGGCACGGAAGTGCGCCTGGCCGAGCCCCGGATCAAGGCGGGTGTACTGCTCGCCGCGCCCGGCCGGGGCGGTGATGCCCTCACCGAGTCCACGGCCGGGAACTTTCCCTTCTTCCTGACCACGGACTTCTCCACGATGACGACGCCCGCGCTGGTGGTCGCCGGCGACAAGGACGCCTCTCCCCACCTGACGGTCCGGGGACCGGAATGGCACACCGATCCGTACGTCCTCTCCCCCGGCCCCAAGTCCCTGCTCACCCTGTTCGGCGCGGAGCACGGACTCGGCGGGGTCTCCGGCTATGACGTCGCCGAGACCACGGACGAGAGCCCCGAGCGCGTGTCCGCGGTCCAGCGGCTCACCTGGGCCTACCTCCGCACGCGGCTCAACCCCGGGGATCCCGCGTGGCAGGCGGCCCGCGACGCGCTGGCGGCCGGCCCCAGCCCGCTCGGACGGATCGAATCGAAGTAGGCCGGGGGCCCTGCGTCAGCCACGGCGCCGCCGCGGCTGAGTCGCCGATGCCGATCGTGTGCGGAATCGTCGGGATCCTGCGGTCGGTGGGGTGTCCGGGCTGTGCGCTCATCTCCGAGTTCCCGCCTCCCGCATCGGGTGTGACGGTCGGCGGCCCCCGGCCGGGACGCCTTCGCTCTTCGCTCGGGCATTCTCGCGCAGGACGCGTGCTTCATGGCGCGCAGCGGGAGATCAGGGTAGCCGGTGACCGCCCGCCCCGGTGGTGGGTCACCGCGGCGGTACGCGCCCCGCGGCGGCATCGACGACGGGCCCTTCACCGCACAGGCCGGTCGCGGAAGTGGCACCAGCGGCGCGCGCGGGTCAGGAGAGCCAGTCGGCGTAGCGGGTGGGGGCGAGGTCGGCACCCGGGTCCGTGAGAACGTCGCCCTTGACGCCGCCGAACATGCCGGCGGCGGGGTCGGTGACGACGACGCGGTTGTCTCCCTTGCAGGAGAGGGTGATCCGGCCCAGCTCGTCCAGGGGGAAGATCTCGGGGCCCGCGATGTTGCGGATGCCGCGCAGCGGGGGGCCCTGGGCCACATCCGCCACCGCGGCGGCCACGTCCTTGGCGGCGATCGGCTGGATCGGCGTGGCGGGCAGCCGGACGCTCTCGCTGTCGGCACTCGAGGCCAGGACCGCGTCGATGAACTCCATGAACTGCGTCGCCCGGACGATCGAGTACGGGATCGGCCCGGCCGCGAGGATGTCCTCCTGGAGCAGCTTGGCACGGTAGTAGACCAGCTCCGGCACTTGGTCCACGCCGACGATCGAGAGGATGACGAAGTGCCGGACGCCGCCCTTCCGGGCCGCGGCCAGCAGGTTGTCCATCGAGGTCCGGAAGAAGGCCGTGGAGGCTTCGTCGAAGGTCGGGGAGTTCGTCAGGTTGACGAGGACGTCCGCTCCCGCGGCGGCCTCCTCCAGCCCCTGGCCGCTGATGACGTCGACTCCCGTGGAGTGCGAGTGCGGCACCGCCTCGTGCCCGGCGGCGTCCAGAATGCTGACGACCTGCGACCCGATCAGGCCGGTGCCGCCGATGACCGCGAACTTCATGACATGCCCTTCGTCGAGGTATGCCCGTAACGAGACGTATAACCCCATACGGGCATTACATGCACCGAGCGGTGACACGTTCTCCCAACAAAGATCGACGAGCGGCGGCGGGAGCCCTGTGCACACGGTAGAGGTGGCGCCGCGGGGCCGCCCCGGTCCGGGTTGGCCGGGCGGCGCACGCACACCCGCATGCCGACGCGCACGGGAGGGGCATCATGGCCAGGAGCACCGTGCGGACCCCTGCCACTCCGGACGCCCTGATGGATCCGCTCCTCAACCGTGGGGTGTCGTTCACCCGGCCGGAGCGGGACGAGCTGGGCCTGACCGGACGTCTGCCGTCCGGGGTGCTGACGCTGGAGCAGCAGGCGCTCCGCGCCCACCAGCAGGTGCGGGCCCAGGACAGCGATCTGGCGAAGAACGTGTATCTAGAGCAGTTGCACGACCGCAACGAAACCCTCTACTTCAAGGTGCTCACCGACCACCTCGTGGAGCTGTTGCCGATCGTGTGCGACCCCACGGTCGGCGAGGCGATCGAGAAGTACTCCCATGAGTACCGCCGCCCCCGGGGCGTCTTCCTCTCCATCGACGACGCGGAGGGCATGGAGAAGGCTTTCGCCACGCTCCGGCTCGGGCCCGAGGACGTGGACCTGATCGTGTGCACCGACGCGGAGGAGATCCTGGGCATCGGCGACTGGGGCGTGGGCGGGATCCAGATCTCGGTCGGCAAGCTGGCGGTCTACACCGCGGCGGCCGGGATCGATCCGCGCCGTGTCATCGCCGTGTCACTGGACGTGGGCACGGACCGTGAGTCGCTGCTCGAGGACCCGCTGTACCTGGGCAACCGGCACCCCAGGGTCCGCGGCGCCGAGTACGACGCCTTCATCGAACGGTATCTGCGGACGGCCTCGTCGATGTTCCCGGGCGCGCTGCTGCACTTCGAGGACTTCGGCCCGAGCAACGCCCGGCGGATCCTGGAGACGTACGGCCGCGGCTACCGGATCTTCAACGACGATATGCAGGGCACCGGTGCGATCACCCTGGCCGCGGCCCTGTCCGCGGTCGAGGCCGGCGGGGTGCCGATGCGCGAGCAGAAGCTCGTGGTCTTCGGCGCGGGCACCGCCGGGGTGGGCATCGCCGACCAACTCCGTGACGCCATGATCCGCGACGGCGCCGGCCCCGAGCAGGCCACCGCGCGGATCTGGCTGATCGACAAGCAGGGCCTGCTCATCCGCGACATGACCGACCTGCGTGACTTCCAGCAGCCCTACGCGCGCGACCGGTCGGAGGTCGCCGGCTGGACGGCCGACGGCGGCGCGATCTCCCTGCTGGAGACCGTGCGCCGGGTCGGGCCGACGATCCTGCTCGGCACCTCCACCGTGCACGGGGCGTTCACCCGCGAGGTGATCGAGACCATGGCGGCGGGCACCGAGCGCCCGATCGTCTTCCCGCTCTCCAACCCGACCTCGCGCATCGAGGCCATGCCGGACGACATCATCGCCTGGTCGAACGGCAAGGCCCTGATAGCGACCGGCATCCCCGTCCCACCCGTGGAGCACGAGGGGGTGACCCACCGGATCGCGCAGGCCAACAACGCGCTGCTGTACCCCGGGCTGGGCCTGGGCACGATCGTCTCCGGAGCGTCGAGGGTGACCGCGGACATGCTGCTGGCGGCCGCTCGAGCGGTGGCCGGTCAGGTCGACCTCGGGCAACCCGGCGCTTCCCTGCTGCCGCCGGTGGAGAACCTGCGGGAGTCCTCGGCGGCCACCGCGACGGCGGTGGTCGAGGCGGCGGTCGGCGAGGGCGTCGCCACCGGCGAGCCGGGCGATCCCGCCCGGGCCGTCCGCCGGGCCATGTGGGAGCCCGTCTACGGCGACGGAGCGGCGTCATGACCGCGCGGCACCCCGCACCGGCGGGGGCGGCGGCGCCCCGGAGATCCTCGACCCGCCCATCGGTCCGCACGCGGCCGGGCCGGGCGGCTGGCGGCCCGGAAGGCCGGTCTGATCCAGCGGGTGGCCGACGGGATCATCGCCGGGTCCGGCTACGCCCGTCAACTGGACCAGGCCGCGGACCGGGTCACCGCCGTGGTCGGACCGGCGGAGCGGCGGGGGTGAACGGCGCGCCACGGCACCTCAGTTGGGTATCCAGGTGATCACCGTGACGGTGGCCGGGAGCACCGCCGTCGTGCGGGCCGTCGAGTTCCGGTTGTAGATATATGCGCCTGTCTCGCTCGGAACGTGCGCTTCCGCCTCTATGTCGTGCCACACTGTGGGTGGCCCTCACCGCATCCCCCGTCGGTGAGGGCCACTTACGTCAGGTGGGCCTGGGCTGCCGCCGCGGGGCCGAGGTCGCGGCGGATGTACCACTCCGTGGACACCAGCCGCTCCCGGTCGCTCGGCGGAAGCCCCGCGAGCCGACCCGGCAGCGCTCCCCGCTCGACCTCGGTGCGGTGGGCGAGCACGGCGCCGATCTTCCGGTCGAGCCAGGGACGGACATCAACCGTTGCGTTGACCCACTCGTCGGGGACGCTGTACATCGCTGCGCCATCCCGGACCAGCCGGGCGCCCAGCGCCCGTGCGGCAGAGTGTGGGTGCGTGGCCAGGTAGAGAGCCCTCGGCCGCCAGGGGGCGCCGGTGTCCGGGTAGAGCCGGTCCAGCCCGGCGGCCTCGACCGCGAGCGTGGTCACCCTGTGGGTGTGGACATGGTCCGGATGGCCGGTCAGCCCACCGTAGGCGTCATGGGTGATGACGATGTCCGGGCGGACTGCGCGGATGTGCTCGACCAGTCGGCGTACCGACTCATCCAGCGGCGCGTCGCAGAACCGGACACCGCCCGGGGCCGACTGTGGTGCCCGAGCGTCGGCATAGCCCAGCATCCGTGGTTCACCGGCACCGAGGATGCGGAGCGCCTCGGCCAGCTCCTCCGCACGCTGGGTATCCGCTGCCCAGGTCGCCGTGACGACCGCGGTCCGCGCTCCCGCCGCCGCGTGCTGGGCGAGCACGCCACCCGCCGACAGGGACTCGTCGTCCGGGTGCGCGAAAACCGCAAGGAGGCTCGGGAGGGGCATCGCCGGATCACCCTTCACCGGGAGAGCTGGGATCGGTGGACTCGGCAGACTCAAGCGCCGTTCGCGTCCGGGCGGGGTGGGCCCGCGCCTTGGCGATGGCCTGGCCGATGACCTCCTGCGGGGGCAGGCCCGTGTGATCGACCAGCGATCCGAGCAGCACGGCCCCGAGCAGCGCGGAGCTCTGCCCCAGATGGGTGGTGACCTGGATGAACTCGTCCCAGCCCGCGATCATCTGCTCCACATCCCCCGTCTCGGCCGCGCGTGCGAAGGTCGCTGAGGCCGCTTCCAGCACGTCGCGGTAGACCTCCGCCAGCGGCTCCTCGCCGGGCGCTCCGCCTCCGTCTGTCGTTCCCCGGTACACCTTCAGCATGGCCGCGCCGACACGGTGGTGGAACTCGAGCCGACGGGTGTTCATCTCTCCCAGCGCCTCCCGCTCGTACAACCGTGCCGTACCGTCGCCGCTCGCGGTGGCGAGGAGGGTGCCGTCGGGAGCGAACGCCACCGACCGGACCCAGTCGGCATGGCCGGCGAGGGGGCCGCCGACCGGCGTGCGCGTACGCGGGTCCCACAACCGCACCGTGTGGTCATCGCCTCCGGTGGCAAGAAGCGCGCCGTCCGGGGAGAACGCCACCGCGTAGAGCCAGCTGGCGTGTTCGGTGAGGGGTTCGCCGACCGGGGCGCGGGCATGCGGGTTCCACAACCGCACCGTGCGGTCGCCGCTCGCGGTGGCGAGGAGGGATCCGTCGGGAGAGAACGCCACCGCCCGGACCCAGCCAGTGTGGCCGGTGAGGGGCTCGCCGACCGGCGTGCGCGTACGCGGATCCCACAACCGCACCGTTTGATCGCCACCTCCGGTGGCGAGGAGCGCCCCGTCGGGAGAGAACGCCACCGCGTGGACCGCGCCGGTGTGGCCCGTGAGGGGCTCGCCGACCGGGGCACGGGTGCGCGGGTTCCACAACCGCACTGTGCGGTCACCGCTCGCCGTGGCGAGGAGAGAACCGTCGGGGGAGAACGCCACCGATCTGACCGTGCTGGTGTGGCTGGGGAGGGGGTCGCCGATCGGCGTGCGGGTGTGCCGGTCCCAGAGCCGGACCGTCCGGTCATCGGCTCCCGTGGCAAGAAGCGCGCCGTCCGGGGAGAACGCCACCGCGTAGACCGCGCCGGTGTGGCCCGTGAGGGGCTCGCCAACCGGGGCACGGGTGCGCGGGTCCCACAACCGCACCGTCCGATCGCCACCTCCGGTGGCGAGAAGCGCGCCATCGGGAGAGAACGCCACGGACCGGATGGTGCTGCTGTGACCGGTGAGGACAACAGATGCCGGGAGGAACGATGCGATTCCGGACGGCTTCGGCGGCTCATCAGGAGACCGACGGGGCGGGAGACTCGCTGCCGCCTCCTTCAGCGGCGGCTGGGGTGGAGTCGCCTCGACCGGTGCGGCTGCGGGTGGGTCAGGTGCGGGCGGGTCAGGTGCGGGTGGTACGGCCTCCGCCGGTGCGGGTGGTGCAGCCGCAGGCGATTCAGCCTCCGCCGGTGCGACCGCGGCCGGTGTTCTACGGCGTGCCGGCTTCGCGGCGGCGATGGCCGTCCAGCGGGTACGCCACGCGTCCAGCTCATGGGACCGGTTTCCGGGCGGCTCGCACTCCGCTCCCCACTCGTCCCATGACATCAGGGTGCGCACCAACCACATCAGCTTGTCCCGGCTGACGTACCGGCCGCTGAACGCCGCGCTTTGCGTGGAGATCGGCAAGGACGCCTCCAGCCCGAACAAGCGCCCGGCGCGTGCCTCGATCGAGCGCAGCGACGGATTGCCCCGCCGTAGCCGCAACTGCGTGAGTTCTGCGGCCTGTTGGCGCAGCAGGTCCTCATACCTGCCCGTGCTGATCGCCGCCTGGTGCTGCTGCGTCATGTCCACCGTTCCCCACGTTCCCCCACGTCGTGCCGTGGGGAGCCAGGGTAGGGCCGTAGCCGCGGAACGGTACCGAACTTGCTGGAACACCACCGAACGGTCCGCGACACGGACGACCGTTCGGCCGAACGCGACTGCCGTTCAGTGGCAGGGACCCGCTGATCGGGGTTCCGCGGGGTTGTTCGATCCCTGCGGGTGAAGGCGGCGAGCGCCTTCAGAGTTGAGGAATGACCACCTCTCAGCCGCCACGGCCGGTCCGTTCATCGCCGAACGATTCCGCCGCCCCGGCGGAGCCGTTCCTGTCCGTTCACACCACCGTCGTCCTGCTCACCGCGCTCGTCATCGGCCTCGTCATCGGTGGCCTCACCGCCCTTACCGGCGTGCCGGTGCCCGCCGCCGTGATTGCCGGACTGACCAGTGCGGGCGCCAGCGTTCCCGTCCTGCGAACACTGATCCAGTGATCCCGCCCCACTCGTCCCGGACCTGGCCGACCCGTGGCAGCTGCGTGTCGATCAGCTTCAGCAGCCGCTCGTGCGCGTTGTGGACGGCGCGCAGCCGGGTGGACTGGCGGGCGAACGCCCGGTCGACGCAGCACCTTGAGGGCCTCGGCCAGAGCGTCGTTCTTCCCCGGGAAGTAGTAGTGCACCGTGCCGGCTGGTGCCACAGACCTTTTGACCCGTGACCTACATCACAGACTCCGCCTCCGCTTTCCCGTGAAATGATGTCGGCGGTTTAGGCCGGGCGTAATCGGGGGGACGAGAATGCCGACGATGATTGTCATCGGGTGTAGGGACGGCCTGGACGAGGCACTCCGGCGCCGAGGCTTGGACCCCTTCTATATCGTTCAGCCGCCGGCGCGCCCCCCAGAGGGCCGGGGCCGCACGTACGTCTCCGACATGGAAAACGCCCAAGAGCTATTGCGAGCAGCCCTCTCCGCACACCTCGCTGATACGGCCGGAGTCCTGACCGTCCATGAGATGGGCGTATTCGGAGCGGCTTATCTGCGACAACAGCTGAACCTTCCGGGCAATACGGATTCACAGACCACTCTGCATTTCCGGGACAAGTACTTGCAGAAGAGCAAACTGCCGCCCCACGTCAAACGAGCGCGCTGCCGATATGTCTCGGTGGGCACCTCGTTCAAGGATCTCGCCGACGATCTGGGAGACGTCTTCGTGGTCAAGCCGGCCATCGGGGCCGGTGCCCTTCGTACGGCCGTCGTCCGGTCCCCGGAAGAGTACGAACGGGCCTTGGCGCAGTTCACCGGGCAGTCGGACGTCGAGGTCGTCGCCGAGTCCTTCGTCGACGCCCCGGAAGTCTACGTCGACGGCATCTGGCGCGACGGCGATCTCCAGTGGTCGTCCATGAGCCGCAATCACATCTCACCGCTGCGCGCCGTACAAGGCGGCGTCCTGGCCGCCCACATCCTGGACAGAAGGCGCTTCTCGGCGCTTTTCCAGCAAGCAGAGACGCTCGCCGGGCAGGCACTCGCAAGCCTCGGCGCGCCCGACTGCGTATTCCATCTGGAAGCATTCACGGAGGACGCGGGGCTGACGTTCGGTGAGTGCGCCATCCGTCTCCCGGGCGCGCTCTCCCCTCAGGTCAACAAGCTGACATTCGGCGTCGACCTCTTTGACGCCGAGATCAGTCTCGCCCTCGGGGAAGAGCCGACCGGACCACTGAACAGCGGTGACCCGGATCGTTTCTACGGCTACATCCTTCTCCGCCGCCCGAACAGCGGAAGTCTCACTCAACAGGATTTCGAGCGGACCTTCCGTTTCGACGAGATCCAGTATTCCTCGTCACCCGACACTCCGGTCGGCCCGTACGGCCGCGTGGGCCAGGCCATCGTATCCGACCGGGATGAGCTGAAACTCGAGCAGACCATCGAGGAAATCGTGCGGTTCAACGAGTCGGGCGGCGGATACGCCCAGTCCCCGGGCCAATCATGATCATGGGTCTCGGCGTCTCCGCGATATGCGCCATGGGCGCGCTGATCGCCCTGGTCGGCGTCATCGCGATGGCGCTCCCGGGTCGGCCCCAGCCGTGGCCGGTGCATCTGATGCGGCGTGGCGCATGCCTGGCCGCCGCTGCCGCCGCGTCCATCTACACCCTGGGACTCTTCGCCGTTCTCACCTCCGAGCTGGAGTTCAACGACGGCGCCGACTCGGTGCCGGCCCCGGCGTGCCGCCAGGGCTTCGACACGGACACGGTTCAGCACCTCTCCCATCACCGGTCCTCCTACCTGCCGCTCCGTTTCGACTGCGTCCTCGACGACGGCACGGCCTACTCCAGCGATCCCCGTTACGCATGGATGAACTGGGCGACCCTGCTCCTTGCGCTGTCCGCTGCCCTGCTCGCCATCGGCGCGGCCTACGTGACCGAACTCCATGCCCGGAAGCACACGCGTTGATCCACTGAGACCGCGCGCCGCCGGCACACACGCCCACACATCGCCATGAGGCGCGCGATGCGGTGTACCGGGCGGCGAAAACGCCGTGGGGCCAGAGGCATTGACGCTTCCCGTGAGGCGCCTATCATTCCAGGACACACGACAGGCCGGTCGACGTTCGACCATCCGAACGAAGGCTTGGGCACAACGGCTTGTGCGTACCGCGCGAACCGGGCACCACAGGCAGCACCAGCACCTTCCGCACCGGTACCACCCAGGCACTCCACGCACCGGCACCCTTGCGGCTGCACTTGGGAGCGCTCCCATAGGACCCTGATCCCCGAGGAGAGAGATGAACCTTCCGCATCGACGTGGCCGACGTGGCCCGCATGACCCACGTGGCCGGCGCCGGGTGTGGGCGCTCGGGCTGTTGGCCGCCACCGCGATGGCGGTGCCGGGAACCGCGAACGCCGCGCCCGACGCCACCCGGGCCACCACGCTGGGCGCCCAAGCCGCCCAGTCCGGACGGTACTTCGGCACCGCCGTGGCCGCCGGAAAGCTCGGCGACACGACGTACTCGGCAATCCTGAACCGCGAGTTCAACGCGGTCACGCCGGAGAACGAGATGAAGTGGGACACCATCGAGCGGTCCCGCGGCTCGTTCAATTTCGGCCCCGCCGACCAGATCGTGGGCCAGGCCACCTCGCATGGACAGCGCGTACGCGGCCACACCCTGGTCTGGCACTCCCAGCTGCCCAGTTGGGTCGGCTCCATCACCGACGCGAACACCCTGCGCGGTGTGATGAACAACCACATCACCACCACGATCAACCACTACAAGGGCAAGGTGTTCGCCTGGGACGTGGTGAACGAGGCGTTCGCCGACGGCGGCAGCGGCCAGCACCGGCCCTCGGTGTTCCAGAACGTGCTGGGCGACGGCTTCATAGAGCAGGCGTTCCGCACCGCTCGGGCGGCCGACCCGTCGGCCAAGCTGTGCTACAACGACTACAACATCGAGAACTGGAGCGACGCCAAGACCCAGGCCGTCTACCGGATGGTGCGCGACTTCAAGACGCGTGGCGTGCCCATCGACTGCGTCGGTTTCCAGGCCCACTTCGGCACCGGCGGCCCCCCGGCGAGCTTCCAGACCACCCTCTCCAACTTCGCCGCCCTCGGGGTGGACGTACAGATCACCGAACTGGACATCGCGCAGGCCCCGACGACCGCGTACGCGAACACGGTCAGGGCATGTATGAACGTCCCGCGCTGCACCGGCATCACCGTCTGGGGCATCCGGGACAGCGACTCCTGGCGCGCCGGGGAGAACCCGTTGCTGTTCGACCGCGGCGGCAACAAGAAGCCGGCCTATCAGTCCGTACTGACCGCGCTGGGCGGCACCGCGGCCACGGCGGCACACGGCAGCCCGGCGTCGCGGGCGGGCACCGCGAAACGGAGTCCGACCGCGCTGCCGGGTTCGGCGGCACGGCCGGTCACGTCCGCCGCCGCGCTGCCGTCCGCCTTCTCCTGGAGCTCCAGCGGCGCGCTGATGTCCCCCAAGCCGGACGCGACCCACAACATCGCCGGGCTCAAGGACCCGTCAGTCGTCTACTACAACGGCAAGTACCACGTGTTCGCCAGCGTCGCCAGCTCCTCCGGATACGGCCTGGTGTACCTGAGCTTCACCGACTGGTCCCAGGCCGGCTCGGCCACGCACCACTACCTGGACCGCGGCGCCCTCGGCACCGGATACCGGGCGGCGCCCCAGGTGTTCTACTTCGCACCGCAGAAGACGTGGTACCTCGTCTACCAGACCGGCAACGCCTCGTACTCCACGAACACCGACATCAGCAACCCCAACGGCTGGAGCGCCCCGCGCAACTTCTACTCGTCGATGCCGGACATCATCCGTCAGAACATCGGCAACGGCTACTGGGTGGACATGTGGGTGATCTGTGACAGCGCCAACTGCTACCTGTTCTCCTCCGACGACAACGGGCACCTGTACCGTTCGCAGACGAGCCTGGCCCAGTTCCCGAACGGGTTCACCAACACCGTCATCGCGGCCCAGGACGCCAACAAGTACGCCCTGTTCGAGGCGAGCAACGTCTACAAGGTGCAGGGCACCAACCAGTACCTGCTGATCGTCGAGGCGATCGGCTCGGACGGGCGGCGCTACTTCCGGTCCTGGACCTCGGGCAGCATCGCGGGCTCGTGGACACCGCTGGCCGCCTCCGAGAGCAACCCCTTCGCCCGGGCCGCTAACACCACCTTCCCGTCCGGCGCCTGGACGAAGGACATCAGCCACGGAGAGATGATCCGCGCCGGTTACGACCAGACGCTGACCATCCCCTCCTGCAAACTCCAGTACCTGTACCAGGGCAAGGATCCGGCCGCGAGCGGCGACTACAACAGCCTGCCGTGGCGCCTCGGTCTGCTCACCCAGACCAACTCCACCTGCTGACGCCACCGGTCGGCGTGCGTGAGCGTCGCTGTCAGACCCCTCTGGAAACATCAGGAGCCGTTCCGACACCGGGCGTTGGGGACGACGGGCCGGTGTCGGTGGGTCCGCACCACCACATCCAGAGGAGACGACGAATGTCGACCGACATGTACGGCGTACGGGTTCTTGCCGTGGACCCGGATGAGCTCCGCGTCAGGTTGAAGGTGTTCGTCGTGTACTACGACGTCGGTTCGCGCACCCACGTCCCGCTGCCGAACGAGGAGCCCAACACCTTCCTGCACTTTCTCTGGGAGGCCGCGTCCGGCTATCTGGGCGAGGATGACGACCGCACGGGCCCGCTCGGGCGCGCCGTGAGCACCAGCCGGCTCCTCGACTACGAATGGGCCGACACCAACGCCCGCCGGTTCATCTCCCGGGTCGAGCGTGTGGAGGTCCGCAACCACCCGCTCACCCACGAGCAGTGGGAGGACATGCACGACTTCTACTACGTGCGCCACGGGGCCTGGCAGGACGAGGACCTGCTGATCCAGGCCGAGTACGAGATCCGGGTCACCGACCGCCAGTGGCTGGAGCCGCTGAGGGTGGGCGACGGCTGGGGCTCGGCGGCCTTTCCGCTCAACGGCGACAGCTGGACGGCCGAGGACTCCCCGCACATACCCGACCTGGCCCGACCGGCCGTCACCCTGCGGCCGTTCGAGACCACGACCGGCAGCGTCACCTACGACCACGTCAACGGGATGGACTTCTCCGACGACGGCAAGTACCTGGCCGTCTGCAGCGATCAGGGGCGGGTGTGGGTCTACGACACCGCCGACTGGAGCGAGGTGGTGCACACCAGCGCCGGTGACTGGATCGTGCCGCTGATGATGTGGGTGCCGGGCGGTCACGTCCTCGTGGTCAAGGGCTACAGCACCGGCGACGAACCGGAGGAGGAGAAGCAGTGGGCCTACGACGTCGACCGGCGGACCGAGGCCGAGGCGCCCTTCCAGCTCGGGCATCTGCGCTCACGCGACGGCGCGCACCGCATCAGCCCGAACCGTGCCGGCGAGGGCGGCTTCGACCTGCACGGCGACGAGCGTGAGCCCTTCCGCCGCATCTCCCACGCCGGTGAGTGGGACCCGATCCAGTGCACGGCCTTCTCCGGCGACTCGTCGCGGCTCTTCCTCGGCGCGCAGGAGAACCTCTACGTCGTCGACCCGGCGACGGGCGAGGTGGTCGACAAGGTCGACCATGCGTCGGAGCGGCTGTTCACCCTCGCCTCGAACGAGGACGGCAGCTATCTGGCCGTGGGCAGCTTCAGCCGCAAGCTGGGCTATCTGGAGTTCCGCGAGAAGCGCCCGCACGAGCTGTGCGTGTGGCGGATGGCCGACAAGAAGATCATCCTTGGCCGCCAGATGCGCACCTACGTCGACTCCCTCAGCTGGTCCCCGGACAACCGCTGGCTCGCCGCCGCCCTGGAGCCCCTCTCCGACGAGGGCTTCCACAGCGGCAAGGCCGAGCTGGCCGTCTTCCCGATGGGCCCGGCCGACGACTGAGTGGGGGGCCTTCGCAGGTCACCGCCTGCGAAGGCCCTCCGCACCGCCGGACGACGCGACGGGGACCCGCGCCCCCTCACTCGCCGGTCAACGCCTCCCCGGCTCCGCGACGAGCGGGCGGCGATACCGGACGCCCGGGCGCCCACCGACGCTGGTCTCTCCCACGAGGGTGAATCCATTGCGGCCGAGCACGGTCATGGAGGCCACGTTGTCGAGGGTGGTGCGCGCGGTGAGGGCGGAGAGCCGGTACGCCGTGGCGGCCAGACGGCACATCTCACCCACCGCGGCGGTTCCCATCCCCCGGCCCGCGGCGCGCTCGCCGATCCGGTAGCCGAGTTCGGCCTCCCCGTCCTCGACGTCCATCAGGTTGACTCGGCCGACCAACTCCCCCTGGTCGTCGATGACCACGTGGAAGTGACACACCCCGGCGTCCTGCTCGGCGAGCAGGGCACGGATCCGGGAGGCGAACTCCTCGAAATAGGCGTCCCCCCGGTCCGGGACCGTCCGGGCGAAGTACTCCCGGTTCTCCCGCTCGAAGTCCAGCAGGACAGGCGTGTGGTCGGCCCGGAGCCGTTCCAACCTCAACATGCCCGGAAGCATACGCAACCGTGGCCGCGCCCGCCCACGGTCGGGGCGCGTTCGGCATTCGGTGGGGAATTCCCCCGGTGCGCCGTACCCCTGGGAAAGAAATCCACCAGCTGCTTGTGCATCACGCCTATCCCTCAAGTATCCGGCCCGAGTAGCCTGTTCTTCCGTGCCGATACTGTCGTGCTTGGGAGGCCGAGAGCCAGTGATCGTACTCGGTTACAACGGATTCAGCAGGGGTGCGGAGCTTTTCGGGCGGCTCTACGGGGCGACTGGTGTCGGCCGTAATCTTTTGGTGGGTCATGACGCCGCGGCGGCTCTGGTGATCGACGGCGAGGTGGTGGCGGCGGTCGAGGAGGAGCGGCTGAGCCGGGTCAAGAAGACCTCCGATTTCCCGGCCCACGCAATCACCTGGTGTCTGAACTCCGCCGGTGTCGACCTCGACCAGGTCGACGTATTCGCTTTCCCCTGGCGGTTTTCGCCGACGGTGGCCGAGGAGATGATTTCGGAGATATGCGACGCCGATCTGCCGGTCACGGCCAAGTTCGACGCCCTGCGCAGCACGGGTGAGCTCTACACCGGCATGCTCAGCCCCGAGGCGGTGTACCACGACTTCGTCGAGCGCACCGGCTACGAGCTGGATCCCAACAAGCTCACCCTGGTGCCCCATCATCTGGCCCATCTCATGTGCGGCGCCTACCTGGCCGGCGGGGGCGACGCCGCCTTCCTGGTGAGCGACGGCCGGGCGGAGACCCTGTCCTCCGTCATGGGCGAGCTGCGGAACGGCGTGGTCAGGCTGTTCGACGAGAGCGCGGTCCCGATGTCCAGCTCGCTCGGGGTGGCGTTCGGGCGGATCACCCGGTATCTGGGGTTCGTGCCGAACAACGACGAGTACAAGGTGATGGGTCTGGCCGCGTACGGCCCGCCGCCACGGCACAACCCGCTGCTGGAAAGCGTTGTGCGGCTGCACGAGAACGGCTCGTACACCATCTCCATCCCTCGGGACGTATCGGCCTACTACGCACTGTTCGACAGCCTGTTCGGCGGCGACAGCGAGAAGCGCGAGCAGTTCGACTTCCGCGTCAAGGTCGCCGGGCTGGCGCAGCACATGGTCGAGGCCGTCACCGCTCATCAGGTGCGGGCGCTGACCGCGGCCTCCGGCCTGGACACCCTGCTCTTCGAGGGCGGGCTGGCGCTGAACTGCGTGGCCAACACCAAGATGCTGGAGCGGTCGCCGTTCACCGGCATGGAGGTCAGCTTCGGGGCCAGCGACCCCGGGGTCGCCATCGGCGCGGCCGTGTACGCCGCCGGTCTCAGGAACCGGCCCGCCGACGCGGTCACCACCCCCTACCTGGGGCCTTCGTACGACGAGCGGCAGGTCCAGGAGGCGTTGTCGGAGTACGCGGACCGCGTCGAATGGCGGGAGGAGCCCGACGCCGCGTCGGTCGCCGACCGGACGGCGGAGCTGCTGGCCGGGAAGAACGTGGTGGGCTGGTTCCAGGGCCGGACCGAGTTCGGACCGCGCGCCCTGGGCAACCGCAGCATCCTCGCCAACCCGGCCTTCCCGGACATCAAGGACATCATCAATCTCCGGGTGAAACACCGGGAGCCCTTCCGCCCGTTCGCGCCCGTCATCCTCGAGTCGGAGGCCCCGCGCGTCTTCTCGATGGGCAAGAAGACCTCGTCGCCGTACATGACCTTCGTCTTCCCGGTGCGGAAGGAGTACCAGGAGCGGATCCCCGGCGCCTGTCACGTGGACGGCACGGCGCGGGCCCAGACGGTGAACGAGCGGCAGAACCCCGCCCTCGCCGGCCTGTTGCGCGCCTTCACGGCGCGGACGGATGTGCCGTGCCTGCTCAACACGTCCTTCAACGTGGCCGGTGAGCCCATCGTCTCCTCGCCGCGGGACGCGTTGGAGTGCTTCCTCACCACCGAAATCGACTCTCTGGTCATCGACCGTTTCGTGGTCACCAAGAAGGGCGGCTGAGCCGTCGGCCCGCAGGGCGGGTACGCCCTGCGGGCCGGCACACCTCGGTCCTTTGGCGGCTTCAAGCCTTCGGCAGCTGAATGGGCTCGTTCGGCCCGCCCTTCGTCTCGATGGTCAGATACGACAGAACGTCGTCACCGATATTCTTCAGGTCATGAAGATGGAATTGCCCGGCCGGGCAGCGGAAATACTGGGACTGCCCTCGGACATAAGAGATCTCGTGAGTGGTTCCATCGCTTGAGTGCTGGCGGGCCCGGCCATTTGTCAGAGCTATCCAGAAGTAGTCGAGCACATGCCGATGGACCGGAACTCGCTCTCCCGGCTGAAGTCGGGTCTCCCAGATGCGCAGCGCATCGGTCTCTTTCACCAGCCGCTGGCCGATCCACCCGTGATGGGCGTTGGTGTCGAACTCCTTTCGCAGCTCCGGGCTCCAGCGGGCGTAACCTTCCGCGACGACCGTGCTGGACAGGGGAATGACGGATCGGGAATCTCTACCCACGAGCGGGATCCTTTCGCTGAACGATATGGCTCACAGAGCGGAGGAGAGTGCGTCGAGCAGGGCGGTGTTCGCGCGCCGATCGCCGATGGTGACGCGGCAGGTGTCCGGGATCGCGCGCCCGGTGTCGGCGACGACGATGCCCGCGCCCCGGAGCTGGTCCATCACGCGTTCGTGCTTGTGCAGCCGGACGAAGAGGAAGTTGGTCTCGGAGGGGAACACCCGCGCCACCGCGGGATGCTCGGCCAGCGCCGCGGCCATCCGGTCACGCTCGGCGCGGATGCGCTGGATTCCGGCGCGCACCCGCCGCGCGTTGGTCAGCCGGTCCCGCACGGCGTGCTGGGAGGCGTTGGTGAACCCGAAGGGCACCTGCACCCGCCGCAGCGCCTCGATGATGCCGGGCTGGGCCAGGGCGATCCCGCAGCGCGCACCGGCGAGTCCCCATGCCTTGGAGAGCGTCCTGAGCACGATGAGGTTGTCGTGCTGGGCGATCAGCCGGGCGTACGAGGGCTTCTCGCTGAACTCGACGTAGGCTTCGTCGATCACCACCAGCCCGCGGCCGCGAGCCAGCAGGTCGTGGACCTGCTCCGGGTCGAGCCTGGTTCCGACGGGGTTGTTGGGATCGCAGAGGATGGTCACCCGTGGATCGGCCGCCAGGATGCGCTCGGTGTCGAGCTGGGACAGGTCATCGCCCCGCAGCGGCACCTCGACGACGGGCAGGCGCAGGAGATGGGCGAAGTGGCCGTAGAGCGGGAAGGTGGGTGGCGTGACGCAGACCCGCTCGCCGGGCGAGGCCAGCGCCGCCAGGAGCAGCATGACGCCGTCCACCGAGCCGCTGCTGAACAGCAGGTGATCCGCGCTCAGTGACGCCACGCCCTCGTGGCCGGGAAAGGTCGCGATCGTGGCCAGGTAGGTGCCGGCCAGCTCTGTCGTGTCGAGGTGGGGGTACTCGCCCGCGGCGCCCAGGAACGGATTGGTGTTGCTGGACAGGTCGATCGTGTCGAACCGCGGCACCTGGCGGAAGCGGGCCGGGCCCGGGACGGGCATCCCCGTGACGGGGGGAGCCGCGAACCGCGACAGCGCGGGTTCCGCTCCCCCGCCCTCCGGGGGCGCCAGGTCGGGAGCGCGCAGCCAGTGGTCGAGGGGTACGAACAGATCGGCTCCGAGGCGGCGCATGCGGGGGGCGTCCCCCCGGCCGAGGTGGACCCACTCCAGGCCGGAGCGCCGGGCGTGGAGGTACAGCCGGTACACGGACGCGGCGAAGAGGCCGCGCCGTGCGATCGGGTCGTCAAGGTCAATGGCCTGGGTGAGGGAGTAGATCCCCCGGCCGTTGTGGGAGGTGGTGAGGAGCCCGGCCTGGACCACGGCGTTCTGTCCGCGCCGCACGAGCATCTCGGTGCGATCCGCCAACGGGCCGTGTGCCAGGGCGTCGAGGGCTTCGGCGTTGTACAGGTTGTCATGGCCGCCGTGGCGCTCGGCCTGGCGCTGGTGGAGCGCGACGAAGGCGTCTCGCGCCCAGGGTCTTCCGTCGAGCTCGCTCAGCCGGATCCGCTCCCAGGTCACCTCGAGGGAGACCTCGCGGTCGCGGCGGCGGAGGTCGTCGAGCTGTTCGTCGCCGACGCGGGTCCGCAGGACCTCGTCCACGTCCCCGGTCAGCCGGACCACACACTCGCTCTCGGTGGCGATCGGGACGAGCCCCGCCGCGCCCAGCGCGCTGGTGTCGTCGCCGCGGCGCACGTTGGGCACCAGGAGCTGGGACACGCCCAGTGTCTCGGCGCGGCGGGCCAGTTCATCGAGGGCC
>NZ_JAEEAP010000210.1 GCF_016103465.1 Streptomyces sabulosicollis
GGCCTGGGGGTCATTCGGCCGAGTCGGCACGCAGCGCGAGCAGGGCCTTGGCCAGCGGCTCCAGGTCGAGACCGTTGACCGAGCGCACGGTGGCGAGGGCGTCGTCGGGCAGGGCCGAGGCGCCGCTGACGGCACCGGCGATGGCACCGGCGATGGCGCCGATGGTGTCGCAGTCGCCGCCGAGGTTGGCCGCCAGCAGACAGGCCCGCCACGGCTCGCCCTCGGCGAGGGCCAGCACGGCGAAGGCGGCGGGAACCGACTCCTGACTCGCGACACTGGTGCCGACCAGGTCGCAGACGCGGTCCAGGGCCTGCCGCTCGGGAGTCGCGCGGACCAGGTCCACGGCCCAGCCGATGCGGGTGGCGATATCGGCCCCGGCGACCCAGTGGCCGCGCCCGGCTCCGGCCGCGGCCGCCGTGATCGCCGCGCCGATGGCGTCCTCCAGATCGCCGCCGTCGACGCCACGGCTCACCGCGGCGGCCACGGCGGCGGCGGAGGCGATGCCGATGGAGGTGTCATGGGTGACCTGGCACGCCTCCGCGACCCGGTCGAGGAAGGGTTCCAGCGGTGTGTCGGGGAAGGCGACGCCGACGGGGGTGATCCGCATGGCCGCGCCGTTGGTGGCGCCGGACTTGCCCGCCTCCTCCGGCGGTACGCCGCGGGACACGGCCTCCAGGGCGGCCTTGGTGGAGGGGCCGAGCAGGTCGAAGGAACCCTTGGCCTTCATGGCGCGCTCCCACTCCAGGAGTTCGTGCGCGAGCCGCAGCGGGTCGATCCGGCCACCGGACCCGGTCAGCAGCCGGCCGACGATGACGGCCTGATCGGTGTCGTCCGTGACCGAACCGGCGGGCATCCCGGCGCTCACCGGGTTGTCCTCCGGGCCGGGTTCGAAGCCGGTGACAGTGCCGAACCGGGCGACGATGGACCGCCGGGACATGATCTGGGTGGGCATACCGAGGGCGTCGCCCATCGCCAGGCCGTAGAGGGCGCCGAGCGCGCGGTCGTGCTGGTGGTTCATTCGGACTTCCTGTCGGTGCGCGGAGGCGGTACGCCGGGCGCGGGCGGGCGTGGTGCGGGTCTCGTCGATGCCGTCTCACCGGGGCATCTGGGCCGTCTCATCGAGGCATCAGGGACGCCTCACCGGGGACGTCTCATAGGGCATCAGGGACCTCTCATCGGAGATGTCTCATCGCTGCTGTCTCATGAGGGCCGCCTCGTGAGGGCCGTCTCATCGGGGCTCTCGCCGAAGCCGAGGTGCAGCTGGAAGCGGGCGGGGTCCAGCAGGCTGGTCACCTGCTCGACGATCCGGCCGTCGGCCCCGCGGCTGACCCGGCGGGTGTTGAGCCAGACCTCTCCCTCCTGGCGGCGGAGCAGGGTGGCCTCGTCGGCGGCCAGTTGGCGCACGGACGCCCACTCGTCGCCGTGGGTGGCCCGGATGCCGACCGCGGCGAGGGTCTTGGTCAGCGAGCCGTCCAGGAGCCCGCCGAGCGGGACGTCGGCCAGGGCGGCGACCATCGGAACCCGGCTGCGCTCCAGCGCGACCGGAGTGCCCTCCGGCAGCACCCGCAGGCGGTCCAGCGCCATGAACTCGACGCCTTCGAGGCCGAGTTCCCCGGCCAGCCGGGCATCGCGCACCGCTTCGAGACGGAGCACCTCGGTGGTGACCTGGGCGCCCTGGTCGGCCAGTGCCCTGGTCCACCCCAGCCGGTTGTCCAGCAGACCGCCGTCGAAGGTGACGAACGAGCCGACGCCCGCGTGGGTGGAGATCAGCCCCTGCTTGCTGAGCTCGTCCAGCGCCTGGCGAACGGTGGCCCTGCTGACCGCGAAGCGCCGGGTGAGCGCGTGTTCGCCGGGCAGCCTGCTGCCCGGCTCCAGGGCGCCGCTGTGGATCTCGCGGGCCAGGACGCGGGCGATGCGCTGATGCTTGAGGACCTGTTTAGGCATGTCCGGACGTTAGCCATACATGTTCAGTCCTGTCTAGAGTCGCCACCACTCGAATCGGGAACCGCTCACTTTTGTCCGGGGACAGCCGATGGCACGGCCCGCCATGAAGCGGGCCGTGCCATCGGCGAGCACCAGCCGGGGGCCGTCAGGCCGCGTCGTGCAGGATCGCCGCCAGCTCGCCGGGCCGGTCGAACATCGGCCAGTGCCAGCCGGGCAGCTCCCGGTACGCCGATCCCTCGGTGGCCATGTGACGGAACGCCGGAACGGTGCCGATCCGCGCCCGGACCTCTGCCACCGGGAAGCTGCACAGCACATGCAGCCGCGGCAGCTTCTCCCACGCCTCGGTCAGCCGCACCGGGGTGGTGGCGGTGGCCCACGGCTGCGGTACCGACAGCCGCTCCAGCCGTTCGAGCGTGTCGCCCGGCAGTCCGGGCACCCCGGAGGCCAGCTGCCGCCACGGCGGTGGCGGCAACAGCCAGCCGTCTCCCTCCGTGCGGACCAGCTCGGCGTTGCGCGACCGCTCCTCCGGCGGGGTGAACTCCAGGTGGGACATCCCGTCCGGCAGCGGTCCGCTGTCGATGAACACCAGGCGGCTGATCCGGTCCGGCACCCGGTCCGCCACGCTCGGGGCCACCACCGCGCCGGCATAGCTGTGCCCGACCAGCACCACATCGTGCAGGTCCTCGTAGTGGATCAGGTTGAGCACATCGGTGATGTGCGTCTCCAGGTCGGTGTCCGGCCGGGCCAGGTGCGCCCGTTCGCCCAACCCGGTCAGGCTGAGGGAGTGGACGTCGTGCCCACGGCCGCGCAGGTCATCCGCCACGGGACGCCAGGCCCAGGCCCCGAGCCAGAACCCGGGAAGAAGTACGTAGGTTGCCATGGCTCAGACGCTAGGAGGGACACCGGACAGGATCCGCCCGGTATTGACGGAATACTTGCCCGGTATGGACCGACCGACCGCCCGAGTGCTCGCCCTGCTGGAGATCCTGCAGGCCGGTGGCACCCGTACCGTCGCCGACCTGGCCGACCGGCTCGGCGTGGACGAGCGCACCGTACGGCGCTATGTGGGCCATCTGATCGACCTGGACGTCCCCGTCCGGTCGGTGCGCGGCCGCTACGGCGGCTACCGGCTCGCGCCCGGCTACCGGATGCCGCCGCTGATGCTCACCGACGAGGAGGCGCTGGCCGTGTTGCTCGGCCTGGTCGCCGGCCGCCGGGCCGGGCTGGTGACCACGTCCGTCGCGGCGGCGGAGAGCGCCGCCGCCAAGGTGCGCCGGGTGCTGCCCGAGGCGCTCGGCCGCCGGCTGGACGCGCTGCTGGCGACGGCCGACTTCACCGCCCCGGCCCGTCCCATGGCCATCCCGGAGACGAGGGTGCTGCTGGTGCTCGCGGAGGCCGCGCGGGACCGCCGCCCCGTCGCCATCAGCTACACCGCCTGGACGGGACGGCGCAGCGAACGCACCGTGCACCCGTACGGGGTCGTCGCGCACTCCGGGCGCTGGTACGTGACGGGGGCGGACTCGGCCAGCGGCGAGGTGCGCACGTTCCGGCTGGACCGGATCGAGACCGCGACGGCGCTGCCGGGGTCGTTCGACGTGCCGGAGGGGTTCGACCCGGCCGCCCGGGTGCTGTCCGGGCTCGCCGGGGTGCCCTATCTGCACGAGGTGTCGCTGCGGGTCCAGGGCACGGTCGAGCAGGTCCGCCACCGGCTCCCGCCCGGGCTCGCCACCGTGCGGGAGCTCCCCGACGGCCCGGCGCGGGACGCCGCCACCGCCTCCGGGGAGGGGGAAGGCGGCGGATGGGTGCGGGTCGAGCTGCGGGCCGAGCGGCTGGAGTGGGTGCCCTCCGTACTCGCCTGGCTGGACCTCCCGTTCGTGATCGAGCATCCGGACGCCCTGCGCGACCATGTGCGCGCCCTGGCCCGCCGACTCGCCACGTGCGCGGACGCGGTCGCCGAGGCCACCGATGCCACCGAGGGAGCAGGGTCCGGCGCGGAGTGACACCGGCTCGGTCAAGCGGGTCGCGGTCGAGCCGGTGCGACGCTCAGCCGCGCGGCCACCGTACGGCGGTCCCGGCCACGGCGGAGCGCGCCCGCTCAAGCGCCTCGGCGTGCCCGAACAGGCCGGGCAGTCCGCCGGTGTGGACGAAGACCGTGCGCTGCCCGGGCCGCACCTGGCCGTCGTGGACGGCGGCCATGAGACCGGCCAGGGCGCGCCCGGTGTAGACGGGGTCGAGGACGGTGCCTTCGGTGCGGGCCGCCGTGGTGATGGCGTCCATGACCGGTTCGGTGAGCGCGGAGTAGCCGGGCCCGACCTGGTCAAGGCGCAGCCGCAGGGACGTGGCCACGGGCTGACCGGCCAGATCCTCGACCAGGTGGCCGACGGTGTGCCCGGGATCGGCGACGGCTCCGCAGTGCACCCCCAGCACCCGCTCGGCTCCGAGGGCGTGGACGAGACCGGCCATGGTGCCGCCCGATCCGACTGCCACGACCGCCGTGGCCAGGTCCGGCTCCTGTACCAGGAGTTCCGTCCCCGCCGCGACATAGCCCAGGGCACCCAGCGCACTGGAACCGCCGAAGGGGATCACCGCGGGCCGGGCGCCCCGCTCGCGCAGCTCGCGGGCCACGTCCTCCACCGCTGCCGCGAGTTCCGCCTCGCTCACCTCGCCCACCCACACGACGCGGGCCCCGAAGAGACCGTCGAGCACGATGTTGCCGGTCATCCCCTCGCTCGGCGCACCGGCGAGGACGAGGACCACGTCCATGCCCAGCCGGGCCCCGGCCGCGGCCGTCAGACGGGCGTGGTTGCTCTGGGCCGCTCCGCTGGTCACCAGCGTGGTGGCGCCCTCGGCGCGGGCGGCCCCGGCCGTCCACTCCAGCTTGCGCACCTTGTTGCCCCCGCCGCCCAGACCGATCAGGTCGTCGCGCTTGATCCACAGATCATCGGGCTCGAGACCGATGGCGGTGGCCAGCCGCGGCGCCGCCTCCAGCGGTGTGGGCCGGCTCATCAGCCCGGCCCGCGTGGTGTCCCGGCCCGGCCCGGTGTCCTGGCCCTGCGTGGTGTCCTGACGCTGTTCTGACACGATCGCCGCCTTCGCCTCACATATCGGGACCGGGCTCGGCCCGGAGGGGTTACGACAAGGCGGCCTGGATCTGCCTGGTCTCCTCACCGGCGAGCACTTCCGGCCAGTCGTTCGCCAAGGCTTCCATGGTCCGCTCGGCCACGTCGACCGCGCTGATCTTCGGCCGAGGGCCGCCCGGCTCCTGCTGCAGCACCAGCAGCGACCAGCGACTGGCCGCCCGCGCGCACGGGCACTACCCAGTGTTTCGCCGCTCAGACCACTCAGGCCAGGTCAGACGCGGGAGAGCCGGACGCGGGGCGCCGCCGCTCCAGTTCGGCGTAGCGGGCGCGCATCGCCTCGCTCGCGGCCGGGCCCGCGGTGAACACGTACATCTCACTGTCGTCGAGGCTTCGGCCGGTGCGCGCGTCCACCACGACGGGTTCGGCCTCCTCACCGGTCCGGGCGTCCACCAGGATCATGGCGCGCTCCTCCGGCGCGAGGTGCTGGTTGCCCCAGGCGGCGAGCGCGACGACCACGGGCCGCAGCGAACGGCCGCGCTCGGTCAGCACGTACTCGTGGCGCACCGGGTTGGTCTGGTAGGGGCGCCGCTCCAGGAGGCCGTCCGCCACCAGGGTCTTCAGACGCGCGGTGAGCATGCTGGTGGAGATGTTCAGGCTCTGCTGGAACTGGTCGAAGCGCGTATAGCCGTCGAAGGCGTCATGGAGGATCAGCAGCGTCCACCACTCCCCCACGTGCTGGACCGTCGTCGACAGCGGGCACTCACGGTCCTCCAGCCTGATCCGGCTTGCCATTGCGGCACCCTCCCGAGTTACTGCTAAAGTGAAAGTTACTTGCTTCTATTTTAGCAGTCACAAGGGGTGCGCCCTGCGCGCACTCCGGAACGGACAGCCTTGCCCACACCCCCCAATGACTCTCTCTCCGGCCGTCGCGCCCTCGTCACCGGTGGCACCAAGGGCACCGGAGCGGCGATCGCGGCCCGGCTGCGGACGGCCGGTGCGACCGTACTGGTCACCGCCCGCTCCCAGCCCGAGGACGTCCCCGACGACGACTTCGTCGGTGCCGACCTGACCACGCCGGACGGCGCCGAACACCTCGTGCGGGAGGCGAAGCGGCGGCTGGGCGGCACGGACATCCTGGTCCATACGCTCGGTGGCTCGGCCGCGCCCGCCGGTGGCTTCGAGGCGTTGTCCGAGGAGATCTGGCAGCAGGAGCTCAACCACAATCTGCTCGGCGCCGTCCGCCTGGACCGCGCCCTGATCCCGGGCATGATCGAACGGGGCGGGGGCGCGGTGGTCCATGTCTCCTCGATCCAGCGGCGGATGCCGCTGTGGAACGGCACGCTGGCCTACGCCGCCGCGAAGGCGGCGCTCAGCACCTACAGCAAGGGCCTGGCGAACCAGGTGGCGCCGTTCGGTGTGCGGGTGAACACGGTGTCCCCCGGGTTCATCCGGACCAGCGCGGCCGACGCGCTCATCGACCGCATCGCCGAGCAGACCGGTGACCGGGAATCGGCTCTGGCGTCGGTCATGGACTCCCTCGGCGGCATCCCCCTCGGGCGGCCCAACCGGCCGGAAGAAGTGGCCGAACTCGTCGCCTTCCTCGTCTCCGACCGGGCCTCCGCCATCGTCGGCGCCGAGCACGTCATCGACGGCGGCACCGTACCCACCGTCTGAGAACCGTCCATCCGAGAACCGACCGGCAATCCCCGGACCCATCAGCGAGGCAGCCATGACCGACGACACCACGCCCCTCGACGCCACCGATCTGCCCGACGCCGTCAAGCGGTACCTGAAGGCACACAACGAGCACGACGCGTCCACCGCCTCCACCGCGCTGGCGCCGGACGCGACGGTCGTCGACGACGGCCGCGCCTACGAGGGCGTCCCGGCCATCGAACGGTGGCTGGACCACGCCACCTCCGAGTACACCTACACCACCACGTTCCTCGGGGCCGAGCACAACGGCCCGGACCGCTGCACCGTGACCCAGCGGCTCGAGGGCGACTTCCCCGGCGGCACCGTCGACCTCCACTATCGCTTCACCCTCCGTCAGGGGCTGATCAGCCACCTCACCATCGCCCCCTGAGCCGCTTCAGACACCCTCCCCCGCGGCGCCGCCGGACGCGGTCCGCACCCGGCCGGCGCGCACCACATCGCTGAGCGGGCTCCCCGCTTCCAGACGGTTGATATTGGCCGCGATGTCCGTGGCCCGGGCGGCGAAGGTCTCCTCCGTGTGGCCCGAGTTGTGCGGTGTCATCACCACGTTGGGCAGGGTGTGGAACGGCAGGCGGCTCGGCGCGTGTGGCGGGGCCGCCCACCACACATCGAGGGCGGCCCCGGCGATGGTGCCCTCGGACAGCGCCTCGTACAGCGCCTCCTCCTGCACGACCGGGCCACGGGCGACGTTGACCAGGAGGGACCGCGGGCCCATCGCGGCGAGTTCGGCCGGGCCGATCAGTCCGCGGGTGGCGGCGCTCAGCGGCACGGTGACCACGACGATGTCGGAGTCCGCCAGCAGCTCCGGGAGCCGGTCCGTGCCGCCCACCCAGTCGGGGCGCAGATCGTCCGGCAGCGGGGCCGATGGATCGCGGCGCACGGCCCGCACACCCAGGCCGACCGCCTGGCACAGCCGGCCGATCTCCGTCCCCGTCTCGCCGAAGCCGATGACTCCGACCCGGCGGCCCCGCAGGGTGTCCCCGAAGGGGAGGGTGGCGTCGACGGCCACGTTCCGCCACCGTCCGGCCCGCAGCTCCCGGTCGGCCGTGAGCACCCGCCGGGACAGCATCAGCACGCACATCAGGACGTGTTCGGCGATCGATGTGCCGTGGTGGAAGGTGTTCGCCACGGTCACCTCGGGCCCCAGCGCCTCCAGGGGGATGCCGTCGTAGCCCGCGCCGACGACATGGACGAGGCGGAGGCGCCTGGCCCGGCGCGCGTGGTCCTCGGCGAGCTGTGAGCCGACGTACACATCGACGGTGGCGATGGCGTCGGCGATCCGCGCCGCGTCCCAGTCGCAGACGTCCAGCCATTCGTGCCGGTCCCCGGTCCGTGCCCTCAGCCGCTCGCCGAACCTGCTCAGGATCCGGTGGTTGAGCATGATGCGCATCCCCCGGTCGCCACCGGGGGCAGCCGTCCTGGCCATGACCACCGTCCTCATATATAGGTGCTGTTTTCATTTGTGCACGTGGCTGATGAGGCTGTCAATGATCGGGAAGCCGCGGCCAAGAACCTTTTCACCTGCGGCTGTTGTCAGATCCCTTGACGCCCCGGCACCTCCGGTTTAGCTTCGGCGTCCACAAATGCAGACCGGGTACGTAAGTGTAGACAGCCCATGTCGACTGTCGTTCTCGGGCGGCAACCCGCCAGCACCCTCGGAGATACGCCGACGATGAAGTCCTCCGTACCCTCCAGCCCGCGCCGGGAACAGGGCCGGGCCCCTTCAGTGCTCGCCCTTGTCACATCCGGCACGATGCTGCTGACCAGCGCGTGCGCCGTGGCGAACAGTGACGCGGCGGGCGATGCCGGCAGCGCGGACGGGCGCACCCTGCGGGTCGTCCTCACCCAGGAGCCCCCCACGCTGGAGCCCTGTGAGTCATCGCTGACCGCGACCGGTGTCGTCGTCCGCTCCAACATCACCGAGCCGCTGGTGGAACGCGACCCCACCTCGGGGAAACTGGATCCGCTGCTGGCGACCGGCTGGCGGCAGACGAAGCCCACGACGTGGACCTTCGACATCCGCTCGGGCGTGACCTTCCAGAACGGACAGCCGTTCACGGCGAAGGACGCCGCCTTCTCCATCGACCGCGCCGTCAACTCCGACCTCGCCTGCAACGTGGACGGCTACGTCTTCGGCG
The DNA here is from genome assembly GCF_016103465.1 of Streptomyces sabulosicollis. GTDB lineage: Bacteria > Actinomycetota > Actinomycetes > Streptomycetales > Streptomycetaceae > Streptomyces > Streptomyces sabulosicollis. Next base: position 8,879 of record NZ_JAEEAP010000210.1, read on the forward strand.
ACGAGAAGCTCGACGTACGCGCCGTCAGCCCCACCCGGCTGACCGTCACCACCGAGAAGACCGACCCCATCCTGCCCCTGCGGCTCAGCTTCGTGGAGATCGTGCCGCGCACCACCAGCACCGGGGCCAAGGTGCGGATACCGATCGGGACCGGCCCCTACGCCGTCAAGGCGTGGCAGACCGGTGTCTCCATCTCCCTCGCCCGGAACGAGAACTACTGGGGGAAGGCACCCGCCTACCCCCGGGCCCGGTACGTCTGGCGCAGCGACGCCAGCGTCCGCGCCGCGATGATCGACAAGGGCGAGGCGGACATCGCGACGGCGCTGGACCATACCAGCGCCGACAAGGGCAACACCGTGGCCTATCCCAACAACGAGACGACCGCCCTGCGTCTGGACGGCCGCGAGGCGCCGCTCGACGACGTCCGGGTGCGCAAGGCGATCGGCATGGCCATCGACCGCAAGGGCATCATCGACGCCCTCCTGGGCGGACTGGCCAGGCCCGCCGCACAACTGGTCCCGCCCGGCGTGGTGGGCCACAACGACGACCTCGCCCCCACCCCGTACAACGTGGCCGCCGCCCGCGCGCTGGTGAAACAGGCCGCCGCCGACGGCGTCCCCGTGCACCGGCGGATCACCCTCGTGGCGCGCAACGGCATGTTCGCCGGGATCTCGGACGTGGCCGAGGCCCTGCAGTACGAGATGGACCGGGTGGGGCTGAACGTGAGGATCCGCATGGCGGACACCGCCACCCACCTCCAGTACCAGCTGCGTCCGCTGCCCCGTGACGTCGGGCCGGTGGCGCTGCTGATCATGCACGGCAACCAGGCCGGGGACGCGGCCTTCACCACGAGTCAGTACCTGGTGAGCGACGGCCCGCAGTCCACCTTCGGCACCAAGGAGCTCGACCGGCGCATCGCCGCGGCGGACGCGCTGTCCGGCAAGGCCCGGCAGAAGGCGTTCGCCGAGGTGCTCGGCTACCAGAACGAGACCGTCGCGCAGTACGCCTATCTGGCCCATATGCGCGGGCTGCTGGGGCTGTCGCCGAGAGTGCGGTACCGGCCGGACTCCGCCACCGGCGACGAGATGCGGCTGGCCGGGGTCAGCCCCGCGAAGGCGGGGAGGCACTGAGATGACGTCCTTCCTGCGCAGGCGCATCATCTCCAGCGCGATCCCGCTGGTGTTCGTGGTGCTTGGCGTGTTCTGCCTGGCCCGTCTGACCGGCAGCCCCGTCGACCTCTACCTCCCGCTGAGCGCCACCCCGCAGCAACGCGCGGAGTTCTCCGCCGCCCACGGCTTCGACGACTCCATCCCGGTGCAGCTGTGGGACTACCTCACCAACGCCGCGCGACTCGACTTCGGGACCTCGTTGCGCACCGGGGAGTCGGCCGGTTCCATGGTGCTCAAGGCGTTCCCGGTCACCCTCCAACTCGCCGGGATGACCATGCTCCTGGCGATCCTCGGGGCGCTGCTGGTCGGAAGCCTCGCCGCCTACCGGCCCAACTCGCTCATCGACCGGATCGCCGGTCTGCTGTCGATGACCGCGGCCAGCATCCCCGACTTCTGGTTCGCGATCGTGGGGGTGCTGGTCTTCGGTGTGGGGCTGGACTGGCTGCCGACCTCCGGCACCCTGGGCGGCCCCGAGATCTGGGTGCTGCCCATCGCCACCCTGCTGATCCGCCCGTTCGGGGTGCTGGTGCAGGTGGTGCGCGGCAGCATGGTCGGCGCGCTGTCCGCTCCCTACGTCAAGGTGGCGCGCAGCAAGGGAGCCGGCCCGAAGCGGGTGGTGTTCGGGCACGCGCTGCGCAACTCCATCACCCCCGTGCTGACCGTGGCCGGGGATCTCACCATCGGTCTCGTCAACGGCGCGGTGGTGGTGGAGACGATCTTCGGCTGGCCCGGGATCGGCAAGCTCATGATCGACTCGATTCTGCAGCGCGACTTCGCGGTGTTGCAGGCCGCCGTCCTGCTCACGGCGGTGACGATCTTCGCGTTGAACATCCTCGTCGACGTCTGCCACGCCCTGATCGACCCCCGAGTGCGCCAGGCGGTGCCGGCGTGAGCGAAGGAGCCACCATGACCGACCCCGCCGACCCCGCCGACCGGCCCACCGGTACGGCCACTCCGCCGCGCCACCGCCCGCCCCGCTGGTGGCTGCTGCTCGGCCGGGACCGGGCCGCTGCCGTCGCGGCCGTCATCCTCGCCGGGGTGTTCCTCGTCGCGCTGTTCGGCCGGGTGTTCATCGGGGACCGGGCCGTACGGCAGGATCTGCGCGCCTCGCTGCGCCCGCCCTCCCTCGACCACGGCTTCTACGGGCTGCTCGGCACGGATGTGCTGGGCCGCAGCGTGCTGGCCCGGCTGGTGGACGCCGCCGGGACGACGCTGTCCGTGGCGGTGCCCGCGGTGCTGTGCTCGCTGCTGATCGGCTCGGCACTGGGGCTGTGGGCGGGCTACCACGGGGGAATGCGGGAGAACGTCGCGATGCGCGTCGCCGATGTCATCCTCAGCTTCCCGTCCCTGCTGATCGCGGTGGTCGTGCTGTACGTCTTCGCGCCCAGCGCGATGAACATCGTGCTGATCCTCGCCATCGCGCGCGTCCCGGTGTACCTGCGCACCGCCCGCGCGGAGTCGGCCGAGCTGAGGAGCCGTCTGTTCGTGGACGCGGCCCGGACCTTCGGCACACCGAGCCGGAACATCATCTGCCGGCACATTCTGCCGATCGCGCTGCCGACGCTGCTGACCGTGGCCACGCTCGACTTCTGTTTCGTGATGCTGACCGAGTCGTCCTTGAGCTTCCTCGGCATCGGCATCCAGCCCCCCGACGTGAGCTGGGGGCTGATGGTGGCGCAAGGGCGCCAGTACCTCCAGACGGCCTGGTGGATCGCCGTGCTGCCGGGTGTCGCGATCGTGCTCACCACGGTGTCGGCCACGGTGCTCGCCGCCTGGGTCCGCCTGGCCACCGACCCGGCCCAGCGCTGGCGTCTGACGTTGCCCAGGAAGCGGCGCGGCAACCGGGCCGCTGTTCCCTCGGAGATGATCGCGTGAAGTCCTCCACCCTGCCCGCGCCCGCCGGGACCGGCCACCCCGCGCTCGAGGTCGAGGGGCTCTGCGTCGACTTGCGCACTCCCTCCGGGACGGTACGCGCCGTGAACGGCGTCGCCTTCCAGGTGCGCAAGGGGCGCACGCTGGCGCTGCTGGGCGAGTCCGGCTGCGGGAAGTCGATGACCGCGCTGTCCATCGTCGGCCTGCTCGACCCGACCGCCGAGGTGACGGGCGGAACCGTGAAGGTGTCCGGCACCGATGTGCTGCGGCTGGGCCAGGCGGGGCGCAGGAAGCTCGCCGGTCCTGCCCTGTCGATCGTCTTCCAGGACGCGCTGACCGCGCTCAACCCCGTACAGCCGGTCGGCAGGCAGCTCGCCGAGCCGTTCCGCATCCATCGCGGGATGTCGCGCCGCCACGCCCGGGAGAAGGCGGTCGAGCTGATGACCCGCGTCGGCATCCCCGAGCCGCGGCTGCGGGCCCGCGCGTATCCGCATCAGTTCTCCGGCGGCATGCGCCAGCGGCTGCTGATCGCGATGGCCGTCGCGCTGGACCCCGATGTGCTGATCGCCGACGAGCCAACGACGGCGCTGGACGTCACCGTGCAGGCGCAGATCATGCGGCTGCTGCGGGATCTGCAGACCGAGCGGGACATGGCGCTGGTGCTGATCACCCACGATCTGGCGGTGGTGGCCCAGCGCGCGGACGACGTCGTGGTGATGTACGCGGGCAACGTGGTGGAGACCGGCCCGGTGGCGCAGGTGTTCTCCCGCCCGCGCCACCCCTACACCAAGGGGCTGCTGGACTCGGTCCCCGAACACGCCGTCAGGGGCCGCCCGTTGCCCGCCGTACCGGGGAGCCCGCCCCAGCTCAGCGCGGTCCCGCCCGGCTGTGTCTTCCAGGCCAGGTGTCCGCTGGCCCAGGAGCGCTGCGCCCGGGAGCGCCCTCAGCTGGTATCCGCCGGGGCCTCGCGTTCGGCCGCCTGCCACTTCTCCGAGGAGCTCGACCGTGGCTGAGACGCCCCTCACCGACGCCACCGCCGCCGACCCGCGGGCCGATGGCTCGGCCGCTCCCCCGCCGCTGCTCGAGGTCCGCGGCGTGACCAAGTCGTTCGGCCACGGCCGTCGGCGCCTCACCGCGCTCGACGGAGTCGATGTGCGGGTCGAGCGCGGGCAGACGCTCGGGCTGGTGGGCGAGTCCGGATGCGGCAAGTCGACCCTGGCCCGCGTGGTGCTCGGTCTTGAGCGGCCGGACTCGGGCACCGTGCACTTCGACGGCACCGATCCGTTCACCCTCAAGGGCAAGGAGCTGCTGGCCTGGCGGCGCCGGGTGCAGATGGTGTTCCAGGACCCCTTCGCCTCGCTCAACGCCCGGATGTCCGCGGCCGACCTCATCGGCGAGCCATGGCGCACCCACCGCGACATCGTGCCCACGGCACAGGCGCGGCAGCGGCGGGTCCGTGAGCTGCTGTCCCTCGTCGGACTGCGGGAGAGCGACGCCCACCGCTACCCGAACGAGTTCTCCGGCGGGCAGCGGCAGCGCATCGGCATCGCCCGTGCGCTGGCGCTCGACCCCGACCTCATCGTGTGCGACGAGCCGGTGTCCGCGCTGGATCTGTCGGTGCAGGCCCAAGTGCTCAATGTGCTCTCCGAGCTGCGGGAACGGCTCGGTGTCTCCTACGTCTTCATCTCCCATGACCTGTCGGTGGTGCGGCACGTCTCCGACCGGGTGATGGTGATGTACCTGGGCAAGGTCATCGAGCACGGCCCGACCGAGGACGTCTTCGACCGCCCCGTACATCCCTACACCGCCGCCCTGATGTCCGCCGCGCCCACCCTCGACGTCTCCGGGGAGACCCAGGACGAGGAGATCCAGCTGCGCGGGGAGATCCCCTCCCCGTACGACATCCCGTCGGGCTGCCGGTTCCGCACCCGCTGCTGGAAGAGCGCGGCCCGGTGCGCCGAGCTCGCGCCTCCTGCCGTGACCCGCGACGGCACCGGGGACACCGGGCGGGTGCCGCACGAGGGCCTGTGCCACTTCCCGCTGGGCGCCGGGCCGACGGAAGCATGAGCCCGCCGGAGTTCACCCTGCTCTTCATCACGGTGGCGGTCGGGGCGCTGCTCCAGGTGTCCATCGGCTTCGGGCTCGGCCTGCTGGCCGCCCCGGTGATCGCGATATTCGACCCAGCGCTCACCCCGGTGGCGGTCCTGCTGCTCGCCACCGGGGTCACGGCCGCGGTGCTGGTGCTGGAGGGCGGCCACCTGGACCTGCGGGGCGCGGGGTGGGCGCTGGCCGGCCGGGTGCCGGGGGTGCTGGGC
>NZ_JAEEAP010000211.1 GCF_016103465.1 Streptomyces sabulosicollis
ATCTACACTCGACTAGTCGTCGGCAGCGTCAGATTTGTATAAGAGACAGCCCCAGGCCCCCTCCCCCGTGCGGCTGTGCGCCGACCTCATCGCCTACTGGGCCGAGCAGGACCTCACCGGCGGCCGCTGGGCCGGGCTCGACTGGGAGCAGAAGGGGCTCTCCAACGAGCAGTACGAGATCTACGACGACATCGTCCAGGCCGCGCGCGCCGAGCGGAAGCGGCATGGCACCCCGGCGGCCGAAGCGCTGATCAAACGGTTGTCCGAGCGCCGCTGCGCGGCCGCGAACGGCGCCACCCACAGCTCCGGGAACTGGCGGCCGCCGACCTGAGCCACACCGGCCCGGCCGCGTTCCGGAACGCCGTTCCCCACGCCCGACGGGCCCCGGACCAGCACCGCTGGCCGTAACACTGCGTAACGCTGACGCAATATAAGATCACACTTTCAGCAACTTCGGCGGCTCCAAAATCGATCTTGTCATGCTCATCCGCGCACGCGCCTCCGCGCTTCGTTCACAAGCTCACCGCACTCCTTAGCGGAACTGCACCTTCTCAGGATCCGGACCTAACGGTTGGCCCAAATGCGCCCCATTCGTCCCTTCCGTTCCGCTACACGGACATCCCGGGGTGACGCGCGTCATAACAAGACAGTCACATCATCGTCTGGACCTCTGCCCCCGGTCGCGCCCCACGCTTAGAGTCACAGCCAGTCACGGCCCCGTGGGATGTACGCCGCACCCACACGGCCATTCCAGGTTCATCCGGCGAGGACACGGCACCCCATGAACCCGGGGTGCCGGGCCAGGGAAAGGATTCCTCGTGCGACACCGTTCCTTGCTCATCATGACGACCGCCATCACTGCGGGAGCCCTCACGCTCAGCGCCTGCGGGTCGCGGGACAACAAAGACGACAGTGGCGGCAAGGACAGCAAGACGACCGTGGTCATCGGTGTCGACGCCCCGCTCACCGGCTCGCTGTCCGCTCTCGGCCAGGGCATCAAGAACTCCGTCGACCTCGCGGCGAAGATAGCCAACAAGAACAACGAGGTGGACGGGGTCACCTTCAAGGTCAAGTCCTTCGACGACCAGGCCGTGCCCTCCTCCGGCAAGCAGAACGCGACCTCGATGGTCGACGACGAGGAGATCCTCGGCGCGGTGGGGCCGCTCAACTCGGGCGTCGCCCAGTCCATGCAGGGCGTCTTCGACAGAGCCAACCTCGCCCAGGTCTCCCCCGCCAACACCAACCCGGCCCTCAGCCAGGGCGACGACTGGGCCTCGGGCAAGAAGTCGCGCCCCTTCAAGACCTACTTCCGCACCGCGACCACCGACATCATCCAGGGCCGCTTCGCCGCGCAGTACTACTACAAGGACGCGAAGAAGCGGAAGGTCTTCGTCGTCGACGACAAGCAGGCGTACGGCAACGGCCTCGCCACCATCTTCGCCGAGGAGTTCAAGCGCCTCGGCGGCAAGGTCGTCGGCCGTGACCACCTGACCGTCAAGGAGACCGACTTCTCCGGCATCGCCAACAAGGTGAGGTCCTCCGGCGCCGACTCGGTCTACTTCGGCGGTCAGTACCCCGAGGGCGGTCTGCTGTCCGACCAGGTCAAGCAGGCCGGCGCACAGGTCCCGATCATGGGCGGCGACGGCATCTACGACCCCGCCTTCATCAAGGCGTCGGGCACCAGCAACGACGGAGACCTCGCCACCTCCGTCGGCTACCCGGTCGAGCAGCTCGACTCCGCCAAGACGTTCGTGAAGAACTACGCGGACCAGCACTACAAGGACCCGTACGCGGCCTACGGCGGCTACTCCTACGACGCCGGCTGGGCCATCATCCAGGCCGTCAAGGCCGTGGTCGAGGACAACGACGGCAAGCTCCCGGAGGACTCCGACGATGCCCGCGCCAAGATCACCGAGGCGCTCGGGAAGGTGTCCTTCGACGGCGTCACCGGCAAGGTCTCCTTCGACAGTTACGGCGACACCACCAACAAGCAGCTGACCGTCTACAAGGTCACCAAGGGCGCCTGGAAGTCCGTGAAGAGCGAGACCTTCAAGGACTGACCCCCGGCGGCGATCCGCACACCCACGAAACGAATCCGCGCGAGGGCGTACCCATCGCCCTCGCGCGGCGTCATATCCGACACGCTCATCGGAGGCCCTGCGGTGCACGAACTGCCGCAAACGCTGGTCAACGGCCTGACCCTCGGTGCCCTCTACGGCTTGATCGCCATCGGGTACACCATGGTCTACGGCATCGTCCAGCTCATCAACTTCGCCCATGGCGAGATCTTCATGATCGGGGGCTTCGGGGCCCTCACCATCTACATCTGGCTGCCCAGCGGCACCGCGCTCTCCCTCGCCCTGCCCCTGATGCTGATCGGCGGCATCGTCGCCTCGGTCGCCATCGCCACCGCGGCGGAACGCTTCGCCTACCGGCCCCTGCGCGGCGGCCCCCGGCTCGCCCCCCTGATCACCGCGATCGGCCTGTCCATCGCACTGCAGCAGGCCGTCTGGGCCTTCTACCCCGACGCCAAGAAGCCCCGCAGCTTCCCGCAGTTCGAAGGCTCCTCGTTCGAGATCCTCGACAATCTGCACATCCAGCGCGGCGACGCCTTCCTCCTCATCGCCGCCCCGCTGTGCATGCTCGCCCTCGGGCTGTTCGTCTCCAAGAGCCGCGCCGGCCGCGCCATGCAGGCCACCGCGCAGGACCCCGACACCGCCAAGCTCATGGGCATCAACACCGACCGCATCATCGTGATGGCCTTCGCCATCGGCGGTGCGTTCGCCGCCGTCGCCGCCCTCTCCCACGGGCTCAAGTACGGCCAGATCAACTTCGAGATGGGCTTCATCGCCGGTCTCAAGGCGTTCACCGCCGCCGTCCTCGGCGGCATCGGCAACATCTACGGCGCCATGCTCGGCGGCGTCGTCCTCGGCATCGTCGAGGCCCTGGCCATCAAGTACATCCAGGACATCCCCGGGATGGACCAGCTCGGCGGCGGCGCCTGGAAGGACGTATGGGCCTTCACCCTGCTCATCGTCGTCCTGCTGGTCAGGCCACAGGGTCTGCTCGGCGAACGCGTAGCGGACCGGGCGTGAGGGAGTGAACCGATGACCACCGACAAGACCCAGCCCACCGCCGTGCGCAAGGCCGGCGCCACCGCCCCGCGCACCACCCTGCTCCGGGCCCTCACCGCGGCCGGCGGGGCCGCCGCCGTCGTCTCCACCTTCCTCGCCTGGACCTGGACCGCCGAATTCCCCGGCGATCTGACCTTCTACGGCTACCCCGGCGGACTCCAGCTCCTCACCCTCGTCCTCGGCATCGCCACCGCCGTCTTCGCGCTGGCCGCCCTCGACCTGAAGGGGCTGCGCTGGCTCACCCCCAGCGGCTCCACCCAGGCCCTGCGGCTGCTCGCCCTCGGCACCTTCGCCGTCACCTGGTTCACCGTCATCGCCATCGCGGTGGACCTGGACGGCCTGGTCAACCTGGAACCCGGCGGCTGGATCGCCGCCGTGGTGACCGCCGTTCCCGTGGCCACCACCTTCCTGCTCCCGGACGACAGCCGCCCGCTGTGCCGCCCCAAGGAGCTGCCCTCCTGGGCCGAGATCCTGATCATCGCGGCGGTCTTCGCCGTCGGCCTGTACGTGGTCAACTACGGCATCCAGACCGACGCCGACCACCCCGAGCCGTTCCTCGGCTTTCTCATCGCCGTCGGATTCGCCGCCGTCGCCCTGGCCAAGGCCGGGCTCATCGGCCGGATCAGCGAACTCACCAGCACCTACCGCTCCGTCACCCTGGTCGCGGCGCTGATCACCGCGATCGTCTTCCCCTTCTTCCAGGACAAGTCCAGCTTCACCGAACTCGGCGTCAACATCGCCATCTTCGCGACCGTCGCCCTCGGCCTGAACATCGTCGTCGGCCTCGCGGGCCTCCTCGACCTCGGGTACGTCGCCTTCCTCGGCGTCGGCGCCTACACCGCCGCCCTGGTCTCCGGGTCCACCGCCTCGACCATCGACGTCAAGTTCCCCTTCTGGGCCGCCGTGATCACCGGCGGCGTGGTCTCCCTGATCTTCGGCGTGGTCATCGGCGCCCCCACCCTGCGGCTGCGCGGCGACTACCTCGCCATCGTCACCCTCGGCTTCGGAGAGATCTTCCGTCTCGCCATGCTGAACCTCGACGGCACCTCCGGCCCCTCCGTCACCAACGGCCCGGACGGCATCCCCAACATCCCCCCGCTGGAGATCTTCGGGTTCAACTTCAACGACGACCACAGCGTCGGCGGGCTCACCCTCGACTCCAACGGCAACTACTACCTGCTGATGCTGCTGGTCACGGTACTCGTCGTGCTGATCTTCAGCCGCGCGGGCAACTCCCGCATCGGCCGCGCCTGGGTCGCCATCCGCGAGGACGAGACCGCCGCCACCGCCATGGGCATCAACGGGTTCCGGGTCAAGCTCATCGCCTTCGCGCTCGGCGCCACCCTGGCCGGGGTCGCCGGTGCCGTATGGGCCCACTTCCAGTCCACGGTCGTCCCCGAGCAGTACGTCTTCGCCGGGCCCGTCCCGCCCAACTCCACCTTCCTGGTGGCCGCCGTCATCCTCGGCGGCATGGGCACCATCGGCGGCCCGCTGCTCGGCGCCACCCTGCTCTATCTGATCCCCAAGAAGCTGGAGTTCCTCCAGGACTACCAGCTCCTCGCCTTCGGTATCGCGCTCATCCTGCTGATGCGCTTCCGCCCCGAAGGGATCGTCCCCAACCGGCGGCAGCAGCTCGAATACCACGAGACCGGCCAGCTCGACGTCCCCGGCGCCACCGGACTCAAGGACAGTGCCGTCGGCGTCACCAAGGCGGAGGCATGACAGCGATGACCACCACCACGACCTCCCCCGTGCTCACCGCCACCGGCGTCACCATGCGCTTCGGCGGGCTCACGGCCGTACAGTCGGTCGACCTCGACGTCCACCCCGGCGAGATCGTCGGCCTCATCGGACCCAACGGCGCGGGCAAGACCACCTTCTTCAACTGCCTCACCGGTCTCTACGTCCCCACCGAGGGCAGCGTCGCCTACCAGGGCACCGTACTGCCGCCCAAACCACACCTCGTCACCCAGGCGGGGATCGCGCGCACCTTCCAGAACATCCGGCTCTTCGCCAATATGACGGTCCTGGAGAACGTCCTCGTCGGCCGCCACACCCGCACCAGGGAGGGCCTGTGGTCGGCCCTCCTGCGCGGCCCCGGGTTCAAGCGCGCCGAGGCCGCCTCCAAGACCCGCGCCATGGAACTCCTGGAGTTCACCGGCCTCGCCGACAAGGCCGACCACCTCTCCCGCAACCTCCCCTACGGCGAACAGCGCAAGCTGGAGATCGCCCGCGCCCTCGCCAGCGACCCCGGACTGCTGCTGCTCGACGAGCCCACCGCCGGAATGAACCCCCAGGAGACCCGCGCCACCGAGGAACTGGTCTTCGCCATCCGGGACCTGGGCACCGCCGTGCTCGTCATCGAGCACGACATGCGCTTCATCTTCAACCTCTGCGACCGGGTCGCCGTGCTCGTCCAGGGCCAGAAGCTCGTCGAGGGCACCTCGGAGGTCGTCCAGAGCGACGAGCGCGTCATCGCCGCCTACCTCGGCACCCCGTTCGAGGGCGCGCCGGGCGCGGAGGAGGCCGCCGAGGTCGAGGCCGCGGAGGCCGGGGCCGCGCCCCGAGCCACGGGCGGGGCCGCGCAGGACGAGGCCCAGCGGGGCACCACAGCACGTACGGAGGACGGACAGTGACCGCACTGCTCGAGGTCGAGGACCTGCGGGTCGCCTACGGCAAGATCGAGGCCGTCAAGGGCATCTCGTTCAGCGTCGAGGCCGGCCAGGTCGTCACCCTCATCGGGACCAACGGCGCGGGCAAGACGACCACGCTGCGCACCCTGTCCGGCCTGCTCCAGCCGCTCGGCGGGGAGATCCGCTTCGACGGCAAACCACTGCGGAACGTTCCCGCGCACAAGATCGTCGCCCTGGGGCTGGCCCACTCGCCCGAGGGGCGGCATATCTTCCCGCGGCTGTCGATCGCCGAGAACCTCCAGCTCGGAGCGTTCCTCCGGAAGGACGCGGACGGCATAGCCGCCGACATCCGGCACGCCTACGAGCTCTTCCCCATCCTCGGCGAGCGCCGCAACCAGGCGGCCGGCACCCTCTCCGGCGGTGAGCAGCAGATGCTCGCGATGGGGCGGGCCCTGATGTCCCGGCCCAAGCTGCTGATGCTCGACGAGCCCTCGATGGGCCTCTCGCCGATCATGATGCAGAAGATCATGCAGACCATCGCCGAGCTCAAGTCCCAGGGCACGACGATCCTGCTGGTCGAGCAGAACGCCCAGGCGGCCCTGTCACTGGCCGACCAGGGCCATGTGATGGAGATCGGCAAGATCGTGCTGTCGGGAACGGGCCAGGCCCTGCTGCACGACGAGTCGGTGCGGAAGGCGTACCTCGGCGAGGACTGACGGCCGACGAAAGGGGCCCGCACCGCGAAAAGCGGCGGTGCGGGCCCCTTTCCTCCGCTACTCCTCCTTGGCGGCCTTCTTCTCCGCCGCGTCCTCGATGACGGCCTCGGCCACCTGCTGCATCGACAGCCGGCGGTCCATCGAGGTCTTCTGGATCCAGCGGAAGGCGGCGGGCTCGGTCAGCCCGTACTGCGTCTGCAGGATGCTCTTCGCCCGGTCGACCAGCTTCCGGGTCTCCAGCCGCTGGGAGAGGTCGGCGACCTCCTGCTCCAGGGTCTTCAGCTCGGTGAAGCGGGAGACGGCCATCTCGATGGCCGGAACCACATCGCTCTTGCTGAACGGCTTCACGAGATACGCCATCGCCCCGGCGTCCCGGGCCCGCTCGACCAGCTCGCGCTGGGAGAATGCGGTCAGCATCAGCACCGGGGCGATGCGGTCGGCCGCGATCCGCTCGGCGGCGGAGATGCCGTCGAGGACCGGCATCTTCACATCGAGGATGACGAGGTCGGGGCGGTGCTCCTGGGCGAGCGCGACAGCCGTCTCACCATCGCCCGCCTCGCCGACGACGGAGTACCCCTCCTCCTCGAGCATCTCCTTCAGGTCGAGGCGGATGAGGGCCTCGTCCTCGGCGATGACGACGCGGGTTGTCTGCGGTGGGACGTGCGACTGCGCGTCGGGGGCGTCAGCGGTGCTCACTGTGCTCCTCGGTTTCCTGACAGGCGGGGGCACCACGAGCCTACCTAGCTGCGGTATGGTGTACGCGCAGCGGGTCGTTGATGACCTTCGAACCGTTGGCCCCGGTAGCCCAATTTGGCAGCAGGCAATGGATTCAAAACCCATACAGTGTCGGTTCGAGTCCGACCCGGGGCACTTTTCCTTCGATTCCAAGCCTGCAAAGGGATCGAGCCTTTTCACTCAATGAAGTGAACGAAGCTTGGGTTTCTGCGCGCAAAGGCCGTTTTGCCGCCACGCTCGCATGTGTGTACGACCTCGAAACACGTAGACATGCTCTCGCTCTCGTCGCCCAAGGCCGAAGCCTCAACTCCGTGAGCAAACAGACGGGGATATCCCGCTACGCAATCCGCGCCTGGCGGGTTCGGCTGGAGCCCCTCTCCCGTATGACGGACTGTCCCAGATGCGCGCCTGACCCACGGCCGCCGGAAGATACCGCCGCCTATGCCTATCTACTCGGGCTCTACCTCGGCGATGGCTGCATCAGCCGCCTGCGAAACGGCCTCTGCTTCCTGCGCATCGCATGTGCGGATGCCTGGCCGGGCCTCATCGATTCCTGCGCGAAGGCCATGCGCGCCGTTCGGCCCGACAACAGCGTTTACCGCCTCCAGCGGCAGGGGTGCGTCATGGTGACCGGCTACAGCAAACACTGGCCGTGTCTGCTCCCCCAACATGGGCCGGGTAAGAAGCACAACCGGCGCATCGCTCTGGAGCCTTGGCAGCAGGAGATCGTCACCGCCCGCCCTTGGGAGTTCGTCCGGGGGCTGGTGCACTCCGACGGCTGCCGGATCACCAACTGGACGACGAAGGTCGTCGCCGGGGAACTCAAGCGCTATGAGTACCCCCGGTACTTCTTCACCAACCGGTCCGACGACATCCGGAAGCTTTTCACCGACACGCTCGACCAGCTTGGGGTCGCATGGCGGCAGACCAACGCATGGAACATCTCCGTCGCCCGCCGTGCCTCCGTCGCCCTCATGGACAGGCACGTCGGGCCGAAGTACTGAGCCCAGCACTTCGGCCCCGGGGAGCGAGGGTCGGCTACCTCAGGTCGTCCGCGCCGATGTGGTGGACGCGGACCAGGTTGGTGGAGCCGGAGACGCCGGGCGGGGAACCGGCGGTGATGATGACCAGGTCGCCCTTCCTGCAGCGGCCGAGGCGCAGCAGTTCCTCGTCCACCTGGGCCACCATCTCGTCCGTGGAATCGACCTTCGGGCCGAGGAAGGTCTCCACACCCCAGGTCAGATTGAGCTGAGAGCGGGTGCCCGGTTCCGGGGTGAAGGCCAGCAGGGGGATCGGGGAGCGGTAGCGGGAGAGGCGGCGGACGGTGTCGCCGGACTGGGTGAAGGCGACGAGGAACTTCGCGCCGAGGAAGTCCCCCATCTCGGCCGCCGCGCGGGCCACCGCGCCGCCCTGGGTGCGGGGCTTGTTGCGCTCGGTGAGCGGGGGCAGGCCCTTGGCGAGGATGTCCTCCTCTGCGGCGGCGACGATGCGGCCCATCGTCTTGACCGTGACGATCGGGTACTTGCCGACGCTGGTCTCGCCCGAGAGCATCACCGCGTCCGTGCCGTCGATCACCGCGTTGGCGACGTCGGACGCCTCCGCCCGGGTGGGGCGGGAGTTCTCGATCATCGAGTCGAGCATCTGGGTGGCGACGATCACCGGCTTGGCGTTCCGCTTGGCCAGTTTGATCGCGCGCTTCTGGACGATCGGCACCTGCTCCAGCGGCATCTCCACGCCGAGGTCGCCGCGGGCGACCATGATGCCGTCGAAGGCATCGACGATGCCCTCGAGGTTCTCCACCGCCTGCGGCTTCTCGATCTTGGCGATGACGGGGAGCCGGCGGTCCTCCTCGTCCATCACCCGGTGGACGTCCACGACGTCGTTGCCGTTGCGGACGAAGGAGAGGGCGATGACATCGGCGCCGATGCGCAGGGCCCAGCGCAGGTCCTCGATGTCCTTCTTGGACAGCGCGGGGACGGAGACGGCCACACCGGGGAGGTTGAGCCCCTTGTGGTCGGAGATCATGCCGCCCTCGATGGCGATGGTGTGCACCCGGGGTCCGTCGACATCGACGACCTCGAGGGTGACCCGGCCGTCGTCGACGAGGATCCGCTCACCCTTGCTGACGTCGGCGGCCAGCCCCTCGTAGGTGGTGCCGCAGCGGAACCGGTCGCCCTCGATGGGCTCGACGGTGATGGTGAACTCATCCCCGCGTTCAAGGAGTACGGGACCTTCACGGAAACGGCCGAGCCGAATCTTCGGACCTTGAAGGTCGGCGAGGATGCCGACGCTGCGGCCGGTTTCCAGCGAGGCTTTGCGCACTCGCCGATAACGCTCCTCGTGCTCGGCGTATGTGCCGTGGCTGAGGTTGAATCGGGCCACGTCCATTCCGGCCTCGATGAGTGCCTTGATCTGCTCGTACGAGTCGGTGGCGGGTCCCAAAGTACAGACGATTTTTGCTCGGCGCATGCTGCCGAGCCTATGACTTACCGGCGAGTAAAGAACCGAGAACTTCACACTCCTCCATGGCCTTCGGATGGCAGGTTATTGACAACTAATGAAACGTGCAGGAGGCCGCTCCGATGAGCGTTTCGGAGGGTGGTTCCGCGGCTCCTGAGGAGGCGTCTCAGAGCGCGGGCGGGGTCATGGTGAAGCGCGCGCTGACGTGCGCGTACACCGTCTGGCGCTGCGGTTCGAGGTCGAGCGCGGCGACGGCGTCCCGGTCGGCCGGGCCGCCGTAGCCGGACCGGGCGCGCGGGGAGGCGACCGCCACCGGCTGGAGCGGGCCCTGCTCCGCGTCGAGGTCGGCGAGCTCGGTGAGCGCCACCAGCCGGGCGCCGAGCGCCCCGGCGTACTCGCGGGCCCGCTGTACCGCCTCGCGCACCGCCTGCTGCCGGGCCCGGCCGTACGCGGGCGAGTCGGGGCGCAGCCCCCACCAGGGGCCGTCGACGCGGGTGAGCTCGAGGTCGGCGAGGCGGGTGGTGAGCTCGCCGAGGGCGGTGAAGTCGGTGAGTGTCGCGGTGAGGTGCACCCGGCCGTGGTAGGCCCGTACGCGCTCGTGGCGGCTCTTGGGGTTGATCTCGGGGGTGACCGAGAAGGCGCCGGTCTCCAGCTTCTCGACCGCTTCGCCGTAGGGCTTCACCAGCTCCAGGACCTGGTTGTTGCGGCGGGTGAGGTCCTCCAGCGCGGCGCGCCGGTCGGCGCCGCGGGCGCTGACGGTGATGGTGAGCCGGGCGATCTCGGGGTCGACCTCCAGGGTCGCCTCGCCGCGGACGGCGACGCGCGGGGTGTCGGGGGTGCCGTAGGGCACGGGGGCGGCGGGCTGCGGCGGCCCGCTGGGCCGGGCGGGCTGGGTCGGCTGGGTCGGCTGGTCCATGGCGGCTCCCGGTCGGATGTGCGAGGGCTGGTGCGAAGCGGTGCGGTTGGGCCAGAATCTACGCGCGTTGTGCCCAATTCGCAGGTATCTCAGGGGAGATCAGCCATGCCGCTCAACCGTCGGAAGTTCCTCGGCCGCACCGCGGCGACCAGTGCGGGGGCCGCCCTCGCCTCCGCCGCGGCCTCCGTTCCGGCCGAGGCGCGGGGCCACGGGCGGCCCCGGCGGCGGTACGCCTTCACCGTGATGGGCACGACCGATCTGCACGGCAACGTCTTCAACTGGGACTACTTCACCGACGCCGAGTTCGACGACACGGCGCACAACGATGTGGGCCTGGCGAAGATCTCCACGCTGGTCGACCGGGTCCGCGCGGAGAAGGGGCGCCGCAATACACTGCTGATCGACGCGGGCGACACCATCCAGGGCACCCAGCTGTCCTACTACTACGCCCGGGTGGACCCGATCACCGGGGCGGGCGGCCCGGTGCACCCCATGGCGCGGGCGATGAACGCCATCGGCTATGACGCGGCGGCGCTGGGCAACCACGAGTTCAACTACGGCATCCCGGTGCTGCGGAAGTTCGAGGAGCAGTGCGACTTCCCGCTGCTGGGGGCGAACGCGCTGGACGCGAAGACGCTGCGGCCCGCCTTCCCGCCGTACTGGATGACGCGGCTGCGCACCCCGTTCGGACGGGATGTGAAGGTGGCGGTGCTGGGGCTGACCAATCCGGGCATCGCGATCTGGGACAAGGTCAATGTGCAGGGCAAGATGACCTTCCCGGGGCTGGAGGAGCAGGCCGCGAAGTGGGTGCCGCGGCTGCGGTCGATGGGCGCGGACGTGGTGATCGTCTCGGCGCATTCGGGGACCAGCGGCACCTCCAGCTACGGCGACCAGGTGCCGTATGTGGAGAACGCGGCGGCGCTGGTGGCCGAGAAGGTGGCGGGGATCGACGCGATCCTGGTGGGCCACGCGCATGTGGAGATCCCCGAGTCACGGGTGGTCAACGGGGAGACCGGGCGCGAGGTCGTGCTGTCGGAGCCGCTGAAGTGGGGCCAGCGGCTCACCCTCTTCGACTTCGAGCTGGAGTGGGAGCGGGGCCGCTGGCAGGTGGCGTCGGTGTCGGCCGAGGTGCTGAACTCCAACACGGCCGAGGAGGACCCGCGGATCGTGCGGCTGCTCGACGCCGAACACAAGAAGGTCGTCGGCTATGTGAACCAGGTCATCGGCACCTGCTCGGCGGCGATGACGGCCACCGAGGCGCCCTACAAGGACGCGCCGATCGTCGACTTCATCAACCATGTGCAGACGGAGACGGTGAAGGCGGCGCTGGCGGGGACGGAGTACGCGGACCTGCCGGTGGTCTCGCAGGCGTCCTGCTTCTCCCGTACGGCGGCGATCCCGGCCGGTGAGGTCACGATCCGGCAGGTGGCGGGGTTGTACCCGTTCGAGAACACCCTGGAGGCGCGGGTGCTGACGGGCGCCCAGCTCAAGGACTACCTGGAGTTCTCGGCGCGCTACTACGTCCAGACCCCGGCGGGCGGCGATGTGGACCCCGCGAAGCTCACGAACGCCTCGGACATCCCGGACTACAACTACGACGCGGTCGGCGGCCTCACCTATGAGATCGACATCGCGAAGGCGCCGGGCTCGCGGATCGCGAAGCTCAGCTTCGACGGCAAGCCGATCGACGAGAAGGCGCGGTTCGTGCTGGCGGTCAACAACTACCGGGCGAGCGGGGGCGGCAACTTCCCGCATGTGGCCTCCGCGAAGCAGGTGTGGGCCCATTCGGAGGAGATCCGGAACACGATCATCGCCTGGGTGCAGGCGGAGGGCACGATCGATGTGTCGCGGTTCGGGTCGGTGGACTGGAGGCTGACCCGCGACGGCGCTCCGGTGTTCTAGCGCGTTCCTGGCGCGTCCTCCGCGGTCAGGTGCGCGTCGGGGCGAGAGGGGTGCGCTGGTCGGGGAGGTGCGGATGGCCGATGACGCTGCCGCACCGCCCCGACGGCTGGAGGCCGAAGGCGGTGAACGCGGTGCGGGACGGCAGCCGGTAGGCGGGGTCCGCTAGCAGCGAGTTGAGGATGACGGCGGAGCGCCAGGCGGCGAGGCCGAGGTCGGGGGTGCCGACGCCATGGGTGTGGCGCTCGGCGTTCTGGACGTACACCGAGCCCTTGATCATGGGGTCGAGGACCAGGCGGTGGTCGGCGTCGACACGGGGGCGCTCCGAGGCGTCCCGGCGGATGTAGGGGTCGAGGGCGGCGAGGAGGGTGTCGACGCGGCGCTCGCGGTAGCCGGTGGCGAGGACGACGGCCTCGGTGGTGTGGCGGGCCCGGGTGCCCTGCTCGGTGTGTTCCAGGTGGAGTTCGAGGCGGGCGGCGGCGATCCGGCCGGCGGTGCGGACGGTGACCCCGGGGGTGAGGACGGCGCCGGGCCAGCCGTCGGAGTGCAGGGCCCGGCGGTAGAGCTCGTGGTGGATGGCGTCGAGGGTCTCGTGTGCGATGCCCTTGTAGAGCTGCCACTGGCGGGGCAGCAGCTGGTCGCGGACGGGCTCGGGCAGGGTGTGGAAGTAGCGGGTGTAGTCGGGGCTGAACTGCTCCAGGCCGAGCTTGCCGTACTCCATGGGCGCGAAGGCGGGGGTGCGGGCCATCCAGTGGAGCCCTTCGGCGCCCCGGGGGCGGTTGCGCAGCAGGTCGAGGAAGACCTCGGCGCCGGACTGGCCGGAGCCGATGACGGTGACGTGGCCGGTGGCCAGGAGCCGCTCGCGGTGTTCGAGGTAGTCGGAGGAGTGGAGGACGGGGACGTTGGGGGCGTCGGCGAGCGGGCGCAGGGGTTCGGGGATGTACGGCTCGGTGCCGACGCCGAGGACGAGGTTGCGGGCGTAGGCGCGGTCGAGGGCCCTGCCCTCCTCGTCGGTTCCGGTCGTGCCGGGGGCGTCGGCGGCCGGGCCGGGCCGGGTGAAGGAGATTTCGAACAGCTCGTATTCGTGGTCCCAGCGGACGGCGTCGACGCGGTGGTCGAAGTGGAGTCCGGGGAGCTGTTCGCTGACCCAGCGGCAGTACGCGTCGTACTCGGCGCGCTCGATGTGGAAGCGCTCGGCGACGTAGAAGGGGAAGAGCCGTTCATGGGCCCTGAGGTACTGGAGGAAGGTCCAGGGGCTGCCCGGATCGGCGAGGGTCACCAGGTCGGCGAGGAAGGGGACTTGGATGGTCGCGCCGTCGATGAGGAGGCCGGGGTGCCAGTGGAAGGCGGGCCGCTGCTCGTAGAAGGCGGTACGCAGGGCGGGGACGCCCTGGGCGAGCGCGGCGAGGGAGAGGTTGAACGGGCCGACCCCGATACCGGCCAGGTCCACGGGCCGGTCGGCGGCGGAAGCGGAACCGGCGGCGTCGGCGGGACCGGGGTTGGCGGGTTGTGCGGTGCTCATGGGGTGGTGTTGCCTTCCACGAGTTCGAGCAGCCCGCGCAGATCGTCGGGCTGGGTGTGCGGGTTGAGAACGGTGGCCTTGAGCCACAGTCCCTCGGGGGTGGCGGCGCGGCCGAGGACGGCCGCCCCGTGGTGGAGGAGGCGGCGGCGCAGCGCGGCCACGGCGGCGGGCGGTGCCCCGGTGGGGCGGAAGAGGACGGTGCTGATGGTGGGG
>NZ_JAEEAP010000212.1 GCF_016103465.1 Streptomyces sabulosicollis
GATCAGGGGGAAACGTCGGAGGGCGGTCCCCCCGTAGGACGCGCTTCGGACGAGGGCGCGGAAGGATCGGCCGAGGGAGTCGCGGTCCAGCTCGCCAGCAGCCGCAGGGCCGCCTCGGAGGGGGAGCCGGGCTCGACCGTGTAGATGCAGAGGGCCTGGTCGGGATCGCCGGGGACGGTCACGTTCTCGTACGAGAGCGTCATGTCCCCGACCACCGGATGGTGGTAGCGCTTGACGCCGTGGGTCTTCTCCCGCACGTTGTGGTCGGCCCACCACTTGCGGAACTCGGGGCTCTTGATGGTGAGCTCGCCCACGAGTTCGGTCAGCCGGGGATCGTCGGGATGACGCCCCGCCTCCAGCCGGAGGGACGCCACCATCTCCGCCGCGACCGTCTCCCACTCCGGCCACAGCGAACGGGCCGCCTCGTCGAGGAACATGAAACGGGCCATGTTCCGCTCGTGGTACGGGAGCGCCTCGAAGTCGATGATCAGCGCCCGGGCCAGCTGGTTGGAGGCCAGGACATCGCCCCTGCGCCCGAGGACGAAGGCCGGTGAGACCCCGTCCAGCGTGCGCAGCAGCGCGTGCACCCCGGGCCGCACCCGCTGGGGGCGGGGCGGTCGGCGGCGCACCGTGCGCCGGGGGCGCGGCCGGGTCAGTTCGAAGAGGTACGCGCGTTCGGTCTCGTCCAGCCGCAGAGCGCGGGCCACGGCGTCCAGCACCGTCTCCGACACATTGAGGTGACGGCCCTGTTCCAGACGCGTGTAGTAGTCCGTGCTCACCCCGGCCAGCTGCGCCAGCTCCTCGCGACGCAGCCCCGGCACGCGACGGGGGCTGTCGTTGCTCGCGCTCACGCCCGCGTCGCCGGGGCTCAGGCGTGCCCTGCGGCTCCGCAGGAACTCACTGAGCTCGGTGTTGCGGTCCATGGGTTCCAGTATTGGCAACGGAAAAGGCACCTGAGCGTGCCAAAGTAGGTCTGCTGAACCTAGGCGGGGCGGGACCAGGCGGGCCGTCGCCGCTCGTACGGCTTCGTGGCGCTCGCACGGGAGAGTGGTGGCGGGAGCTGTGGGCGGGCGGCAGCGGGCCGGTCTGATAGACCTTGACAGCGCGCTCCGGGTTGCACTGCGGCTCCTGTACGGCAAACTGCTTACGCCCCCCTCACCGCGAGGCACCGCAAAGGCGCAGCGCAGTACAGCACGGCCGAGCAGATATGGGACATCGGAGATCATGAGCGCCCCTACCTCAGGATCCGCGGACGGCAGCTCCATCCCTGGCTTTTATCCTGATCCTTCATACGCCTAACCGGCTATTTTCTGGGACCGCTCTGACCTGCGCAGATGGATGGCGGCAGTCCGTGAGTCCCTGCTCACCCTGAGCTAGCTTCCGTCTGCGGTGATCGGCTATCGAGCTGTGTGAGGCTGGCAACACAGACTGAGGCTCCCACCATGATCACGGTGGGAGCCTCTTCGTGGTCGGCGCGGCTGGCCGTCTGCTAGGCCCGGCCAAGCTCACCGTTGGCCGCTCCGCTGACGAACGCTGTCCACTCCTGGGCGGTGAAGACCAGGACTGGCCCGTCGTCCGCCTTGCTGTCCCGGGCCGCGACTATGCCGCTCTTCAAGAACGCGACTTCCACACACGCTGATTGCCCATTGCTGCGGCTGGACTTGAACCATGCCGCGTTCGAGAGGTCAACCCTGTTCATAACTCCCTACCTGTTCGGTGATCAGGCGCCTTGACGCCTGCTCTGTGAGTGCCTTGTCCCAGGTGTCTGTGAACGCCGCGTCGTACGCCTCGACCTCGTTTGCCTTGTCCAAGTACAGATCGCCTGTGTAGCCGTCTGAGTACACAGTCGGGGGCTCGGTCTCGACGCCATCGGCGTTGAGGGGGAAGCGAAGGATGATGAACGGGCCCGACAGCACGCCCAGATGTAGGCCAGCCTCGAACGGCACGACCCTGACTGTCACGTTGGGCAGCTCGGACATCTCTAGCAGGTGCCGAAGCTGCTCCGCCATGACGTTTTTCCCACCGATGGGGCGCCGTAGAACGCCCTCGCTGAGCACGACATCGAGCTTTGGCGGGTCTGTGACGCGGGTCAGCAGTCCTTGCCGCGCGATGCGCAGGTGAACGCGACGCTCGATCTCCTCGGCGTCCTCGCGTGGGTTGTGTGTACGGATGACGGTGTGCGCGTACGCCTCGGTCTGAATGAGGCCAGGGATCAAATCGGCCTCGTACCAGGACAGAGAGGACGCTGCCTCTTCCAGCCCAATGTAGAGATCGAATCCCTCGGGGATCACGTCGCCGTACGAGTGCCACCAGCCCCGGGCCTTGGTCTCCTTCGCTAAGCCCATCAGTGCCTCGGTGAGGTCGGCTGGCGCACCGTAGATCTTGCACATCGCCTCGACGTCGAGACTCCTGAGCGAGGTCTGTCCGGTCTCGATGCGCCAGATCTTCGGCTCTGACCACTCCAGCTTGCGCGCGGCGGCCCTGACTGTGAGACGCGCTTGGCCGCGCAACTCACGTAGGTATCGCCCGAGCTGCCTGCGGGGCACGGTCGAACCTGTGGGTCCCTCCGGCATCGGTCACCCCTTCCCCTAGTCCTCAGTATGAAGTACTGCCGACATCCGAAATGAAAGCATCGAAGTATCCGTTTCGCAATGCAAGTCAACAGGGCGAGTCATCGATTTCGAACACTCGAAATGTAGTCTTGCAAAATGGGGTGCGCCTGGGGGATCCTGGCCGTGTCGCCCCGTCAGGAGCCTTGGCGGGCAGGGCGGTTGGTCGCTCAGCTGCCAACACGCGCTCTGACCTCACCGGCTGGGCTGGGGGATTTCTGACGCCTCATCTATGCCCTTTTGTGGGCAGAGAAAGGAGGACGAGTGCGGCCCTGGGCTGATCGCCTCGTAGCAGAAAAAGACGTCATAGATGCGTATGAGGCTTTACGTGAAGCCTTCATTTCTCTTGGCGTTGAGCCACCCGAACTGAGTATTTATGCGCCCTGTGCTCGATGTCGCGACAAAGATAATCGCGCGGAAATCGGCAGAGGTGCCATCAGCGGTGAGAACGCTCTGAAACTGGCGCTTATTATGCAAGGGGCGAAAAGTCATGAGTGATCAGCCAAGTCTCAGAGTGGGGGGTCTGGCTCGCGACACCTTCAGGAATAAGGTAGGTCGCGTGATGGAAGTCGGGAAGACTTGGGTATATCTCCGTCCCGAAAAGGGGGGTCTCGAATGGACGGTGAAGCGGGACAAAATCGAGCCCGTTAGTGCCCGTGAGAAATTAAGCCCTCGTGTGGCTGAGGTCAATGCGCAAAGTGAGGCAAGGCGGTGAAGAAAGGCGTAATCATCAAGAGCGCCGAATGGACGCTAGCCATGGAGGACGCGGAGGGTGCCCCTAGAGGCATATTTTCCGCCGTATGTATTACCTGTAAGGCTGAGTCTGCGCCCGTCGATAATGAGCGTCTGCCGGTTGAGATATGGGCGCTTAAGCATACTGGGCTTAATCCCACGCATCGCCAATTCAAGGCCGTAGCTGAGACATTCTGGCGTGCTTCTCCCATGCCGGGTAATCCCTATTTTGAGCGGGAGGCCACAGGTAAGGGTGCTGAGGATCATGAGCTATGACTATTGGTGCGAACTGACGGCGGCTCCGCTGGTGGGTGGCATCCCGGGGCGTGAGTTCGTCTTGAGTGTCAGGCGTGTGGGAACACCACGCTTGGCCGTGCGGTGGTTGCGATCTGAGGCTTTGCGCATGGCGGCGGCGATTGATCCAAAGCCTGATTCCGCATGGTTGTGGGATAGGGATACAGAGGTCTGCGTTGCTGGCACGAAACTGAGGTCGTGGGCAGACGATTGGACTGCACAGGGGGAAGCTATGGATTACCTGGCATCCGGACTGGTCTACGTCTTCACCGTTTTCGATCTAACCTCGTATTACGCTCTGTGGGCGAAACCATCTCCAGTCGATTTATGCGAGGTAGTACGGAATTGGTAGATCTGATGATGGTGGAGATATAGCGAGTGAGTAAGCGGGATACAGTGGCGGCAGCGAAGTCATTGATTAAGCGTGATGGGGCTTCGGTAGATCCAGAGGACAGGCAGGGGGCGATTGCGGAACGGTACGTGCGGAACCATTACACTCCGCGCCGGTTCTATGGAGTCAGGTTCGATGATATGGAGACTTCCCCGGACCACTGCTTGGAAGCTGAGAAAGCAGCAATAGAGTTCTATAGAGCGCTTGAGGGAATCGGCGTGGTGCTTCACGGTATTCGTGTAGAGGAGCCGTGTGACAAGTGTGGCCCGTCAGATGGGCAAGGGGTCACGGTTGCTCTCGGGAATCTGTATGTGGATGATGTGGAGAAATATACGAGCATCATCGAAGGACTGACCATAGGCACTAAGCAGGCGGCAGAGGTCTAGCTCCGGCATTAGCCCTTAGCTCCGTTTCGGCCTCGTTCATGCGCTAGCCCTGCGTGTGGTCGGGGCCTTTTACTGTCTATGGCTAGCTGTGGTGAACGGCCGTCACACAATGGCTAAACGGTTGACATGTACCCGGGTGGTCTCTGCATGCTGGCACTCATTGGGACGAGTGACGACCAGACGAGTGGTCGGCTCCCCTTGGAGTGGAGAGGCAGTGATCATGTTCTATTGGCGGCCTGGGCTGGTGGTGTGGTTCCTCGTGCTGGTGGCGTTAATGGGGCTGTGTGGGCATCCGGGGGTGCGGTAGTGGTGTCCTCGCAGAAACCCTCTCTTTCGGGCTCAACGTGCACAGACCGTACGCGTGTCGCGTCGGATGGTAGTGAGATCCGAGTGTCGTACGTGACAGGAGTGATGTCGGTCATATTGGATCGTGTGTGCGGGGGCTGGATGTCGGCCTGGGGAGGTGACCACTGCGGTGGTTGATCGTGACCCTGAGTGGGATGAGCATCAGCGGCCGCGAGAGGCGGAACAGCCGGAAGAGGCTGTCTGGGTGCCGGATGCTCGGTACGTGGCGGCGTGGCGTGAGGCTCGGGACGCAACCGATGCCCTGACTGACGCGCTGGCTGCCGTGGACGGTGGGTGCGTGAGCAGAGGTGATGTGGTGCTGACGCCGAGCACGGATGGCGTGGGTCGGCCCGTGGTGCGTTTCGCGGGCCGGGCCAGTCCTGAGGCGGTACGGCGGGTGGCTGATGTGCTCAGGCGCGGCGCGGGGGCGCAGCCTGGTCGGTCGGCTGGTCGTTGATTGAGCGCGCGGTGCTGGATCGGTGCAGGTGGGCACCGCCGCCGGCCGTAGCGGCTTTTTGGGCGGGAGCTGCCACGGGGCGAGAGAACAGGGGGCCTTACGCTGGCCCGGCGAATCGGGCGGGTCTGTGATCCTGCCCGCGTTTGCGACCGATTGGCCCCCTGTTCTTAGAGGCTCGCCCCGTGGTGGCTGCCTAAAAAGCCGCGTAGGCCGTCGGCCCAAGCCACGACGGCTCAGCCCCGATGGATGCCGCTGAGTGCCCCTTGCTGTGGGGGCAGATGGCGCGGAGCATGGCCAGGGACCGAACGACATAGGGAGGTCGGTGTGAGGTTCTTCGGTGAAAGGCGTAAGCCAGATCCGCCGTTACGGACTCGCGGGCGCGGCAAGGTGCGGGTTGAGAAGGACAGGCGGGGGCGTGAGTGGGTGACGTGCACGGGGTGCGGTCGCCGCAAGATGAATCCCGGCTTCGCGCCAAGCAAGTTCGCTGCCCGCGACCACGCGGACGCGTGCACCTGCTGAGTGGCGTGCGTCCGGCGCGGAGCCTGGTGAGGGCCGTTAGGCGGGACAGCTGAGCGGCACCCGGAACGGGCTGGTCGGCGCGGTGGCTCATGGAAGCCGCGGGACGGATCCGCCTATCTGCGAACGCATGAGGAAAGCCCCCGCGCGGCCTGCGGGGGCTTCTTGCTGATCTGGGGCCGAGAGCGTGTGTCGGGCGGCGGGCCGTCCGGACGGACCGGCCGCTAGGCCGCAGCCGTCCGGGGTGGCCTGGCCGCCCGGCGCGCCGCTAGGCGCGCCCTTGAGTAAGTAAAGAAGATCTAGACGCGTCAGCCGCGCTTGGGCGTTGTTGGGGTGATGCGGTAGCTGAGGCTGGCGGACTCCGCGCTCATGCGCAGCTCCTCCACGAGCAGCGCGCGGCCGTTCTGGTCCTCGGTCACGCGGTGCGTGATCAGGATCGTGTCGGCCATGCCGAGGGCGGCTTGCTCGTCCGGGCGCGCGGATCGGGCTGTCACGTTCTCCCAGAAGGAGAGCGTGTGTCCGGCGGCGGTGAGTATGGCGTACAGCTCTTCGGGGTGGGCGTCGGGACGTTCCGCCAGGGCGGGTACCTCGTCGGCGATGTCGAACGGGATCACGCTGAGGGCGGCGGCCCGGACCCCGGTGTCTTCATCGATGATCAGCCGTTCCGCCGTGAGGGTGTGGATGGCGCCTCGGCCGATGAGACGGGCGATGATGCCGCGTGCGTGGCCGCGTGTGACGGTGACTGTCTCGGCCTTGGCAAATCCTGGATGGCCGAGCTCCAGCCGCTTGCCCTTGCGGATCAGCGTCCGCTTGATCGCGTGGGTCTGCTCGGGCTCCTGGCGGACGTAGGTCCCCTTGCCCTGCTGGCTGACTGCAAGTCCCATCCGGCGTAGCTCGGCAACTGCCTGGCGCACCGTGTTGCGAGAGACGGCGTATCGCTCCAGCAGCTCCGTTTCGGAGGGCAGTTGGCTGCCGGGGGGATACTCGCCTTCCTCGCCTTCGGCGATGGCGTCGGCCAGGATCCGCGCAAGCTGGCGGTAGCGGGGTTCGCTGTGCAACGGCTGAGCGTCGGTGCTGTGGCTGCGTCCCGGCATGGTGCGTGCTCCTCGGGGTCTGGCCCTGCGGCGGGCTCCGGCTCGGTTACGGGGGTGGGGACGTGCACTCATCAGAATAAGTGCTTGCCCCTTCGGGTCAACATGGCGCATGCTCTCACTCATTGGTACGAGTAATAACCAGATGAGACGTCTGGTGCTCGTGTGATCGCAGAGAGAGGTGAACTCGTGCAGACCATCCCTGTGGACGTGGCGCGTCTGGGCGCATTGATGTGCGTCGTTCCGCCTGAGCCTCGGGTGAATCGGGAGACAGGAGAGATCCGCACGGACCGGGAGGGGCGGCGGCTGTACGTGGTCGGCGTCTCTGTTCGTCAGCAGGAATCCCGGCGGGCGGATGTGATCGAGGTCGTGGTGTCGGGCGAGGCTCCGGCCGTCGCTGAGGGCATGCGGGTCCGGATTCAGGATCTCGTCGCGGTGGCCTGGGAGATCGACGGTCGGCGCGGCACCAGTTACCGCGCTGTGGCCATCACCCCTGCCGAGAGCGAGGGGAAGGCGGCGCCGGTCGCGGGCCGGGCCAAGTCTGGCGGTGACGCGTGATGGATCCGTCCGAGCTCCGGCTTGCCGTCGTGGACTGGACAACCCTGCGGCGGCATGTCCAAGAGCTGGCCAACCAGATGGATGCCGACTTCGACCAGATGGACGCGGGTGATCGTGAGCGGCTGGCGCGGGTCGCGCTGGCGGTCGCGAATCTCGCTCAAACCATGATCGCGCGCTCTGGAAGTGGGGGGTACAAGTGGTGGAATCGTCCGACGTCGTCGTGAGGCGGCTGATGCGGAATCTCCGCCTGCTGAGCGGCTGCGATGATCTGTTGACCGCTATGGACGGCGGCCTGCTGGTCGCCGAGATCATGGCGCTGACGGCGCGCACTGCTCAGCAGACCGCAGACGACGCTCGAACCATGCTCCTGACGCTCCGTCAGGGCGGGCGCAGTGATCGCGGAGGTGATCACTGATGCCGTGGGAACTGGTGGTCTGGCTGCTTCTCTTGCTGGCCTTCGTGACTCAGGAGCGGTGGGAACACCGACTGCCTTCGATGCCTCGGGGGCTGCGCCGGTTGGGGGCGCTGCCGTGGCGGTGGTACCTGGGTGGCTTTCCTGCTGCGGTGTTCCGGATGCGGTTCACCTGGCGCCGGTTCACCAGGAACGCGGACCTGGCGGTGCAGCGTCAGCCGCCGCGTGCTCTGGTCGGTCGCGAACTGATCGTGACGGGTCGGGCGGTGCGGATGATCCCGCCCCGGCTGGGGCTGCCGCGTCCTACGCGAGACGGCTTGGTGGTGCGGGTGCAGTTGCATCCCGGACAGACACCGATTCCGTACATCGAGGCGGCACCTGCCATGGCGCATGCCTGGCGGATGCATGCCGTCCGTGTGGTCTCGTTCCGGCGTGGTGAGGTGACGATCACTGCCACCTGGCGAGACCCCCTGACCGATGCGGGCACCGAGCCGAAGCGCTACCCGGGGCGGATACTCGCTGCGCAGGTGGGCCGTACAGAGCTGGGCATGGGCTGGACTCTGGACATGCGGCAGGTGCCGCACTGGCTGGTGGTCGGCGCGACCCAATCCGGGAAGAGCACCCTGCTCGCGTCCCTGGTGGCCGAGCTCGCACCGCAGCCGGTAGCGCTCGTCGGTATCGACTGCAAAGGCGGGATGGAGCTGTCGCTGTTCGAGCGTCGGCTGTCCGCGCTGGCCTGTAGCCGGACGGAAGCGCTGGCGCTCCTGGTGGCGCTCCTGGATGAGGCGCGCGACCGAATGGCCGTCTGCCGTAGGGCTGGTGCCCGGTCTATCTGGGAGCTGCCTGAGCACGTGCGGCCGGTGCCGGTCGTGCTCCTAGTCGATGAGCTGGCTGAGCTGTACCTGGTCGACGGATCGCGGGTCAGTCGGCAAGAGGCGGCCGAGTGCTCAACGGCGCTGCTCCGCCTGGGGCAGCTCGGGGCGGCTCTGGGGCTGCACCTGGTGGTCGCCGGACAGCGCATCGGCTCCGAGCTCGGGGCCGGTGTAACCGCTCTGCGGGCTCAGCTCGGCGGCCGTATCTGCCACCGAGTGCACGACCAGCAGACCGCAGAAATGGCTCTTGGCGACCTGGCTGAGGATGCGGTCGTCGCGGCCCAGGTGATCACTGAGGAAGAGCAGGGCGTCGCTATTACGACGGTCGGCGGCACCTGGACCCGTGTGCGGTCCCGACTGACCACTACTGCGGATGCTCGGGAAGTCGTGGCGCGGCATGCCGACAAGACACCGGATATTCCCGCGCTGGTGCGTGCCATGGACGCAGTGAATAAGGAGGTGGGCGGAAATGACTGAAGCACAGGCAATGCCGATTGCGATCGTTGTCGGCCTGCTCTGCATTCTGATTCTCCGGTCCCGAGAAGTCGTCTGGTGGGTAGGTGCGCTCTTCTTCCTCTGGGGATTCACCATGGCAAGCACCACTCCGGGGCTGACTATCACGGACTTCCTGCAATGGGCGGTCTACCAGAAGTAAGGGCCAAGGGAGGGAGCAAGATGCCTCACCTATATGTGAGGTGCCGTGCCTGCGGTCGGCGGCGTCAGCGCACTCGGGGCGGCCGTCTGCGGCGGTGTCGCTGCTGTCGGCGTCGTCCGCCTGGGCGCTGACCCCTGATAGCTGACCGTGACGGCCGACGTGAACCCAGCGTGACGATCCCCAACTCAAACCCTAGAGGAGCAATGCCCGTGTACCTGGCCACTGATCGCCTCTCCGCCATGGCGGCGGACTACCAAGAAAGGGCACCGCCGCATGCCGTCCCCTTGGGACACCCCTCGTGCGCGGCGCTCCGCACTCGAAATCGCGGAGCGCCTTCGTACGCTCTCAGAGACTGAACGCGACATGATCCGACTGGTTGGCGCCCCCGGTTTCCGCCGGTGGATCGACCAAATCCACAACATCGGCGGCTGCGCCGATCCCATTTACCTGGCTGGGCGGACCGTAACCCGCAATGCTGTTACGGGTGCCGTAATGCGCGTCTACACCACCGCCGATGAACCGGGCGGGGTGTTGGCCCTGCGGTGCGGGAATCGGCGAGAGTCACGCTGCGCGCCATGCTCGCGCATCCACGCTGGCGACACATTCCATTTGGTGAGGGCCGGGCTCCTGGGCGGCAAAGAAGTCCCCTCGACAGTGACCGGGCATCCTCGGTTGTTCGTCACCCTGACGGCGCCTGGCTTCGGTGCCGTACACCGAGCCACGGAATCAAGGGACCGTAGGTGTCGTCCTCGTCGCGATGGCGGGGAATGCCCGCATGGAAGGCCGATCGGCTGCAATCAGGTTCATTCTGAAGCTGACCCAAGAGTGGGACAGCCTATATGCCGTCGATGTTACGACTACGCAGCGCATGTGCTCTGGCATGCAAAGGCAGGGGCACTCTGGAATCGCACCACGATTCTGATTAGACGTCACCTTGCGGCGGCTGTGGGAATTACACAGAGGACACTAAGTTCCCACCTTCGCGTCTCGTTCGCCAAGGTGGCCGAATACCAGAAACGCGGAGCTATCCACCTGCATGCCGTGGTGCGTGTCGATGGCCCTTCCGGGCCTGAGGACCCTCCGCCTGCTGCGGTCACGGCGGAGATTCTTGAGTCGGCCGTCCGAAGCGCTGTAGAGGCAGCAGAGACCCGTACGCCATACGCCCCGGGCCTCGGGGAGTACATCGTCCGGTGGGGCGCTCAGATCGACGTACACGCGATCCACAGTGCGCATTCGGAGGCTGACGGCATGCCGGTGACCGATGAGGCCGTCGCGGCGTACATCGCGAAGTACGTGTCCAAGAGCGTTGGGGAAGTGGGAGGGACTGACCGGCGCATCACTTCCGCCGATGAGATCGGTCGGCTGCGGGTCAGCCCCCATGTGCGCGCACTCATGGGCACCTGCTGGCGCCTGGGCGGCGTAGCCGAGCTGGCCCCGCTGCGCCTGCGCCTGTGGGCTCATGGACTCGGCTACCGGGGTCATGTGCTTACCAAGTCGCGGCGCTACTCCACTACCTATGAGCAACTGCGCGCCGTCCGCGCTGAATACCGAAAGACGAAAGCGGCTGACGGCTCAGTTCCGACTGATACGCCTACGGAAATTGAGTCCGCCTGGAGATACGTGCGGTCGGGACATACACCCGCTGAGGCAGAGATAGCAGCGGGTATTTCGCAAGACCTTTCCCGCAACCGTGACGTAGGCCGCTCTGAGCTAAGTAGTGAAGAGGGAAGGCGGGGTTATGACTGAGCGGCACGGCAGGGTCAATCGTAATGATCCTGCCGTGCGCGCTTGGGTGACTCGCCATTTGGCGCGTGCTCCGGATCTAACTAATGAGGAGCGGGTGCATCTGCGGTCGCTTCTTCGGGAGTTCGGCCAGCGGGGCGACCCCCCTGCTCCCGCCAGATAGGAATTACGGTATCCGGGTCGAATTTGCCTCGACCTTTTGGCCCTTTGAGGAGCTGTATGTGTTTCATGTAGCGCTTGATTATCGCGCGCTTCTCAACGTTGTTCCCTGACCTCCATAGCATGAGGTCGTTCTCTACGGCTTGGGGGTCAGGGGTGGAACCTAGGTCTTCGAGTTTCTCGATGAGTTCTCGAATCTTCTTCGATATCACTCCGATGTGTTCGTAGTAATCCTCGTTTGACCACCCAACGTCAGCGAGTTCTCCCCGCTCCCATTTTCCTTTAAGCTGTTCTTTTTCCTCGATTGCTGCGCTTTTCTGTTCCTCTAGTTCGGCGCGCTGCTCAGTGATCTCTTTGTCTTCTTCATTGCCTTCGTTGAGCGAAACCCCTAGTTTCTCAACCAGGAACTCCTCCATGAGTATGTTTATGAGATCGTCAAGGGGTGCCATCTTTCGTGCGGTTGAGCCGCACGCGCCGTTTCGGCCGCGAGATTGGCAACGGTACTGGTGGTATTTCGCCTTTCCGTTCCAGCGACCTTCCATGGGCTTTTTGCATTTATAGCATCGGACGATTCCTGTCAGCAGGTACTTGCCATATTCATGTCCGCCTACGGGTCGGGTGTCTATATTGTTTGCGTCTAGCTCGGCTTTTCGAATGGCTTGAGCCTTGAACCATGTATGAGGTGTTACGATCGCGTCCCAGGTGCCCATGATGGGATTCCCGTGCTCGTCGGTGAGTAGTTTAGAGATTCCATCGTGTTGCTTGGACGGCTCTAGTCGATGGCGTCCGCTGTAAAGGACCATTCCGGCGTATCGTGGATTTGCGAGTATGAGTTTCACTGTGGCAGTGGTCCATCCTCCTCCGTCAGGTGATGGTATCCCTGAAAGGGTAAGCCCCCTCGTAATGGATGAAGGGGTTCCGTATAGTCCAGTCTTCTCGTCCTTCTCGGTTCGTTCGCTGAAGATCCTTCGAACGACATCACCTTCTTCCTTGATCTCTTTACCGGCATCCTTTCCTTTCCTCACCCATCCGTATCCTATGCGGCCTATCGGTATGCCCACCTCGGCGGCTGCTAATGTTTCGCGCGCGGCGCGTCGTGCCGTATCTTGTGATTGCTTCAAAAGCATGACGCACATGACGCGCGCCATATTGCAGTCGGATTCCCTGACTAGATTAAGCTCGCTGGTTGCTCCGATTGCGGGTCGTTTCACTTCGTTGACGACGTTCGCGAGGTCTTCGAGATCCCTCGGTTGCCTAACTAGGCGATCCAAGTCATAGAAGATGATTCCGTCAATTACGCCATTGAGTAGGTCTTTCAGCATTCGCTGGAAGTCTTTACGAAGAACCACCCAATCCACCCCACCGTCAGGACGAGTGATCCTCTTCTTCTTGTAGGCGCTGGTGTCGTCGTCTATGTAGAGGTCGGCGAACGGGCCCCACCCGAGTGCCTGACGCTTGGCCTCGATGTCCTCGGTCTGCCGTTCGATCGCACTCTTTCGCCCACTAGCCTCCTTCCTGGCCCTTCGGTCTTCGTTAATGTCGTGCATAGACAGGCGTAGGTATCCGCCCGGTCGCTGTGGTACGTACTGCGCGTAGCCCGCAGAGAGGTCAAGGGTGGTCGTGCGGCCTCGCTCGCGTAGCTGCGTGATCATCGGGTCGTCGATGCCGGATACGGCGGACAGGTCAAGTGTGTTGGCCGTGAAGGGAGTAGGGGACATGGCGACGCCTCCTAGTGGCGGGGGTTCGGCAGAAATGCCCGGGGTGGGGTACTACCCCGATCCGTCCATCCCTGGCTACATCCGTTACTGGAACGGCGCCGCCTGGGTGCCCGGCACCAGCCGTCCCGCCCCGGCCGAGGGCGAGGCCATGCCCGCGCCGCCGCCCGGCGTCACCCATACCCAGGTGATCAGCCCGCCGCCGGACGAGACGGGCCCGATGTTCCTGGACGAGGACCCGGCGCCGCGGGCGGCGGAGGAGACCGGCAGCGCGTTGCCCGAGCTGCGCCGGAGCGCCGAGATGGACGTCCGGGACGCGGGCGGGCCGCCCGAGGGGGCGGCCGGTGGCATGGGGACCGAGCCGGTGCCGCCCGGCGGGGTCCCGGCGTCCGTGGACTGGAACGACCCCCGGCGGCTGCACGGCACCCGCCCCGATGCCGGGTCGGCCTGGCAGGCGGACGCCGCCCAGCAGGGCGGGTTCGGCGGTGAGCAGGACCGCCGGGTCTCCTGGGGCGCGGAGCCGGGCGCCCCCGGCGACGCCCAGGCCGGTGCCGGGCAGGCCGGTGGTGCCCAGGCCGGTGCCGGGCTGCCCGGTGGCGGGCAGTGGCCCGGGGTTCCCGACCCACGGCGGGCGGGCCCGGGTGAGGACGCCGGTCGCGATGACGGCACGCTGACCATGCGCGCGGGCGGGAGCGGGCGGACGGCGGACCGCTCGACACAGGCCCTGCCGCCCGTCCGCCGGGCCCCGGAACTGCCCCCGGCGGACGAGGGGGAGACCCCCGCCCCGGCGGGCGACGGGACGATGACGTTCCGCGCCGTGGGGCGCGGCGGCGGAGCGGCACCCACGACGGGGCACGGCCAGAACCAGGGCCGAGGACAGGGCCGCGGCCAGGACCAGAGCCAGGGCCAGGACCAGGGCCGGGGCCAGGCGGCCGGCCGGGACGACGGGACGATGGCGATCCGGGCGATCGGCCGCGGCGGCGCGCGCAAGGGCGCCGAGGCCGCGCCCCCGGCCCAGACCCCGCACCAGCCCCACCAGCCTCCCCGGACACATCAGCCGCAGCAGCCTCCGCAGCCGCACCAGCCCCAGCAGCAGCCCTTCGGCGGGATCCCCGCCCAGGGCGGGGGCCCGGCCTGGCAGCCGCAGGGGCAGTTCGCCCAGCAGCCCGGCCCGCCGCAGGCG
>NZ_JAEEAP010000213.1 GCF_016103465.1 Streptomyces sabulosicollis
TTTAGCGAGTGTCTCGTGGGCTCGGAGATTTGTATAAGAGACAGCCTCTAAGCCATTCAAACCGTTCAAGCCGTTCAAGCCGTCTAAGCCATCTAAGTCCTCTAAGCCGTCTAAGTTCCCTAACGCGTCGCCGAGCCCGGCCGCGACCATGCCGCCGCCCGCGGCCCCACCCGCCGCCGTAACGGCCGTGACGCCCGCGACGACCGCACCGGTGCGGTCGTCGCGGGCGTCACGCGTGGTACGGGCTTCGATGAGCGCTCGTATCCAGGAGTCGACCTCACCGGCCCAGTCGCGCCGCTCGAGGTCCTCATGGCCCACGGTGTGGTGTCCCAGGGCGTCGGAGCCCCCGCCGCGCTTGTCGGCCTCCAGGACGACCTCCATGCCGTCGGGCCCGGTGACAAGGGTCAGTGCGATCTCGTTCACGTCGTGGATGTACCGC
This sequence comes from Streptomyces sabulosicollis, assembly GCF_016103465.1. Taxonomy (GTDB): domain Bacteria; phylum Actinomycetota; class Actinomycetes; order Streptomycetales; family Streptomycetaceae; genus Streptomyces; species Streptomyces sabulosicollis. The sequence goes on from NZ_JAEEAP010000213.1 coordinate 440, forward strand.
GGGGCGGGGGTGAGCTCGATCTCCTGGTGGAAGGGGAGCCGCTGCCCGGTGCCCGCGATATGGCCGAGCCGCAGATCGGCGGCGACGAGGCCGAAGCCGAGCCGCCCCAGCGCCCCCAGCACGGCATCCTGGACCGGCAGCGGGCGCACGATCAGCGGCTCCGGGTCGCCGTGGTCCTTTGCGCCCGCCGCCGCGAGCTCGATCCGGATGCCCAGGACGACACCCAGCGGCTGCCCGGACACCTCGGTGAGCGGCGTTTCCCACGGTATATGGATGGTGAACGGAATGTCTCTGTGCTCTCTCGCGTCGAGCCGGAACCCGCCGCCGAGCTGGAGGCGGTCGAAGACCACACCGCCCTCGTGCTCGCCCCCGCCGTACCCGGCCTCGACCCCGGCGACCAGCTCCAGCGCGAGGTGCTCGATGGCGCAGGCGCTGCCTCCGCCACGGAGCCGCACATGCCCCCGCACCACTCCGCCGGGGCGCACCGGTTCCCGGTCCAGGATCGTGTCCACGACAGGTCCACCGACCCCGAGCGAGCCGAGCACTCGTTTGAACACCATCGCGGCGTTCACTCCTTCACTGTCACTGTGTTCGTTCTCTGGTCCGTGTGGGGGGCGTTCGTTCTGAGTTCCGTGGGGGGCATGCGTGGAACGAACGGGGTGGTAAAGGGATTCCCATGGACTCCTTCTGGGAAGGCAAAACCGGCCAGGACGGTCCGGCTCCGGCCGTCGGCACGCCCGACGGGCGGCCGAATCAGGTGCTCGTCCGCGTACGGAGAGCTATCTGAATGGGTCCTCCGGCCATGGGTAACTCGGGTCGGGCTCTAGGCACGCGACGAACAGGTTGAAGGGAGCATTGGCCATGGCGAAACCCAACCCCACCGAGCTGCAGAAGGCGCTCAAGGGGGCCAGCTATCCGGCCGACCGGGATTCCCTGGTGGAGCGCGCGAAGGACAACGGGGCGGACCGGGAGCTGGTCGACCAGTTGTCCCACGTCAAGAAGGGCCGTTTCGAGGGTCCCGATGACGTCCAGAAGGCCGTCTTCAAGGGGAAATAGCAGTTCGCCGGTGCGGAAGCCGGTGCGGAGGGCGGAGCGCACCCGCCGGAGCGGGGCGCACCCGCCGGAGCGGAGCACACCCGCCGGAGCGGGGAAGGCACATCCACGAAGAGCGGAGCGCGCCCGCGAAAAGGCGGGGCACGCCCGCGAAAAGGCGGAGCGCGCCCGCGAAGAGCGGGTACACCCGTGAGGAGCGGGTGTGCCCGCCCGCACCGGCGCGCACCGCGCGCCCGAATCCGAGGCGCCAGGCGCGCCAGGCTCATCCTCACCCCGGAGGACGGGAGAAACCGAATGTCACGTGTGCGACGGGTGAGATCGGCGCTGCTGAGCGCCGCGGCGATCGTCGTCAGCGCGGGAATCCGGCGATGGCGGCGCAGCAGACCGGCCCGCGGACAGCGCTCAGGACGCCGGTGAATGACCCGGCCTCTACGGCGAGTCGGGTCCGAATTGCCATTCCGCTTCGGGTAATGGTGGGCGAATCGATACAACGAATTCGTCGGTCGGTGCCGCCGGCCGCCCACCCCTGCAGACGGCCGAGGAGCGGACACGGACATGGCGACGACAACCAAGCCCGAATTTGAAGCTCCCGCCGAACCCACCAAACTCGGCAGCATCGTGGTCGACTGGCTCACCACCACGGACCACAAGAAAATCGGACACCTGTACCTGGTGACCGCGTTCGGCTTCTTTCTGATCGGTGGCCTGCTGGCCATGATCATGCGGGCCGAACTCGCCCGGCCCGGACTGCAATTGGTCAGCCCGGAGCAGTACAACCAGGCATTCACCCTGCATGGCACGCTGATGCTGCTGTTCTTCGCCACACCGGTCTTCGCCGGATTCGCCAACGAGATCATGCCGCTACAGATCGGCGCCCCGGATGTCGCCTTCCCCCGGCTGAACATGCTCTCGTACTGGCTCTTCTTCTTCGGCGGGCTGATCGTGATCGGCAGTCTGCTCACCCCCCAGGGCGCGGCGGACTTCGGCTGGACGGCCTATACGCCGCTCAGCGGCAAGACGCGGACCCCGGGCGTGGGCGGCGACATGTGGGTGATGGGCCTCGCCCTCTCCGGCTTCGGCACGATCCTGGGCGCCGTCAACTTCATCACGACCATCGTGTGCATGCGCGCCCCCGGAATGACGATGTTCCGCCTGCCCATCTTCACCTGGAACATCCTCTTCACCTCGATCCTGGTGCTGCTCGCCTTCCCCGTTCTGGCGGCCGCCCTGCTGGTGCTGGAGGCGGACCGCAAATTCGGCGCGGTCGTCTTCGAGGGGGCCTTCGGCGGGCCGGTGCTGTGGCAGCACCTCTTCTGGTTCTTCGGCCATCCCGAGGTCTACATCATCGCCCTGCCGTTCTTCGGCATCATCACCGAAATCATTCCGGTGTTCTCCCGCAAGGTGGTCTTCGGCTATATGGGTCTGGTGGGCGCCACCATCGGCATCACTGGCCTCTCGGCGACGGTGTGGGCCCACCATATGTTCGCCACCGGAGCGGTGCTCCTGCCGTTCTTCTCCTTCATGACGTTCCTCATCGCGGTGCCGACCGGGGTGAAGTTCTTCAACTGGATCGGAACCATGTGGCGTGGCTCCCTCTCCTTCGAGACGCCGATGCTCTGGGCCATCGGCTTCCTGGTCACCTTCCTCTTCGGCGGGCTGACCGGGGTCATCCTGGCCTCGCCTCCGCTGGATTTCGAGGTGCACGACAGCTATTTCGTCGTCGCCCACTTCCACTACGTGGTCTTCGGCACGGTGGTCTTCGCGATGTTCGCCGGATTCTATTTCTGGTGGCCCAAGTTCACCGGCACGATGCTCGACGAGCGCCTCGGCAAGATCCATTTCTGGACCCTGTTCGTCGGCTTCCACACGACCTTCCTGGTCCACCACTGGCTCGGCGCCATCGGCATGCCGCGTCGCTATGCCGACTATCTGGCCGCCGACGGCTTCACCACGCTGAACACGGTCTCCACCATCGGCTCGTTCCTCCTGGGGATGTCCACGCTGCCGTTCATCTACAACGTGTGGAAAACCGGGAAGTACGGGAAGCGGGTCGAGGTCGACGATCCCTGGGGATGGGGCCGCTCCCTGGAATGGGCCACCTCATGCCCGCCGCCCCGGCACAACTTCCTCACCCTGCCGAAGATCCGCTCCGAATCCCCCGCCTTCGACCTCCACCACCCCGAGGTGGTCCCCCACGAGGTGCCCACCACCAACCGGCCGCCCCTCTCCGAGGCCATGGGCGCCCCGGTGGACCTCGGTACCAAGGACGAACGCACCGGCGGCGGCCCCCGCCGCGAAACGGGCGACGACACCGAGGGCCGCGAGGACTGACAGCGGCACCGAGTTCCCGGCGACGCACATCCACCACTGCCACATTCTCGAGCTCCGAACGGCCACCGTCAGCTCGCCGGCGGCGACCCCGGCGCGGAAGATGGGTTCGAACGATGGAGGCTGACGTGAGTGATGGAGGAGCACGGGGCGGCCTGGTCGTCGTAGGAGTGGATGGCTCGTCGTCGAGTGACGCCGCGGTGGTACACGCCGCCCGGGAAGCCCGGCGGCGTCACGCGAAGCTCCGTGTGGTGCACGCCTTCAGCTGGCCGGTCGGACCCATGTACGCGCCCCTGGACCCGTCGCCGTTCAACCGGTTGGCGCACGACGCCGCACAGCACGCCCAGAGCGCGGCGCCCGGTGTGGAGGCCACCGGCACCGTGATGATCGGCGGTGCGGTGTCGGTGCTGGCGGCCGAGTCACGCGCCGCGGACCTGGTGGTCGTCGGCAACCGGGGCCTGGGGGGCTTCATCGGCATGCTGCTGGGTTCAACGGCCGTCTCCCTGGCCGCCCATGGCGAGTGCCCGGTGATGGTGGTCCGCGAGGAGCCTGATCACACCGGGCCGATCGTGCTGGGCGTCGACGGCTCCCCGCACGGTGAGGAAGCGATCGAATTCGCCTTCGCCGAGGCAGCACTGCGAAGGACGGAGATCGTCGCCATGCACGCGTGGCTGCCGGACTACGCACCGGCCGGTACGGGCGTGGAGAGCGCGGAGCGTCTGCTGGCCCTGGCACTCGCCGGCCGCAGGGAGAAGTATCCGGACGTCGTGGTCAGACAGGACGTGGTGAGCGGTGAGGTCCGTGAAGTCCTGATCGGGGCGAGCAGGACCGCTCAGCTGATGGTCGTCGGAGCCAGGGGGCGCGGCGGCTTCTCCGGTCTGCTCCTGGGCTCGGTGAGCCAGGCGCTGCTGCACCACGCGCACTGCCCGGTCACCGTCGTCCGCGGCACGGCGTGATCGACGGGACGGCGGACACCGGCGGGGTGGCGCTCCGCCTCCGGTCCGGTCGGGTCGCGAGCGGGCTCGGACGTTGAGACAGTGGCAGGGCAGGTGCAGCGTGTCGGACGGCACTCTCCGCTCCGCGGAAGCGAGGAGCCATGTACGAATCCGACCCTCCGTTCCGCCCGGTCCGCGGGCGGGAGGGCTACCTGCCGCTGGAGGACCTCGGCGTCATCGGAGACGGTACGACGGCCGCGCTGGTCGGCCTGGACGGATCGATCGTGTGGATGTGCCTTCCCCGGTTCGACTCCGAACCCTTGTTCTGCGGCTTGCTCGACCACGCACGGGGCGGGCACTTCACCCTCGCGCCGGAGGACCTGGTGGAGGCCCGGCAGCGCTACGAGCCCGACACCGGCGTACTGACGACCGAAATGCGCAGCACCACCGGGCTGGTGCGCGTCACCGACGCGCTGACCGTACGGCCCGGCGCCGACCTCACCGACGACCTTCCCGCCGGGCGGCGCGAGCTCGTCCGCTCGGCCGTGGTCCTGTCCGGGCACGTCCGCCTGCGGGCGGGCCTGGAGCCCCGGGGCGGGGGCACGGTGCGGGCGTTGTTCAGCGGCCTCGAACTGAGACCCTCGCGGCGGCCGGACCTGCGCCTGCACCTCCGTTCCAACCGTCCCCTGGCCGGCCTGCGCGGCACCCACGACCTGCGGCAGGGCGACCACCTCGACCTCGTCCTGTCCTGGGGGCGCTTCCACCGCCACCACCGGTTCGCAGCCGACACGACGCTGGCGGACACCGCCGCCGCATGGCGGCGCTGGATGGAGCACTTCGACTACTCAGGCCCCGAGGAGGCACTGGTCCGGCGTGCCGCCATCACCTTGAAGCTGTGCGACGACTGGACCAACGGCGCCCTGGTCGCGGCCCCCACCTCCTCCCTGCCCGCGCCGATCGGCGGCATCCGCAACTGGGACTACCGCTACGCCTGGATCCGGGACGCCGCCTACGCCGTGTTCGCCCTGCGGCGCATCGGCTTCACCGGCGAGGCGGACGCCTTCCTCGGCTGGGCCCTCGACGCCGTCGAGCAGAGCCGGAACCCCCGCATCATGTACACCATCGACGGCGGCCCCGTACCCGACGAGATCGACGACGCGGAGTTGGAGGGGTACCGTCGCTCCGCCCCGGTGCGATGGGGCAACGGCGCGGCCGACCAGCGTCAGCACGACCTCTACGGCGAGATCCTGGACTGCGCCGACCAGTGGTTGCGCACCGACCAGTGGCTGCGCGCGGGCAGGCAGGTACAGCCCGCGCTGTGGGCGCGCCTGGCGGGGCTGGCCGACGCCGCCGAGCAGGCGTGGCGCCAGCCGGACCAGGGGATCTGGGAGGTGCGCAACGAGGGCCGGGCGTTCACGTACTCGGCCGGGATGTGCCACGTGGCCCTGGACCGGGCCGCGGCCATCGGTGAGCGGCTCGGCCTGCCCGGGCGCATCACGGCCTGGCGGGCCTCGGCCGACCGGCTGCGCCGGGTCATCCTGGAGGAGTCCTGGGACGAGGACGCGCGGACGCTGAGCGCACACCTGGACGGCGGCGGCGTGCTGGACGCGAGTCTGCTCGCGCTCCCGCTGCGCCAGGTGATGCCGGCCGACCACCCGCGGATGGCGGCGACCACCACGGCCATCGCCGAACGCCTGTCGGCCGGTGACGGCCTGCTCTACCGCTATCTGCACCGGGAGTCGTCCGACGGCCTGTCCGGCGACGAGGGCGCCTTCCTGCTGTGCAGCTTCTGGCTGGCCGACAATCTGACCGCCCAGGGCCGGCTCGACGAGGCCGAGGAGCTGTACGCCTCGCTGTGTGCCCGTACGAGCCCGCTCGGACTGCTGCCGGAACAGATCGACGCCACCTCTGGAGCGTTCATGGGCAACTTCCCCCAGGCGTTCAGCCATATCGGGATCATCGCCAGCGGCGTGAACCTCGCCCGCGCGAAGGCAGGCGCTCGGACATGATCAGTCGGCTCGCGATCTTCGGCGCGACAGGAGACCTCACCGCTCGCTACCTGCTGCCGGCCCTGGCCGCCCTGCGGGCCGCGGGGCACCTCCGCGACGGCTTCCAGCTGACCGGCGCGAGCAGGGAGGACTGGGACAGCGACCAGTACCGGGGGTGGATCGCCGACCGGCTCGACCACCACGGCGGCCGCTACCCCGCCGACGCCAGGAGGGCCGTCGCGGCCTCGGCCCACTACCGGCAGGCCGACGTCACCAACCCCGTGGACGTCGCCGCGGTCGTCGCCGGCGACGACCCCATCGCCGTCTACCTCGCCCTTCCCCCGGCGCTCTTCCCGCACCTGGTCACCGCCCTGCACGACGCGCGCCTGCCGAGGGGCAGCCGGATCGTGCTGGAGAAGCCGTTCGGCGAGGACCTGGCGAGCGCGCGGGAGCTGAACCTGCTGCTCGCCGGCCTCGTACCCGAGCAGGCGGTGTTCCGGGTCGACCACTTCCTGGCCATGACGACCGTCCAGAACGTGCTCGGAAGCCGGCTCGTCAACCGGGTGCTGGAGCCCCTCTGGAACAGCACCCATATCGCGGAAGTGGAGATCGTCTGGGACGAGACCCTCGCCCTGGAGGGCCGGGCCGGCTACTACGACTCCGTCGGCGCGCTGAAGGACATGGTGCAGAACCACCTGCTGCAGCTGCTGTGCCTGGTGGCCATGGAACCCCCGATCACGCTCGGCGAACGGGACCTGCGCGACCGGAAGGTCGACGTGCTGCGGTCCGTGCGGCTCCTCACCGACTACGACGTCGTGCACCGCACCCGCCGCGCACGCTACCTGTCCGGGCACATCGGCGACCACGCCGTCCCCGCATACGCCGACGAGGAGGGCGTGGACCCCCGGCGGCACACGGAGACCTTCGCCGAGGTCGAACTGGAACTGGACAGCTGGCGCTGGTCCGGGACGACGTTCCGGCTGCGCAGCGGCAAGGCGCTCGGACAGGACCGCAAGGAGGTCGCGGTGCGCTTCCGCCCCGTTCCCCACCTGCCCTTCGGCCACGGGGGAGAGGCCCTGCCCAACGTGCTGCGCTTCGGACTGGAGCCAGAGGGGATGACCCTCGACATGACGGGCATCGGCTCCCGCGCCCAAGCCTTCACCCCGCTCTCGCTGACCGCGCGGATGGAACCGCCCGACCTGCCCGCCTACGGCCGGCTCCTTCTGGACGTCATGAGGGGCGATCCGGCCCTTTCCCTCCGTGGCGACGAGGCCGAGCAGGCATGGCGGGTCCTGACACCCGTCCTGAGCGCATGGGAAAGGGACCTCGTCCCGCTGCAGGAGTATCCGGCCGGCTCCGACGGACCGGCTCCCCGGCCGCACGAAGGCGAACAACGGCCGCGAAATGCCCTGCTGCACCCTGAGGCGATACCGGGCGATACGCCCTGACAAGCTGACAAGCGGATCCCGCCCTCAGAGCCAAGTGGATCGTGCCCCGGATGTGGATCGTGCCCCGGATCCCGACAGAGACAAACGGCTCGCGTCGGATCCCGACAGAGACAAGTGGATCGCGTTGGATCCCGACAGAGACAAGTGGATCGCGTTGTATCGTGCCCTCAGATCTCAACAATGGCACGGCCGAGAATCCGCCCCTCCTCCAGCGCGGTGCAAGCCTCATCGATCTGATCCAGGGAATATCGATTGGTCACCAGGTTCCCGAGCGGGAACCTGTCCTCACGCACCCACTCCAAGAAGAGCGGAAAGTCGGTATCGGGTTCTGTGGCGCCAAGGCTTCCGCAGTAGTGGCGTTGGTACAGAAGAATGGCGTTCAAGTCGACCGAGACATCGGCGACAGGAATCCCCAGAAGCACCGCCATACCACCTTGGTTGTCCGCTCTTGGCCCTCCCTGCCGTACCGCCCGCAGAATCTGCAGAGCGGTCGCGGGCGCGCCGACCGCGTCCATGGCGTAGTCGACTCCGCCCGGGCTGATCTCCCAAATCGCCTGCACAGGGTCGGTGTCCGAGGCATTGACCCCATGAGTGGCACCGAACTCGCTGGCGAATTCCAACTTACGGTCTACCAGGTCCACGGCGATAATGGGGTCGGCGCCGGCGATGGCTGCGGCGCCGATCGCCGACAACCCGACGCCTCCCACACCGAACACCGCCACCGACTGGCCCCGCCCGACCTTCGCCGTGTGCAGCACCGCGCCGGCTCCTGTCAACACGGCGCAACCAACGAGGCAGGTGATATCCGTGGGATCCGAGGGCGACATGGGGACGACCTTGTCCGCGAACGTCACCATGTGCTCGCTCCAGGTGTAAACATCGCCGTCGGCGATGACGGGCCGTCCGCGGAAGGCAGCGCCCGTGGGCCTCGCATCAGGCAATCCACTGATGGGACTCCGGGGAACCCAAGTGGAGATGACGTGATCGCCTTCTTTTACGTGGGTGACTTCCTTCCCCACATGGGTGACGACCCCGCTGCCCTCATGGCCGAGGCCCATCGGCCTGGGCAACCCGGGGTCGCGCAACTGGTGCACCTGGGAATAGCACACGCCGCTCGCGAAGTTGCGGACCGTGACTTGGTCCGGGCCAGGATCCGGGATGTCGATTTCCTCGATCGCCAACGGCCTTCCATGCTCCACCTGTATGGCGGCCTTGCTCTTCATGGCCGTCTCCTTCGATCGGGCAAGCCACTCCGATACCGCCCGTCCTGAATGAGTTTGCGCACCATCGGACTGCCCTTCCGGCGCCTGCCACTTGGCCGAAGCGGCGGCCGGCGGCAGGACTTCACGTCCATCTTCAACGCTACGACCGCACCCTGAGGGCTGCCACCCGCCTATACCGGCTCCGCACAGCGAGAAGACCCCCTCCGCTACGTGCGTAGAGGAGACATTGCCGTCATCGCCGCCCACGGCAGTGAACACCAGAGCACGGCGTGCCGGTCGAGCGCAGTCTCCGTCGGCACGGCATGACCCGGATGGATTGTTGAGGTCGCAGCGTGAAGAGAGCCAGGCGAGGCTGAGGATCGCAGGAAGGCGCGGCCTTGGCGGTCCTGTGGTCGGCGATGTCCGCGCTGTTTCAGGAGGGTGACGGCCATGGCAGAGAATCGCAGCGGTACGGGACGGGTCGGAACCAGCAGAGAGACGGCCGCCAACGTCTCCTTCTTTGCCGGCGTTGCTTTGCTGCTGAGCGGCGTCCTTAGCGTCCTCCTGGGCGTCACAGGCATCGCACGTGATGCTCTGTTCGGCACACCTCCGCACTACGAGTACCGATTCGGCCTGACCGCCTGGGGCTGGATCCATCTGGTAATCGGGATGGCGCTGCTGGCCGCGTCCGTGGGGATCCTGACGACCAGGAGTTGGGGCCGTGGCGCCGGTGTGGCACTGGGCGCCTGCAGCCTGGTCAGCCAGTTCATGTTCATCCCGTACTACCCCGTGTGGTCCATCAGCGTGATGGTGCTCGATCTGCTGGCCATCTGGGCGCTGGCCAGGCTCGCACCTGACCTCGCGTGACACACGAGGCGCGCCACCCCGGCGTCCCCGACGCCCTGTCTAGGTATCGGGTGCACAACCATTGCTCCCGGGCCAGTCGGCGGGCAGCTAGGAGGCGCATCACCGTGTATTCACCGTGGCCACTCGCAGACTCCCGGTGATAGCCGGACATGGCCGGGCATCCGCCGCCTCTGAGGGCGCGGGCCCGGCTTCCGTGTGTTTGGGGCTGTACCGGCGCTGAGCAGCGAAAGACCCTCTCCGCTACGTGCGTAGAGAAGAGGGTCCGGTGCGCCCCCGGCAGGACTCGAACCTGCGGCCAAGCGCTTAGAAGGCGCCTGCTCTATCCACTGAGCTACGGGGGCCGGTGGTGGTCATGGAGCGGGTGAGCCCCCGGTGCCTGCGGGGCCGACGGGGCGGCCGTGGTGCGGGTGGCCGGGCTCGACGGACCGTGACCTTGCCGGGACAAGGATAGGGCTCCTTGCGCCTCGCCCCGGTTGCTTCACCTCCGTGGCACGTTGTGGAGGTTCGGTGAAGCGGTCTGATAATCGCAGGCAGGTCCGAAACTTGCATCTTTTTTCACGCCTCAAGGAACGGGTGTTGTGCACTCGTTATGCCCGCGCCTCTCTCGTCCCGTCCGCCTCGTGCCCCTTTTGGGGTGATCCGGGTGGGTCTCTTTGACGCGCACGAGTGAGCATAAGCTTCAAAAAGGCACCAAAAGCGTGCATTCTTCACCACGTGGCGATCTTGGATGTACGGCCCCGGCTGCTCGACGCGCTGACCTCACTGCGTGACCGTGTCGACGCCGCTCGGTTTCCGCTCCCCCTTCCCGGCGCCGACCGCGCTCGCCGCAGCCGTGCCGAGCTGCTCGCTCAACTGGACGACTACCTCGTGCCCCGGTTGCGCGCCCCCGAAGCGCCGCTGCTGGCGGTAATCGGGGGATCGACGGGCGCGGGCAAGTCCACCCTCGTCAATTCGCTGGTCGGCCGACGGGTCACCGAGGCCGGTGTGTTGCGGCCCACAACGCGTACGCCGGTGCTGGTGTGCCACCCCGACGACCGCCCCTGGTTCGCCGGGCAGCGGGTGCTGCCGCGGCTCACCCGGGTGTGGGTGCCGACGCAGGGGGAGCGGGCGGAGAGCGCGTACGACGAGGAGGGGCGGGCGCAGGAGGGGCCCGCGGCGCTGCGGGTGGAGACCGATCCGGGGCTGGCGCGGGGGCTCGCCCTGCTCGACGCGCCCGACATCGACTCGCTGGTCGCGCGGAACCGCGATCTGGCCGCGGAGCTGATCTGCGCCGCCGACATCTGGGTGCTCGTCACCACCGCCACCCGCTATGGCGACGCCGTCCCCTGGCATCTGCTGCGGACCGCCAAAGAGTACGACGCCACCCTCGTCACCGTCCTCGACCGGGTGCCGCACCAGCTGGCCGCCGAGGTCTCCCGGCAGTACGCCGCGCTCCTTACGGCGGCCGGGCTCGGCGATGTCCCGCGCTTCACCATCCCCGAGCTCCCCGAATCCGCGGGCGGCGGCAGCGGGCTGCTCCCGGCCACCGCCGTCGCCGCCCTGCGGGCCTGGCTCACCCAGCACGCACAGGATCCGTACGCCCGCACCGTCGCCGCCGCCCGTACGGCTGCCGGGACGCTCGCCTCGCTGCGCGCCCGGATGCCCGCGCTGGCCGGGGCCGCGGCGGCGCAGCACGCGGCCGCGGTGCGGCTGGTCCAGCGGGTCGAGGGCGCGTACGGGGAGGCCGTGGAGCGGGTGCGGCGAGAGATCGCGCAGGGAGCGGCGCTCGCGGGCGACGCACTCACCCACTGGCACGGCCTGCCGCACGACAGCGCCCCCGATGAGCTCCTTACGGCTCTCACCGACTCCCTGGCCACCCTGCTGCGCGGCGCCGCCGCCATGGCCGACGAACGGGTCGCGGAGGCCGGCAGGCAGGACCCGGCCGCGCGGGCCGGGCTCGCCCCGTGCGACGCGCGCGGCGCCGCCGAGCGGATCGGCGTGGCCGTACGGCACTGGCGGCGCTGCGCCGAGGAGCTGGCCGAGGAGGAGGCCCGGGCCCGGATCGCCGAACGCGGGGGCAGCTGCGCGCCCGAGGAGATCGCCGCCCTGCTCGCCGCGTCCCTCCTGGGCGGACGCCGCGCCCGTAAGGCGGGCGAGAAGCTCGCCGAGACCCTGGGCGCGTATGCGGCGCTGCGCCTGGGCGACCGCGGTGGACGGCTGCTCGACGGCTGTGTCACCCGCGTCATGCGGGCGGAGCGCGACCGCAGGCTCGCCCCTCTGGACGCCCTGGAGATGTCCCCGGATCACCAGGTCGAGCTGATCGCCGCGCTGTCCGTACTGCAGAAGGAGAGGTGACCGAAGGTGACGGCCACGGAGGGCAACGGCGGCCACGAGGGCGGCGGCGACCGGGCGGCGGGCGACCGCCACACCTGGGACGACGGCCTGATCGCCCGGCGCGCGCACCGCCGGACCGCAGGGCGTGCCGCCGGGCGGCCGATCCGCGCGATGGACCACGGGGCGGAGGAGGAGGCCGCACCGGACCTCCCCGGCGCCGCGGCGGGCTTCTTCCCGGGAGAGGAGACCGGCCGGCGGTCCTTCGGCGGCCCTCCCTACGCCGTGTACCAGGCGGGTGTCCGCAGCTTCGCCACGGGCACCCTCCGGCCCCGTCTGGAGGCCCTGCGCCAGTTGGTCGGGCTGTCCCGGTCCCGGCTCGAGGGGCGCGCCCTCGCCGGGGCCGCGCGGGTGCTCGACGAGGCGGACGCGCGGGGGCGCCATCCTTACGGTCACACCGTGGTCGCCGTCGCCGGGGCCACCGGAAGCGGTAAGTCGACATTGTTCAACGCCCTCGCCGGAGCCCCCCTCTCCGAGACCGGGATCCGCCGCCCGACCACCGCCACGCCCCTCGCCTGTGCGTGGACCGACCACGCCGACGGCCTGCTGGACCGGCTCGGCATCCCGGCGGTGGACCGGCGCAATCCCGGCTATCCCTACGACCCCGCGCTGCGCGGACTGGTCCTGCTCGACCTGCCCGACCACGACTCGGCCGCCCCGGGCCACCGGGAGCGGGTGGACCGGCTGCTGGGCCTCGTCGACGCGGTGGTGTGGGTGGTGGACCCCGAGAAGTACGCGGACGCGGTCCTCCATGAGCGCTATCTGCGGCCGCTCGCCGGATACGCCGAGGTGACCTTCGTCGTGCTCAACCAGGTGGACCGGCTCCCGGGCGAGGCCGCTGACCAGGTGCTGGACGATCTGCGGCGGCTGCTGGACGAGGACGGGCTCGCCCTCGGGGAGCACGGGGAGCCGGGCGCGGCCGTGCTCGCACTGTCCGCGCTGACCGGCGAGGGCGTCGGCGAGCTGCGAGAGATGCTCGCGCGGCTCACGGCCGAGTGCGGTGCGGCCGAGCGCCGGCTGTCGGCCGACGTGGACGGCACGATGACGCGCCTGCGGCCGCAGTATGTGGCGGACGGCGGGCCGGTCGGGCTCACCGAGCGGGCGCGGGCGGAGTTCGAGGACCGGCTGGCCGAGGCGGCGGGCGCGGGCGCGGCCGGGAAGGCGGCCGAGCGTGCCTGGCTGAGGGACGCGGAGTGGGCGTGCGGAACGCCGTGGGGGCGGCTGCGGGGGAGGAGGAGCCGCGCCTCGGGGGGCTCCCGGGCGGGCGCTCGGGGCTCGTGGCCTCCCGGGGCCGGGGAACGGACGGAGATCCCGGGCGCGCGGGCGCACACGGTGGCGATGGAGGCGGTCACCGCGCGTCCCGCGGTGGAGGAGGCGGTGCGGACGCTCGGGGACGAGGCGACGGCCGGGCTGCCCGGTCCCTGGGCCCAGGCCGTACGGG
>NZ_JAEEAP010000214.1 GCF_016103465.1 Streptomyces sabulosicollis
CCTGGGGCTGGGGCTCGGGGGCCCGGCTCACGGTGAACCGGCCGTCGGTCCGGACGGGGTGACGCGGGGCGACACCTGCCACCTCGACGTGGTGGACCGCTGGGGCAACATGGTCGCGGCCACGCCCAGCGGCGGCTGGCTGCAGTCCAACCCCGTCATCCCCGCGCTGGGCTTCCCGCTCGGCACGAGGCTCCAGATGACCTGGCTGGACCCCGGGCTGCCCAACTCCCTCACCCCCGGCCGCCGTCCCCGCACCACGCTCACCCCCTCGCTCGCGCTGCGCGGCGACACCCCCGTCATGGCCTTCGGCACTCCCGGCGGCGATCAGCAGGACCAGTGGAGCACGCACTTCTTCCTCGGCGTCGCGCTGCGGGCCCCGGTGCGCTCCGGCCTGGATCTGCAGGGCGCCATCGACGCCCCCAACTGGCACCAGGAGTCCTTCCCCGGCTCCTTCCACCCCCGGGCGATGACGGCGGGCCGGGTGGTCGTGGAGTCCCGCGTCGGCGAGGCCGCCGTCGCGGAGCTCCGCCGCCGCGGCCATGACGTCGTGATCGGCGCACCCTGGTCGGAGGGGCGCCTGTGCGCCGTCGCCCGCGACCCGGAGACGGGCGTCCTGCTCGCCGCCGCGAATCCGCGGGGCGCGCAGGGGTACGCGGTGGGGCGGTGACCGCCCCGCGGGGCGGCGTGCGCGCCAGGGGGTGTCCGGCGGATCGTGACGCCTGCGGCGGGCTGTTCCCCTCCCCGCCCAGTCATCCGCCGCGTGGCCCGCCGGGAGGCAGCCGCACTAGCGGGCGTATTCGCCGGAGCCCGCCGCGGTCCGCCGGGAGGCGGCCGCGGCGGGCACGCCCCTCGTGGCCCACCGGACAGCGGCCGCGCTGGCGGACGCACCCCCTCAGGCCCCGCCGGACGGCGGCCGCCTTAGCGGACGCACCCTCCAGGGCCCACCGGACAGCGGACGCACCCCCACGGCCCACCGGACGGCGGCCGCGCTAGCGGGCGTATCCGCCGGGGTCCGCGGACCGCAGCTTCTCGGCTCGCTGCAGCGGGTCGTAGCCGGGGCCGACTCCCTCGGCCAGGATCACATCGCCCTCGATGTGATCGGTGCGCAGCGCCAGGATGTCCTGGTAGGCGGGCGACGCGTACCACTCGCGGGCGTCCGCCATCCCGCCCGGGAACTCGATCAGCACCACACTGCCCGGCCACTCCCCCTCGACCACCTCCAACGTGTCGCCGTGGACGAGGAACCGGCCGTGGAAGGGGTCCAGGGTGGCCTGGATCCGCTCCAGGTATTCGATGATGTCGGGGTGCGGGCTGCGGCCGTTCAGATGCGCGAGCGCGTAGGCGGCGGGCATGGCTCCTCCCTAAGTTGTTCCTTGCCAGTTGTGGCTCCCTTGGAGTGACTCCAAGTGCTCCGGGCGAGTCGGCGGACCGGTCCGGCCTGTCCGGCGGACACGGATCAGCCTGCCGCGCCCCGCCGGGAGCGTCGATTACCCCCGAGGTCATGGCCGCGGTCCCGGGCTCAGTCGAAGATGCCCAGGTCCTCCCGCATGATCCGGCGCATCTCCGGCAGCCGGGGCTCGGCCTCCTTCAGCTCCAGCGGCACGCCCGCCGCCGTCTCGCCGTCGCGCTGGAGGCCCCGGTCGATCCGTTTGGCCATCGCGTCGATCCCGGCGAGCACCGTATTGACCTCGCGGGACGCTTCCAGGATCCGCTTGGGCGCCATCATCTGCGCCTCGGCGTACCGGTCCCGGTAGTCGCGGCGGGCGTCCTCCAGCCGGACGCGGTCCTCGTCCGTGTACACGTCGTCGCGGATCCGGTGCAGCGCGTCCTTGAGGAGGGTGTGGAACCGACGGGAGGCGCGGTTCATCGCGGTGTAGGCGGCCCGGCGCTCCTCGAAGCGCGCCGCCGGTCCTCGGTGCGCACTCCTCGCTCCGCTGACGTGCGGTCATGCGCTGCTGGAGGAGGGGCGCGAAGAGGGTGCCGGGGATGCCGACGACGGCCGTGATCATGGCGGCTGTGACGGTGGACACCGGCCGAGCCCAAGCGCTCCGCCGAACGTGCCCCAACCCGCCGTCGACCGTCTGCGGCGCCGTCCCGGCCGATCGCGCCCACGCGGCGGAGCCGCACATCGGCGCAGCCCCGCGCAGCACGGCCGGTCTCCGCTGTCTTCACGGGTTTCCCCAGGCCGGTACGCACCCTTTCGGAAACCCAGGCGATCGGAACTAATGTGCTGTTTCATGCCCACCCCGCCCTCCGACGTCCACTCCGACCCCGACGGTCGCGCCGACCGCGCCGACCGCGCCGACCGCGCCGACCGCGCCGGTCGCGACGGCCGGGCTGACGACGTGCTCGCCCTCGCCCGGCTGGCCGCCCGGCGCGGGGCGGTACGGGAGATGCTCGGCTGGCTGGCCCGGCGGACCGGGGGTCCGGCCGTGCTGGTCGGGGACACGGGGCGGGTGCTGGCCGGGCCGGGCGGGCGGCACGACCCGGCGGTGGCGCGGCTCGCCGCCGACGCCGCAGCCGAGGCCGCCGTCGAGCTGCACCGGCGCGGGGCGGCGTCCGCCGTGCTGCGCGGGGGCGAGGCGCCCCCGGTGCATGTGATCGCGCTCGACACCGACCCGAGGGCGTATCTCGCCGTCGTCGGGCCGGTCGATCCGCACTGCGGAATGCTGCTCGCCGACGCCGCCCGCACCCTCGCCCTGTGCTGGCGTCTTGAGCAGTCCGAGCGGGCGCGGCGGCGGATCGAGTCGGCCGAGGAGCACAGCCGGGAGGCGGTGCTGCACCTGCTGATGGTGGGCAGCGTGCCCGCCGCGCAGCGGATCGCCGGGGCGCTGCGCCCGGCGCTGCCCGCGGTGGTGCGGATGTATGTGATCGAGTGTCCGCAGGCCCGGCGGCGCGAGATCGCCCGGCGGATCGACCGCGAGGCGGGGGGCGGGGCGTGGATCGTGCCGTGTCCGGTGCGCCCGAACCACCTCCTCGCGCTCGTACCGCCCGAGCCGGTCCCGGCCGCGGTGAGCGGTGACCCGCACGGCCCGCGCGGCCCGCGCGGCCCGGAACCGCTGGACCTGCTGATCGTCCGGCTGGTGCCCGAGTGCCGGGTCGGGGTGAGCGCGGCGGTCGCGCTGCGGGACACGCCGACCGCGTACGAGCAGGCCATCCACGCGCTGGCGGTCGCCCGTAACGCGCCCGGGCGCCGGGCGGGCTTCGGTGGCGAGGTGGATGTGACCGTCCTGGCGGGCCCGGAGGGCTATGCGTGGGCGGGCGAGCTCCTCGCGCCCTGTCTGCGGTACGCACCGGCCCGCCGCGCCGATCCCGGCCCGCAGGAGCTGCTGGGCACGCTCGGGTCGTGGCTGAGCTTCGGCGGGGCGGCCAGCCGCCATCTGAAGATCCACCGCAATACGCTCGCCGCGCGGATGCGCCACCTCGAGGAGCTGCTGGGCGTGGCGGTCAGCCGCAGCCTGGCCGCGCAGTCGGCCGCCTGGCTCGCGCTGCGGCTGCACACCGCGCCCCAGGCGGAGGCGGCCCGCGCCCAGGCCCCGCCGGGGCACACCGCCACGCTGGACGCGGTGCTGGGCACCCCCGCCGCCGGGACCTGGGCCCGGGCCCAGCTGCGCCCCCTGGAGCAGGCCGGGCCGACGGCCGGTCTGGAGACCGTACGCACCTGGCTGCGCGCCGACGCCCGCCTCCCCGCCGCGGCCGCCGCCCTCGGCATCTCGCTCCCGGGCGCCCGCAAGCGCCTGACCAGGGCGGAGGACGTCCTGGGCCGCTCCCTGCTGACCGCGCCGAGCGCGAAGTACGAACTGTGGCTCGCGATGCGAGCCGTGGGCTCACTCTGAGCCCGGACATCCACGATCGGAGGCGTCGCCGGGAACCGCCACCGGCGGGGGCGGCGTGGGCGCGCTCACCGTTCGCCGCCGTACTCACCGTTCACTAGAGCACTCACCGTTCGAAGGGGAACCGCCCGGCGGAATCACTGTGCACATCGTTCCTCGTCACGGGTGCCGCGGGCGCCTATTGTCCTGGACGAGCCACGACGAGCCACGACGAGCCACGACGGGCCGCGCCGGGCCCCGCCCCTCCCCGGGGCGGAGAGCGCGCTTCCCTCACCCGCACCGCATCGCACCCGGCCACCCGCCGGGCCATCTGAGCCGGGGCCGGCCGCCGCGCGACGACGGGGGTGTCGCGCGCGGCCCGCCCCTGTCCCCCTTGCCTGGGCGATCAGCCGAGGACTTCGATCGCGCAGCGCGCCATGGTGCAGCGGCTCAGCCGGGCGTCACCGGTGATCAGCGGGGCCCGGTACACCTCGGCCGCCGCGATGTACGCCGCGCCGTAACCGGTGACCTGCCCCCGCAGCTCCCACATGCGCGGCAGGAGCGGCTGGATGGCGATCGCCTCGATCGATGCCCCGGTCAGCGCGGCCACGGCGTCCTCGGCGCGGGCTTGGGTGATCTTCCCCCCGCAGGCAAGCCGGTTCGGGACAACCGCCCGGGACGGCCGCCCGGTCACGCCCCCAGGATCACCCTCACGCCCCCAGCACCGCCCTCACGACCCCAGGATCGACGTCAGGAACTCCCCGGTCCAGGCCAGCAGCTCCCGCCCGACCAGCGGCTTTCCGCCGATGCGGGCGGTGGAGGGGCGGGGCACCAGGACCTGCTTGGTGGCCGGTTTGATCACCGAGCGCTGGTAGAGCCGCTTGAGGCGCAGCTCCTGGGATTCGCGCAGCTCCACCGGGGAGAAGCGGATGTTGGAGCCCTGGAGGGTGATGTCGGTGACGCCGCAGGCGCGGGCCAGCAGGCGCAGTCCGGCGACCAGGAGGAGGTTCTCCACCGGCTCCGGGAGCTTGCCGTAGCGGTCGGTGAGCTCCTCGCGGACGGCGCGGATGTCCTCCTCGCTGCCGGCGGAGGCGATCGCCCGGTACGCCTGGAGGCGCAGCCGCTCGCCGGGCGCGTAGTCGTGCGGGACGTGCGCGTCGACCGGAAGCTCGATCTTGACCTCCAGCGGCGCCTCCGCGGGCTCGCCCTCGCCCGCCTCGATCGAGGCGCGGTAGTCGGCGACGGCCTCGCCGACCATCCGGACGTAGAGGTCGAAGCCGACGCCCGCGATGTGGCCGGACTGCTCGCCGCCGAGCAGATTGCCCGCGCCGCGGATCTCCAGGTCCTTCATCGCCACGTACATGCCCGCGCCCATCTCGGTGTGCTGGGCGATCGTGGCCAGCCGCTCATGGGCGGTCTCCGTGAGCGGCTTCTCCGGCGGGTAGAGGAAGTACGCGTAACCGCGCTCGCGGCCACGGCCGACCCGGCCGCGCAGCTGGTGCAGCTGGGAGAGGCCGAAGTTGTCGCCGCGCTCGACGATCAGGGTGTTGGCGTTGGAGATGTCGATACCGGACTCGACGATGGTCGTGGAGACCAGGACGTCGAACTTCTTCTCCCAGAAGTCGACCACGACCTGCTCCAGCGCGCTCTCCGACATCTGGCCGTGGGCGGTGGCGATCCGCGCCTCGGGGACGATCTCGCGCAGCCGGGCGGCGGCCCGGTCGATGGACTCCACCCGGTTGTGGATGTAGAAGACCTGGCCCTCGCGGAGCAGCTCGCGCCGGATCGCGGCGCCGATCTGCTTCTGCTCGTACGGGCCGACGAAGGTCAGCACCGGATGGCGCTCCTCCGGCGGGGTGGTGATCGTGGACATCTCCCGGATGCCGGTGACCGCCATCTCCAGGGTGCGCGGGATGGGCGTGGCGGACATGGTCAGCACGTCCACATTGGCGCGGAGCTTCTTCAGCTGCTCCTTGTGCTCGACGCCGAAGCGCTGCTCCTCGTCCACGATGACCAGGCCCAGGTCCTTGAACTTGGTTTCGGAGGAGAAGAGCCGGTGGGTGCCGATGACGATGTCGACCGAGCCGTCCCGCAACCCCTCCAGCACCGCCTTGGCCTCGGTGTCGGTCTGGAAGCGGGAGAGCGCCCTGACGTTGACGGGGAACTGGCCGTACCGCTCGCCGAAGGTGCCGAAGTGCTGCTGCACCAGCAGTGTCGTGGGCACCAGCACCGCCACCTGCTTGCCGTCCTGGACCGCCTTGAAGGCCGCGCGGACCGCGATCTCGGTCTTGCCGTAGCCGACGTCGCCGCAGATCAGCCGGTCCATCGGAACCGACTTCTCCATGTCCTCCTTGACCTCGGCGATGGTGGTGAGCTGGTCGGGGGTCTCCGCGTACGGGAAGGCGTCCTCCAGCTCCCGCTGCCAGGGGGTGTCCGCGCCGAAGGCATGACCGGGCGCCGCCATCCGCGCCGAGTAGAGCTTGATCAGGTCGGCGGCGATCTCCTTGACGGCCTTCTTGGCGCGTGCCTTGGTCTTGGTCCAGTCGGCCCCGCCGAGCCGGTGCAGGGTCGGCGCCTCCCCGCCCACGTACTTGGTGACCTGCTCCAGCTGGTCGGTCGGGACGAAGAGCCGGTCGCCGGGCTGGCCGCGCTTGGCCGGGGCGTACTCCACCACCAGGTACTCGCGGGTGGCGCCCTGGACGGTGCGCTGCACCATCTCGATGTAGCGGCCCACGCCGTGCTGCTCGTGGACGATGAAGTCGCCCGCCTCGAGGGTGAGCGGATCGATGGTCTTGCGGCGGCGCGCGGGCATCCGCGCCCCGTCCTTGCCCGCGGCCTTCTGCCCGGACAGGTCCGTCTCGGTCAGCACGGCCAGCTTCAGGGCCGGATCGACGAAGCCGTAGTCGATCGAGCCGCAGGCCACGTGCACCACGGACGGCTTGATCTCGGTGAGGTCGCCGTCCAGCCGGGCCGCGATCCCCTCGCCGCCGAGCACCTCGACGGTGCGGGAGGCGGGGCCGTGGCCCTCGGTCACGAAGACCGTGCGCCAGCCGTCGGCGAGCCAGCCCTTGGTGTCGGCCAGCGCCCGGGCGGTGTCGCCGCGGTAGCTCTCGGTGGCGTGCATGCCCAGCTTGACCGTATCCGCGTCCAGCTCCTCGTCGGCCGCGAAGGGGCTCACCGACCACCACATCATGCCCAGCTCACGGGCGTGGTCGCGGACGTCCGCGATGCTCCACAGGGAGGCCGCGCCGACGTCGATCGGGGCCTCCCCTCCCCCGGCGGTGGCCGCCCAGGACGCCTGGAGGAACTCCTGGCTGGTGGCCACCAGGTCGGCCGCCCGGGTGCGCACCCGCTCCGGGTCGCAGACGACCGTCATGCTGCCCGCCGGGAGGACGTCCAGCAGCAGCTCCATGTCGTCCACCAGAACGGGGGCCAGGGACTCCATGCCCTCGACCGCGATCCCGTCCGCGATCTTGCCGAGCAGTTCGCCCAGCTCGGGATGGGCCTCGGCGAGGGCCGCGGCCCGCTCCCGCACCTCGCCGGTCAGCAGCAGCTCCCGGCAGGGCGGGGCCCACAGCCCGTGCTCGGCGACCTCCAGGGAGCGCTGGTCGGCCACCTTGAAGTAGCGGATCTCCTCGACGTCGTCGCCCCAGAACTCGATCCGGAGCGGATGCTCCTCGGTCGGCGGGAAGACGTCCAGGATGCCGCCGCGCACGGCGAACTCGCCGCGCTTCTCGACCAGCTCGACCCGGGAGTACGCGGCGGCCGCGAGCCCGTCCACGACCTCCTCCAGATCGGCGGTCTCCCCGGCCCGCAGGCTCACCGGCTCCAGGTCACCGAGCCCCTTGACCTGCGGCTGGAGCACGGAGCGCACGGGCGCGACGACGACCGAGACGGGACCGGCCGCCGGGTCGTCCTGCCGCGGATGGGCCAGCCTGCGCAGCACCGCGAGGCGCCGCCCGACGGTGTCCGAGCGCGGGGAGAGCCGCTCGTGCGGCAGCGTCTCCCAGGACGGGTACTCCACCACCGCGTTTTCCTGGCCTGGCGGCATCAGCGAGCGCAGCGCCGCCGCCAGGTCCTCCGCCTCCCGGCCGGTGGCGGTCACCGCGAGCACGGGACGGCCCGCGGAGCGCGCCAGCGCGGCGATGGCGAACGGGCGGGCGGCGGGCGGGCCGACCAGATCGACATGGGGGCGATGGCCGTCGGCGGCGCCGCGCACCGCCTCGGCGAGCGCGGGGTCCTTTACGACG
The DNA here is from genome assembly GCF_016103465.1 of Streptomyces sabulosicollis. Taxonomy (GTDB): domain Bacteria; phylum Actinomycetota; class Actinomycetes; order Streptomycetales; family Streptomycetaceae; genus Streptomyces; species Streptomyces sabulosicollis. Next base: position 8,063 of record NZ_JAEEAP010000214.1, read on the forward strand.
GCGTCGAGCAGACCGGTGAGGCTCATAAAGGGGTATTCCATCCCGGAGGCGGACAACGCGAACGACCCGACACGTGTCACGGGCCGGGGGTCTTCCAGAGTACGGCCCCCCGCCGACAACGTCCGCCGGTCCGTCGCCCGCCCACGCGCCCGTGGATCGCGCCCTGATCCGCCCGGGACCGCGCCCCGGTCAGCCCGGGATCGCCCCGGTCAGCCCGGGGTCGCGCTCGAGCATCCGGCGGTGAGGGTGCTGCCGGGCTTGTTCTTCCGCGTCTCCTCGTCCTTGAGCTCCCCGTTGACGAATATCTGGCAGCCGATTTCCTTCTTCGGCTCAGCGGAACCCGCCTGCAACGACAGCGACCTTCCGGGCTTCACCTTGAACTTCTTCGACCACGGCGTCTTCACGTTTTCGAGGTCCAGGTCGGCGTCCCCGCTGCTCTTCTTGGTGTCGGTATACAGACTCGAATTGATGCCGGGAACATACACGCTCGCCGGTGAATCCCCCGTTACCTTGAATTCGACGGTCACCATGCCGTCATCCTCGGCTTTGCTCGTGTCGCCATCGTCGGAGCAGCCCGCCAGCAGGGCCACCATGATGGCCGCCAGACAGGCCGCGGTCTTATGTGTACGCATTGTTCCCCAACGGTATTTTCCACCCACGGCCGGTTATTGATGATGGGCAACCGGCCGAGAGTCATCTTCACATGCGTTCCGCTGTGGAACCAGCGATTCCTGACCCATTTCCGGATCAGTTCGACTGCACCGGAGATCATTGGGCCCTCAGGGCAGCACGTTGAATGGCAGCACGTTGAATGGGATGGAGACCCCCGCCCTCGAGCCGACAGCGCGAAACGCGCCGTCAAAGCAGGCGGCCGTATGGCCCAACACGACAGGCGCCCGGCCACGCCCTGTGATCACACTGATGCACATGGCAGAGCGAGAACCGCGCCCATCGCCCACCAGGACCAGCCCCCGCCCCCGGCCGCCCAAACCGGCCGAGGCCGCCCGGCACGCCTGCGACCAGCTCGCCTCGCTGATCGTCCATGAGCCCGAGGGCGTCAGCGGCGTGGCCCGCCACGAGGACGGCTGGCTCGTCAGCGTGGACGTCCTCGAGGTCGCCCGGATCCCCGACACCACCAGCCTGCTGGCCACGTACGAGGTGCGCATCGACGAGCGGGGCGAGCTCCAGGAATACCGGAGGGTCCGCCGCTACCGGCGCGGTGCGGCCGACGACTGCTGAGACGACTGCCGAAAGGACGTTCCGAGATGCCTACTGGCACATACACGGAAGAGGTCGTCTGCATCCAGCGGACCGGCACCCTCTACGACTGCCTGGAACTCATCCTCGACCGGGGCATGGTGATCGACGTCTTCATCCGGGTCTCGCTCGTCGGCATCGAGATCCTGAAGATCGACGCCCGGATCGTGGTCGCCAGCGTGGACACCTACCTCCGCTTCGCCGAAGCCTGCAACCGTGTGGACCTCGAATTCGACCGCAGCAAGACCGTCCCCGAACTGCTGGGCGGGATGGCGGGCGGCGGCGGGAGCCCGGCCGGGGGCATGGCCACCGGCCTCGCCAAGAAGAAGGCCAAGAAGGCGGTCGCGGGCGTGGGCGGGAAGGTCAGGAGGGCCGTCGGGGCCGATGACGAGGAGGAGGAAGAGCGGGGCGGCGAGCAGGAGGAGCGGGAGAGCCGCCCGCGGCGGCGCGCCGCACCCACCCGCCGCCGTTCCGCTTCTTCTTCCGGTTCTTCCGAGTCTTCCGAGGAGGACTGATCCATGACCGCGCCCGCGCCCGCGCCCCGCAGCGTGTACGTCTACGGCGTCGTCCGCGCCTCCCACGCGGTGCCGCCCGGCCGCACCGGGGTGGGCGAGCGGCCCGCCCCGGTCCGTACCCTCCGGGCCGGCGCGCTGGCCGCGGTGATCAGCGACGCCCCGGCCCGGCTGCGCGCCAAGCGCCGCGACCTCCTCGCCCACCAGGACCTCGCCCTGACGCTGGGTCGGGACGGGCCGGTGCTGCCGATGCGCTTCGGGATGGTCGCCCCGGACGAGGAGTCGGTGCGGCGGCAGCTGCTGTCCACGCAGCACGACTGCCTGGCCGCGCTGGAGCGCGTCGACGGGCGGATCGAGATGAACCTCAAGGCACTGCCCACCGAGGCCGGCCTGGGCTCGCTGGTACGGGAGGACCCCGAGGTGAGCCGGTTGCGCACCGCCGCGCGCCGGGCGCCGGGGTACGAGGCCCAGGTGCGGCTCGGCGAGGCCGTGGCACGCGGGCTGAAGCGCAGGGCGGCGGCCGCCGCGTCCACGGTGCTCGCCGAGCTCTCGGCCGTGGCGGACGCCACCGTGCGCGGCCCGGAGGTCGAGGGGTGCGTACTCAACGTCTCCTTCCTGCTGGACCGGCGCGAGGAGCGGCGGTTCCAGGGCGTTGTGGAGCGCCTGGCGGCCGCCCACCGCGACCGGGTCGAGCTGCGGCTCACTGGCCCGCTGCCCTGCTACAGCTTCACCGAGGGCCGGGGCTGAGATGGGCGTGCTGAGCCAGGTCGTCCTCTTCCCGCTGGCCCCGGTGCGCGGGGTGGTGTGGGTCGCGGAGCGGATGCGGGACGTCGCGGAGGAGGAGCTGTGCCATCCGTCGGTGCTGCGCGCCCGGCTCGCCGCGCTGAACGAGGCCCTGGAGTCGGGGGCGATCGGCGCGGAGGAGTTCGACCGGGAGGAGGACCGGCTGCTGGATCTGCTGGAGCGCCCGGGCGGCCGGGCGGGAAGGGCGAGGGTGCGACGCCATGACTGAACGCGATCTGCTCCACCCCCCTTCGGTGACCGACGAGCGGCACCCCTCCGACCTCGCCGAGATCCTGGAGCGGGTCCTGGACAAGGGCATCGTGATCGCCGGGGACATCAAGATCGACCTGCTGGACATCGAGCTGCTCACCATCCGGCTGCGGCTGTTCATCTCCTCCGTGGACACCGCCCGCAGGGCCGGGATCGACTGGTGGGAAACCGATCCCGCACTCTCCTCGCGCGCCGCGCGGGACTCCCTCGCCCAGGAGAACGCGGAACTGCGGGAGCGGCTTCACGCCCTGGAGTCACGCGTCGGCGCCGAGGAGCTGAGCCCGGTCGGCGCGGCCGGGGAGGAGGAGCGCCCATGACCCGTGCCGAGGCCCCCGCCCTCACCTACGCCTTCGCGGTCTGCCGCGGCGGCGACCTCACCGCGTCGGCCGAACCGTTGGCGGAGCTCCCGGGGTTCGGCACCGGCACCCCCGTCCGTACGCTCGCGGCGGGCCCGCTCACCGCCGTGGTCCAGGACGTGCCGGCGGCCGGGTTCGGCGAGGAGGCGCTGCGGCGGCGGCTGTCCGACCGCGCCGAGCTGGAACGCTGCGCCCGTGCCCACCACGCGGTGATCACGGCGGTGTCGGCGCTGGCCCCGGCCGTTCCGCTGCCGCTGGCCACGGTCTATCTCGACGACGGCCGGGTCCGCGAGGCCCTGGGCGAGCGGGAGACGTCCCTCCTGACCGCCCTGGACCGGATCGCGGGCCGCGCCGAATGGGGGGTCAAGGTCTACGCCCCGACGGGACCGCCGCCCGCCCCGGAAGCGGCTCCTGGGGACGGCCCGGGCAGCGGCCGCGCCTATCTGGACCGCGTCCGCACCCGGCAGCGCGGCCGCGAACAGCGCCACACCCTGGCGCTGCGGGCCGCCGAGCGGGTGGACGCCGTCGCCCGGGGCCTCGCCGTGGCCGCGCGCCGACTGCGCCCGCACGGCGTCGAGGTGACCGGGAAGCACCGTACCCATGTGCTGAACGCGGCCTACCTCCTCGACCTGGGCCGGGAGCGCGAACTGCGCGCCGCCCTGGCGTCGCTGCGCCGCGACGAGACGGACGTCCAGATCGAACTCTCCGGACCGTGGGTGCCGTACTCCTTCGCGGACGGTGGACTCGTGGACGACGGGGCGGCCCCATGACCGGCCCCACCCGGGAAACCACCCCGGCACGAGCGCTGTGGGAGGCGACCCCCGCCGACACCGCGCGCAAAGAGGCCCCCGCGTGGGGAACCACCCCGGCCGAGGCCCTGGGCCCGCTCGGCGTCCCCCTCGTGGACCTCCTGGACCGGGTGCTCGCCACCGGCGTCGTCATCACCGGCGACCTCGTCATCGCGATCGCCGAGGTCCCCCTCGTCCGGCTCTCCCTGCACGCCCTCCTCTCCTCGGTCAACGAAAGGGTCCAGTCCCCGTGGACCGACAGCGGCCCGCTATGAGCACGCCGGTCCCCTCGTCCCCCGCCGCCCCTTCCCGCGTCGACATCGACCGCGACTCGGTCGGCCGCGACCTGGTGGCCCTGGTGCTGACGGTCGTCGAACTCCTCCGCCAGCTGATGGAGCGCCAGGCCATCCGCCGCATCGACGCGGGCGGCCTCACCGACGACCAGATCGAGCGCGTCGGCACCACGCTGATGCTGCTCGACCAGCGCATGGCGGAGCTGTGCGACCAGCACGGCCTGACCCCCGACGACCTCAACCTGGACCTCGGCCCGCTGGGCACCCTGCTCCCCCGCGACTAGCCGGGCCGGGACCCGTCAGGACTCGGCCCGGCGCGCCACGCGGTAGCGGAGGTGGACGACTGGTGAGCCGGAGGTACGGGTCTCGACGAGTTGGAGGCCCACCCGGCGCTCGCGCTGGGGAAGGAACGGAATGCCACCGCCGACCAGCACCGGGTAGACCCTGGCCCGGTATGCGTCGATCAGACCCGCCGCGGCCGCCTCGGCGGCGAGAGTCGCGCCGCCGATCGCGATGTCGCCCTCCCCCGGCGCGGTTCGCAACCGCTCGATCTCCTCGGCCAGGCCGCCGGAGGCCGGGCGGGTTGCCCCGCACCGCCGGCAGCGTGGTGGAAGTCCTCCTGGGTAACGCGTTCGACCGTACGACTGCCGCAGGACCGGTCCTTTCGGCCACACCGGTCAGCCGCCGAGGGCGTCCGCCATACGGTCGAGGTCGGTGAGGAGGGCGGCCAGGCGCCGCTGCGGGAAGGCGTCGACCATCGTCCGCTCGATGGCGTAGACGGCGGACCGGGCCGCGTGGAGCCGTTCGCGGCCGCGCTCGGTGAGGTGGGCGGGGAGCGCGCGGCCGTGGTCGGTGGTGGCGGGCCGGGAGATCAGGCCCGCGTCCTGGAGGCCGCGGAGGACGACGTTCATGGACTGCCGGGTGACGAACGTGCCGCGGGCGAGCTCGGCGTTGGACAGCCCCGGCCGCTGGTCGAGGAGTTCGAGGCAGGCGTACTGCGGCACCGTCAGCCCATGCTCGCGCAGCGCCTTGTCCATGGCGCCGCGCAGCGCCGCGGCGGCGCGTTTGAGGCGGTATCCCACGTGCTCGGTGACGTCGTCGGCGGGGTGCGGCGGAGGCACGGGCGTCCGGTCTTCCATGTCAGGATTTTGACATAGGGGAGGGCCGTGCGTACAGTCCGGTCATGTCAAAGTCCTGACATCGAATGCCGCTGGATCACCGACACCCCCGGAGGACCCATGCCCGCCACCATCGACGGCCCCGACTTCATCGCCCTGCAGGTACGCGATGTCGAGGCGGCGGCCGACTTCTGCGAAACCCACCTCGGACTGCGGCGGGCACCGGCCTCGCCGCCCGGCGCGGTGGTGTTCACCACCGAGCCGGTCCCGTTCGCGGTCCGCGAGCCGCTGCCGGGCGTGCACCTCGACGACGCCGCACGGCCCGGACTCGGGGTGGCCCTGTGGTTCCGCACCACGGACGCCCAGGCGCTCCACGACCAGCTCGCCGCCGCCGGGATACCCATCGTCAGCCCGCCCCGGGACAGCCCCTTCGGCCGCACGTTCACCTTCATCGGCCCCGAGGGCTACGCCCTCACCGCACACGGAGGCTGACCGTGACCGCCGCCGTCCTCACCCCCGCCGGCCCCTTCTCGCTCGCGGCGAGCGTGCGCTTCCCGGAGGACGTCACCCCGGCGAGCTGCCAGGGCACGGCGGACGGGGTACTCCGTCCGGCCTTCCCCGCCGACGACGGCCACTCGACGGTGGCCGTCGCGGTGCGGCAGGAGGAGACGGCGGAG
>NZ_JAEEAP010000215.1 GCF_016103465.1 Streptomyces sabulosicollis
CCCTTCCCCCGACCGCCGTTCCCCATGAGTACCCGCTGAGTACCGCCTTTCGCACGGGGTGTGCGCCGGTGACTCACACACCATCCCCACACACGCTCCCGCACCACCTGCGCATGCGCTTGACTCGGAGCATCACCACTGCATGGACGTTACATCCGGAAGGGGATCAACCCGTGACCACCGAGCCCGAGCAAGCCGCGTTAGCCGTGGAGCTCGCGGAACTGCGCCGGACCGTCGAAGTGGGCTTCACCCGCGTCGACGGCCGGCTCGCCCTGCTCGACCACCGCGGAGAGCAGGCTGAGGAGGACGTGAACCAACTGGGCGGGCGGATACGGATACTGGAGCACGGACGCTGGCCGCTGCCCTCCATCGCCGCCCTGACCGGGGTGGCCGCCCTGGCCGTCGCGGTATGGCAGGCGGCGGGACACTAGCCCGGACGGCGGGCGGCCCGGCCTACCCGAGCCTGATGTGGTGGAGCAGCAGCAGCGCGGCCGCCATGTTGGCCGCGGGCACCTCGCCCCGCGCCACCAGGTCGGGTACCAGCTTCAGCGGCACCCACTCGCGGCGGTCCGACTCGAAGTCGTCCTCCGGGTGCCCGACGTACGACGCCTCCTCGGACCAGTAGATGTGGTGCCGTGCGTCGGTGAGCCCGTTGGACGGCTCGACGGAGAGCAGATGGCGCAGCGGACCGGGCCGCCAGCCGGTCTCCTCCTCCATCTCCCGGGCCGCGGCGTCGGCGATGTCCTCACCGTCCTCGACGACGCCCGCGGCCAGCTCCCAGCCCCAGGCGTCGGTGATGAAGCGGTGCCGCCACAGCAGCAGCACCTCGTTGGCCGCGTTCACCGCGGTGGCCACGGCCACCGGGCGCAGCCGGATCAGATAGTGATCGAGTTGACGCCCGTCGGGGAGCCGGACATCGGCGAGGTTGACCCGGAACCATCGGTTCTCGTACACGGTCCGCTCCCTGAGGTTCTTCCAGCGCACAGTCAGCCACCTTTCGTCGCACGGGAGGCCATCCTGGGCCACCCGCTGACGAGAGTGCGGACCCGCGAGCGGAACCGCGGTCACAGAGGAACGCGCAGTGCCCCGTCGATGAGTTCGGCGGCCTCGGCCGTCGCGGCGCTACCGCTGGCCGCGAGGTGTTCCCGTACCGCCCGCAGTCGGTCGCGTAACCGCTGGGACTCCATGCCCCGCGCCCGCTCGGTCATCTCCACCGCGGTGGCGCCCGCCCGGTCCGCCTCGCCCTGGCGCAGCTCGATGTGGGTGAGCATGGCGAGGCGGTGCACCCGGCCCCGGTCGTGCGCGGGGGTGCCGACCGCGGCGGTGGCGTGCTCACGGGCGCCCCCGAGGTCACCGAGGCTCAGCAGCGCCTCGGCCACCTGGACGTTCACCAGACCGGGCTGGACATAGCCGGTCTCGTCCGGCTCCTGGCCCGGTCTGATCCGGTCGGCGGCGGTCTCGGCGCGCCGGATGCAGGACAGCGCCCCGGCGCCGTCCCCGAGCCGGGCGTACGCCTTGGCCTGCATGGCGTAGAGGTCGGCGGCGAGCGCGGGGGTGATCTGGGAACCCGCGGCGCGCAGCGCCGACTCGGCGAAGGCGACCGCCTGCCGGTACTCCTTCATGAAGAGGGACTGGTTGACCAGCAGCGCTATCACATACGCCCCCAGGCCCCGGTCGCCGCTGGCCTTGGCGAGCCGCAGCGCCTGGTGGAAGTAGCGCTGGGCCAGGCCGTGGGCGTTGGAGTCGTAGGCGCAGATCCCGGCGATGGCCACCAGGCCGCCGGTCGCCCGGTGCAGCTGGCGGCCGGTGTCGTCGGCGTAGGCGCCGCGCAGCAGCGGCGCCGCCTCGGAGTTGAGGAACCCCACCACCCGGGTCCGGGTCGCGACCCCGCCGGCCTTGCGGTACATCTGCTCGTAGTGGGCGCGGGCGGCGCGCAGCGTCTCGATGTCGGTCATGCTGACGCGGGTCAGACCGCGCCGGGAGACATCGGAGTCCTCGGGAGGGTTCTCCCACTCCCACACCGGGATGACGGCGGGGGTGCCGGTGACCGCCGGGGCCTCGACGACATGCGGGCGCTGCTGTTCGTCCGAGCGCCACAGCGCGGTGGCGCGCTCGACGAACCCGGAGAGCGGGGTGGCCGGGCCCCGGGCGCTGCCGGGGGTGCCGAGGCCGATGTCGTCCAGGGTGAGGGCGCGGTGCAGCCGCTCGCCCAGCACCTCGCAGATGAGGTCCGGCACCTGGCCGCGCGGCCGCTGGCCCTTCAGCCACCGGGCCACCGCGGTGTGCTCGTACCGCAGCTTCATCCCCCGGGCCCGGCCCGCCTCGTTGACGTGCGCGGCCAGTCCCGCGTGGGAGACTCCGGCCTCGTCGAGCACGGAGTCGAGCAGTGTGTTGGGCTCCATCTCGCCCTCCCGAAGCGCTCGGTGGCGCCAGCGTAGTGGAGGGCGGTTCGCACGGGGTGTGAACCGGACGGGGGGAAAGGGCCGTTCTAGGACCGATGGGCGTCGGCCGCGGGGCGGATGAGGGCCGTGGGGCTCGAGAGCGGGCAGTGGTCGTAGCGCAGCGCGAGCAGCGCGACGTCGTCGGCGAGCCGCCCGCCGGTGTGCCGCAGCAGCGCCGAGCGCACCCCCTCCACGACCGCCGCGGGGACGAGCGGTCCGGGCCCCGCGGCCTCGGACAGGGCGCGGCGCAGCGGGAAGAACGTGCCGTTGGCGTCACGCGCGTCCTCGGCTCCGTCGGTGTGCAGCACCAGGGCGTCGCCGACCCCCAGCGAGCCCCAGCGGGCGGTGGGGAGTTCGGCGGGGAGCGGGAAGAGGCCGAGCGGCGGCAGCACCTCGCCGGGCGCGGTCTGCCGGGCCGTGGCCGGGCCCACGGGCTGTTCGCGGAGGCGGTGCGGCCAGGGGTGGCCGCAGTTGAGCGCGGTGGCCTCGCCGTCCCGGCCCACCTCCAGCAGCAGGACGGTCACGAACTCCTCGTCCACATGGCTGTCCTGCGGGCACTCGCCGTCGGCGCGGGGCCGCAGATGGCGCTCCAGGGCGCGGTCGAGGCGGCGCAGCACACCGCCGAGCCCGGGTTCCTCGTGGGCGGCCTCGCGGAAGCTGCCGAGGACGGCGGCCACGGTGCCGATCGCGGCGAGGCCGTGCCCGCGTACGTCGCCGATGATGACGCGGACGCCGTACGGGGTGGCCAGCGCCTCGTAGAGATCGCCGCCGACGGCGGCGCCCCGGCTGGCCGACAGATGGCCGCCCGCCAGCTCGATGCCCTCCAGCCGGGCCGGGAGCGGCCGCAGCACCACGTCCTGCGCCGCGGTGGCCACCGCCCGGAGCTCCTCCAGCTCGCGGACCAGCCGCACCTTGCGGCCCGCCGTGAGGTAGCCGCCGACGGCCACGCCGACGATGGCGCAGCAGGTGACCAGCGGGGCGTGCGGGTCCGTCACCTCGCCGCCGGGCTCCGGCGCGGTCGGAGGGGCGAGGGCGAACAGCAGGCCGGTGCCACCGAGCAGCAGGACACACCGGCGGCGGCCGCCGCTCGCGCAGGCGATGGCGGGTGCCGCGGCGATGAGGGGGACGACCTCGGTGTGCTGCGGGGTCAGCAGCTCCCAGCAGATGACGCCGAGCACCCACAGACAGGGGACGGCGCGGGCGGCCGCCCGCAGACTCCGTGCCCTCCGTACGAACGCTCCGCCGACTGCCGCTGTCCCGATCATGTGTCGCCCCCAACGCCGGCCAATGAGGCGGTCGGCCGGGCCCCCGGACGGTCGGTCCCGCAGGAGCCGTACGACCGGCACGATTCTTGCGACAGCTCCTGCCAATTGGACCAGCCGCTTCCGCATCTCACCTGATCGGGTGACCACGCCCCGGGCACCCATCCGAACACGCCGCCGTGCCGCGGACGCGGTGTCGGCTGCTGCCCATGGGATTGCCGTACGAGGTGAGGGGGGCCACACTTGTGTCATTCATCGCTTGGGGGAGGCGGTGTGTACGCGACTGCCCCTCAGCTGTTGACCGAGTGTGGGGGGCCTCGTGAAACAGGACAGAGCCGCGCCGAGTGACGCGTCGGTGGTGAGGATCCTGGGCGCCGGCGGCCGGCCCGAGGGAGCCGGATTCCTCAGCGGATACCGTGAAGTGATCACCTGTGCCCATGTCGTGGCCAGAGCGCTGGGTGTCCCGTCCGACACCCTCGCGGAGCCACCGGCCGGACGATTATGGGTCGACTTCCCCCTGGCGGAGTCCGGTCTGCGCGTGGAGGTGCGGATCGCCTCCTGGACCCCGGTCCTGGCCGATGGCTCCGGCGACGTCGCCGTCCTGCGCCTGCTCACCGATCCGCCCGCCAAGGCGACGGTGGCCCGGCTCGTGGAAGACGTGGCCGAACCGGAGCGCCGCGTGCGCACCTTCGGCTTTCCCGCCGCCTACGACGACGGCGCGTGGAGCGTCGGCTGGCTGCGCGGGCGGACCGGCGCCGGCTGGTTGCAGTACGACACCGATTCGTCCAGCGAGCACCGCGTACAGACCGGCTTCTCGGGCGCTCCGGTCTGGGATGTGGCCGAGGGCGGCGTGGTCGGTATGGTCGTCGCCGCCGACGACAGGCCGGATGTGCGCACGGCATACCTCATCCCGACACAGACGCTGCGCGAGAGCTCCTCGGCGCTGGGCGAAACGGCGCTGCCCGCATGCCCGTTCCGTGCCCTGGAGCCCTTCGAGGAGCGCGACGCCGGGCTGTTCCACGGCCGGGACGAGCCCGCTCGGCGCATCGTCGACCTGCTCGGCTACGCACCGGCGATCAGCCTGGTCGGCCCGTCCGGCTGCGGCAAGTCCTCCTTGCTGCACGCCGGGGCGCTGCCGCGGCTCCGCGGCCGCCGGGACCTGGACATCGTGGCCTTCCGCCCCGGACAGCTCGGCCGGAGCCCGCTCACCGCCCTGGCCCTGGCCCTGCTTCCGCGCCTCGAACCGGACCTGACCGAGACCGCGCGCCTGGCCGGGCTGCCCGCACTGACGGACCTGGTGCGCACGGGCCAACTGCCCGCCGTCGTGGACCGGCTGCTCGAACGTCAGGGCAAGGACCGGCTGCTCGTGGTCGCCGACCAGTTCGAGGAAGCGCTCGTCGGTACGGAGCGGGCGGAGCTGGACGCGCTGGCGGCCGCGCTCGGGCACGCTCTGCACCCCGGGTCCCGGCTGCGGGTCGTCACGACCCTGCGCGCCGACTTCCTCACCCCCGCCCTCCATCACCCCGGGCTCGCCCCGCTGTTCGCGGGCGACCGGCTGTTCACCGTGGGAGCGATGTCCGACGAGGAGCTGCGCGCGGCCATCGAGCGTCCGCTGCGCCACACCGGCGTCCGCTACGAACCGGGGCTGGTGGACCGGATCCTGGCCGACCTCGGCAGCGATCCGGGCCGGCTGCCGCTGCTGGAGTTCACCCTCACCAAGCTGTGGGAGCGCCAGCGGCGAGGCGTCATGGGACACGCCGCGTACGAGTCCCTGGGCCGCGTCAACGACGCGCTGGTGACCCATGCGGAACAGATCTGGACCGGTGCCCTCACCGAGGAGGAGCACCGGGCCGCCCGCACGCTGCTCGTCCAGCTCGCCCACCCCGGCGACGGCCGGGTCGCGCCCACCCGCCGCACCCTGACCCGCTCCGAACTGCCGCCTGAGCAATGGCGGATCGCCCAGCGGCTGATGACCACGCGCCTGGTCGTGCCCGGCGAGGAGTACCGCCCCGACGACGGGCCGCCCGAGGAGACCGTGGAGCTGGCCCACGAGACGCTGCTGACGCACTGGAGCCGGCTGCGCGCGTTCTTCGAGGCCGACCGCGACTTCCGGGTGTGGCAGGAGGACCTCCGCCGGCGCATCGCCCCCTGGGCCGCCGACCGGCGCTCCCGGGGCCGGCTGCTGCGAGGGGCGGATCTGCGGGACGCCCGGGAGTGGCACGCGCGACGCCAGGACGAGCTGCTCCCCGCGGAGAAGGAATACATCCAGGCGAGCGTCCGCGGCGCGCACCGCCGCCGTACGGTGATCGTCGCCCTCGTCGTCGTGCTCGGCCTCATCGGAGGGGCTTTGGGGCTGGCGGTCCGCTCCTGGCAGCAGGACGTCACCACGAACTCGGCCACCCGGGCGTCCCGGGCCCTGCTCCAGCAGTCGCGCGACGCCGAGACCGGCGCCACCGACACAGGCGCCGCGTACACGGCACTGCTGCTGGCCCTGCGCGCCTACCGCACGCAGGACAACGAGCGGACCCGGGCGCGCCTCGGTGAGATGTACGCGCGGTACGGCTTCGCCGACCTGCTCGCCCCCCGGTACCCGTCGGTGAGCGCGCTCCTCACGGACCTGACGGGCCCCCTGCCGAGCTCCTCCCTCATCGACGCCGAGGGGCAGGTGATCGCCTCACGGGACGGCGCCGGCAAGGTGGCCGTGCTGGAACGCACCGGCAGCGGGGTACGGCGCCGGCTGCCCGCCGGCCATGACGCGGACGTCACGGCGGTCAGCCCGGACGGCTCCCTGGTGGCCATGGCCAAGGCGCCGACTGCCTTCGACCCCGATGGCGGTCAGCAGACTCCGCCGATGGACCCGCGCGGGCTTCCGGCGCACCTGTACGACGTGCGCACCGGACAGGACCGGACGCTGGAGCGTCCCGAGAAGGGCGATCCGATGCCGGACACGTCGCGGGAGATACCGGGCTTCCCCGACCTGGAGTTCCCCGAGCTCCCCGACATCCCCGGCTTCGCGATGCCGACGACGTACGCGCGGTTCGCCTTCTCCCCCGACGGCTCGGTGCTGCTGGGACAGACCGGCCTCTTCGGCGAGGACGGCCGGCTCGTGCTCTGGGACACCGCCACCGGCCGGATCGAGAAGACCCTGCCCGGCCTGCCGGAGCCGGTCGCCGCGCTGTGGCTGGACAACGGCGGGAAGCGCCTGATCACGATGGACGAGACGACGGCGAAGGGAGCGTCCCTGGAGACGACCGTCACGGTGAAGCGGTGGGACCTGAGCGGGTCGTCACCGCGCGGGCACCGGCTGCTCGCCTTCTCGAGCTCGACCAAGAAGGCCGTGGAGGCGGACGTGAGCCCGGACCTCACCCGGGTGGCCGTCGCGGAAACCCGGATCGGCGATCTGGAGGTCGACCACCGGCTGTCCGTCTACCAACTGCCGAGCGGACGGCTCCTCCGCCAGAAGCGCTCTTCCCAGCAGGAGGTGGTGACCGGGGTCACGGTCTCCACCGGCGGCTCACGGATCCTGGTCTACGGAGGAACCCCCAACGCCTCCGTCCCGTCCTCCGCGTCCGCCGCGTCCCCCGCGTCCGTCCCGTCCTCCGCGTCCGGCGGCTCCGCGGACGACGGCTTCCTCACCAGGGTGGACAGCCGATGGCAGATCGACCTGCTCGGTCCGGGGGACGCCCCGTCGGCGGTCCTGTCGGAGCGCGGCCTGCTCGCCGTCGTCGGCCCCGGCAAGGGTGGTCCACTGCACCGGTTGCCCGGACCCACCGCGAGCACCGGGCCCACCGCCCCCACCGGCACGCCGCCCGGGCGCCCGTCGGCTTCCGAGGCCAAGCGGTGGATGGCACACCTGTGCGACATCCTGGGCGACGAGACGCTGCCGCCGGCCGTCGGCGAGAAGCTGCCCCCCGGTGCGTACCGGGGAGCGTTGTGCGCGAGGAAGGGGTAGGAGCGCGTGGCCGAGACACAGCTCATCCGGGTGCCGCTGAACGGCTCCGAGGGCTCCGACGGCGCGGAAGCGGTGGTGGTGGAGGTCGAGCACGCCGCCGCCTCCGGCATCGTGCGCGCCGCTCGGCCGGGCCAGGTCGCGGGAACCGCCGCCCGGTCGCTGAGCGAGAGCTTCGACCAGGTGCGCGCCGCGGCCGCGGCGCTCCTGGACCGGCTGACCACGCTCCCCAGCCCGCCGAGCACGGTCGAAGTCGAACTCGGGGTGAAGATCAACGCTGAGGCCGGAGCGGTGATCGCCAAAACGGCGGCCGAGGGGAACTTCACGGTCAGGCTGGTCTGGCAGCGGGACGACGGCCGCGGTCCATGAGCGTCACCGTGGAAGGCCGCCCGGATCCTGTCCGGCGGCGACAACGGCGATGGGGCGCGTCCCGGTGCGGGACGCGCCCCATCGCCGTGTTCACGGCGAGCGGCGGGAGCCGGGCCGTCAGGCTCCGCGCAGCGTGGCGCCCGTGCGGTCGGCGGCCGCCGACACCGCGGCGTCACGGGACGCGGCGATCTCCTCGGCGGTCAGCGTGCGGTCCGGCGCGCGGAAGCGCAGCGCGTAGGCCAGCGACTTCCTGCCCTCGCCGAGCTGCTCACCGGTGAAGACGTCGAACAGCCGGAGCGACTCCAGCAGCTCGCCCGCGCCCTCGCGCAGCGCCGTCTCGACCTCGGCCGCGGGCACGGAGGCGTCCACGACCAGCGCGACGTCCTGGGTGGCCACCGGGAGGGTGGAGACGTGGGGTGCCTCCACGTGGCCGGCGCCGGCCCGCTCAAGACGGTCGAGCTCGATCTCCATCGCGCAGGTGCGCTCGGGCAGGCCCAGGGCCTTGGTGACCCGGGGGTGGAGCTCACCGGCGTTGCCGACGAGGATCTCCTCGCCGTCGACGACGGCCAGCAGCGCGGCGCAGCGGCCCGGGTGCCACGGGTCCTGCTGGTCCTGGCGGACGATCAGCTCGGCCCCCGCCTCACGGGCCACGATCCGGCCCGCCTCGATGGCGTCGGCCCAGCTCACCGGGGTGCCCTTGCCCCACCAGCCGGCCTGCTCGCGGTCGCCCGCGAGAACGGCGGCGACGCGGCGCGGCTGGTGCGGCAGCGCCGCGTCGAGCCCGGCGATCTGCTCGTCGGTGGGACGCCGGTCGACGGGCAGGACGGCCGCGGGCGGCTCGTCACCGGTGGCGCGGAAGACCAGGCCCGTCTCGAAGAGCGCGAGGTCGTGCTCGCCACGCCCGACGTTGCGGCGCAGCGCGCCGAGCAGCCCGGGCAGCAGCGTCGTACGGAGCGCGGGCTCGGTGTCCGACAGCGGGTTGACCAGCCGGACCAGGGCGCGCCGCGGGTCGTCGGCGGCCAGCCCGAACTGGTCGAGGACCTCCTCGCCGAGGAACGGGTAGTTCAGCGCCTCGACGTATCCGGCCCCGGCCAGCGCCCGGCCGACCCGGCGGTGCAGCCGCTGACGCTCGGTCAGCCCGCGCCCGGCGGGGGGCTGGGGCAGGGTCGAGGGGAGGTTCTCGTACCCCTCGAGCCGGATGACCTCCTCGGCCAGGTCGTTCGGGTCGGTGAGGTCGGGCCGCCAGCTGGGCACGGTGACGGTGAGGTCGTCGGCGCCGTAGACGTCACAGCCGATCTGCTGCAGCCGGCGCACCACGGTCTCGCGGCCGTAGGACACCCCCGCGACCTTGTCCGGGTGGTCGGCGGGCAGCGTGATGGTGTGCGGGGCGCTGGGCGCGATGACCTCGGTGACGCCCACCTCGGCGGTGCCGCCCGCGAGCAGCACCAGCAGATCGACGGTGCGCTGCGCCGCCGCCGAGGTGGCCTCGGGGTCGACACCGCGCTCGAACCGCCGGGACGCCTCGGAGGACAGCTTGTGGCGGCGGGCGGTGCGGGCGACCGGGACGGGGGCGAAGTGGGCCGCCTCGATGACGACCTCGGTGGTGCCCGCCACCTGGCCGGACTCGGGGTCGGCGGCGGTGTCCGCGATCTCGGTGTTGGCGCCGCCCATGACACCGGCGAGGCCGATGGGCCCGCTCTCGTCGGCGATGACGAGGTCCTCGGCGTCCAGGACGCGCTGGGTGCCGTCGAGGGTGGTGAGCTTCTCGCCCGGCTCCGCGCGGCGCACCCCGATCGCCCCGGTGATCCGGGAGCGGTCGTAGGCGTGCAGCGGCTGGCCCAGTTCGAGCATCACGTAGTTGGTGACGTCGACGGCGAGCGAGACCGGGCGCATCCCGGCCTTCTGCAGCCGGCGCTGGAGCCAGATCGGGGAGTGCGCCTCGGGGTCGAGCCCGGTGACGGTGCGGGCGGTGAAGCGGTCGCAGCCGACCGGGTCGGCGACCTTGACCGGGTAGCCGTGGCTGTTGGGCGCGGGCACGTCGAGGAGGGCCGGGTCGCGCAGCGGCAGCTCGTAGGCGGTCGCGGTCTCGCGGGCGACCCCGCGCATCGACAGGCAGTAGCCCCGGTCCGGGGTGACGGCGATGTCGAGGACCTCGTCGACCAGCTCCAGCAGTTCGATGGCGTCGGTGCCGACCTCGTGCTGCGGCGGGAGCACGATGATGCCGTGCGTGCCGTCGTCGCCCATGCCCAGCTCGTCGCTGGAGCAGATCATGCCGTGCGAGACCTTGCCGTAGGTCTTGCGCGCGGAGATCGCGAAGCCGCCGGGCAGCTCGGCACCGGGCAGCACGACCACGACCTTGTCGCCGACCGCGAAGTTCCGGGCACCACAGACGATCTCCTGCGGCTCACCGGTGCCGTTGGCCCGGCCGACGTCCACGGTGCAGAAGCGGATCGGCTTCTTGAAGCCCTCCAGCTCCTCGATGGTCAGCACCTGCCCGACGACCAGGGGGCCCTTGAGCCCGGCGCCGAGCTGCTCGACCGTCTCGACCTCGAGCCCGGCGGCGACGAGTTTGGCCTGTACGTCACGGCCGGTCTCACCGGCGGGCAGGTCGACGTACTCCCGCAGCCAAGAAAGCGGGACCCGCATCAGATCTCCATCCCGAAGGGCCGGGTGAAGCGCACATCACCCTCGACCATGTCTCGCATGTCTTCCACGTTGTGCCGGAACATCAGCATCCGCTCGATCCCGAAGCCGAAGGCGAAGCCGCTGTACCTGTCCGGGTCGACACCGCAGGCGATGAGCACCCGCGGGTTGACCATCCCGCAGCCGCCCAGCTCGATCCAGCCCTCGCTGGAGCAGGTGCGGCAGGGCCGGTCCGGGTTGCCCACGGACTCGCCGCGGCACACGTAGCACAGCATGTCCATCTCGGCGGACGGCTCGGTGAACGGGAAGAAGTTCGGCCGCAGCCGGGTGGACATGCCCTCGCCGAACAGCGCCCGCACCATATGGTCGAGCGTGCCCTTGAGATCGGCCATGGTCAGGCCCTCGTCGATGGCGAGCAGCTCGACCTGGTGGAAGACCGGGGTGTGGGTGGCGTCCAGCTCGTCGGTGCGGTAAGTGCGGCCCGGGCAGATCACATAGATGGGCGGCTCGCGGTCGATCATCGACCGGATCTGCACCGGCGAGGTGTGGGTGCGCAGCACCACACCGGAGCCCTCGCCGTCCCGCTCACCCTTGGCCCCGCGCACGAAGAAGGTGTCCTGCATCTCGCGGGCGGGGTGGTCGGGCGGGAAGTTGAGCGCGTCGAAGTTGAACCACTCGGCCTCCACCTCGGGGCCCTCGGCGACCTCGTAGCCCATCGCCACGAAGACATCCTCGATGCGCTCGGAGAACGTGGTGATCGGGTGACGGGCGCCGGCCGGGGTGCGGTCGTACGGCAGGGTGACGTCCACCGCCTCCTCGACCAGCACCCGGGCGTCACGCTCCGCCTCCAGCTCCTCCTGCCGGGCCTTCAGCGCCTGGTTGACCTGGCCGCGGGCCTGGCCGACGCGCTTGCCCGCGTCCGCCTTGGCGTGCGGCGGCAGGGCGCCGATCTCGCGGTTGGCGAGCGCCAGCGGCGAGCGGTCGCCGGTGTGGGCGACCTTCACCTCGCGCAGCGCCTCGAGGTCGCCGGCGGCGGCGATGGCGGTGAGCGCCTCGTCCCGCCTGCGGGCGATCTCTTCCGGTTTCAGTGCCTCGACCTCGACAGGGTCGTACGACTTATTGGGTGCCGACATCTCTTCCCGTGCTTCCGATTGTCCCCCAGCTACCGCTGGGGGGTGCCCCCCGGCTGCGCGACCCCGGCTCGACTGGCTGCGACCGCTGCGCCCCTTGAAAGGGGACGCCAAAGGTGCCAAAGCCCGAGTCTAAGGGGCGCGAGAGGGGTGCTGTCCCGGGGGACGCCGCGCGACGGTCGCCGCGTGCGGGGTCCGCCCCGTGCTGGAGAAGCCCGCGGGTGGATCAGGCCAGATAGGCCGGAGTGCCCACGGGCAGGGTAAATCGGAACTCCGCGCCGCCGCCGCGGGCCCGGTCGACGGTGATCGTCCCGCCGTGGGCCTCGACGATGCCCTTGACGATGTAGAGCCCCAGGCCGGTGCCGCCGCGCTTGCTGCCCCGCCAGAAGCGGGTGAAGACGCGGCTCATCGACTCCTCCGGGATACCGGGGCCCTCGTCGCTCACGGTGACGGCGGTCCTTTCGACAGTGGGGCCTTCAGTGGGGCCTTCCGCGACCGGCTTGGCCGGTGCGGGCGCTAGGTCAATGGTGACCGTTCCCTCGCCGTGGCGCACCGCGTTTTCCAGCAGGTTGCCCAGCACCTGATCGATCTTGTCCGGATCGGCCCACAGCCTGGGCAGCGGACCCCTGACCCTGATCAGGAACCGCTCGGCGGTGTGTCCGGCCGCGGTGAGCGCCTGCACATGGCGGCGGACGGCGGCGGCGAGGTCCACCGGCTGGCGGCGCACCTCCAGCCGGCCGGAGTCGATCCGGGAGATGTCCAGCAGCTCGGCGATCAGCCGGGTGACCCGGTTGGCGTCGGCGTCGACGGTCTCCAGCATCAGCCGCTTCTGGTCGTCGGTGAACCGCTCCCACTTGGCCAGCAGCGTGGCCGTGAACCCCTTCACGGACGTCAGCGGCGAGCGCAGCTCATGGGCGACGGTCGCGATCAGCTCCGCATGGCTGCGCTCGGTGCGGCGGCGGGCCTCGGTGCCGCGCAGACAGACCACCACCCGGCGCACCGGTCCGGTCGGCCGATCGCGTACGTAGCGGGCCGAGACCAGCACCTCGCGGCCGCCCGGCAGCAGCAGATTGCGCTCGGGCTGACCGGCCCGGATGGCCAGCCCTCCGTACGGATCGGTCAGCGCCCACCATCGCCGGCCGTCCAGGTCCTCTAACGGCAGGGCCACCTCGAGCCGGCGGCCGAGCGCGTCCGCGGGGTCGGTGGCGGTGATCCGGGCCGCCGCCGCGTTGAAGCACGTGACCAGGCCGGTCTCATCGGCCACCACCAGGCCGTCGGGCAGGTCGTCGGGGTGCGGCCCGAGTCCGTCCGGCGCGCCGCCGGGCGCATGGGCTTCGGCTGCCCCGGCGCCGGAGGTCCTGACGTCCATCCCCACACCCCCTCTCGGGTCCCCTCCCAGAGGGGGCAACCCTACTAGGTCGATGTGACGGAGCGGCACCCTGCGGGAGCGCGCTGCGCACGAGCGGAGGCATAGAGGCACACGGCGGCGGCCGTGGCGAGGTTGAGGCTCTCGGCCCTGCCGTGAATCGGAACGCGCACCACCTCGTCCGCGAGTGCGCGGGTAGCCTCCGGCAGGCCCCATGCCTCATTGCCGAAGATCCAGGCGGTGGGGGCGCCCAGCAGCCCGTCGTCCAGCTCGGAGTCCAGGTCCCGCTCCCCCGCCCCGTCCGCGGCCAGCACCCGCGCCCCGGCCTCCCGCAGCCCGCTCACCGCGCGCTCTACGGGCACGCCGACGGCGACGGGGAGGTGGAAGAGGGAGCCGACGGAGGCCCGTACCGCCTTGGGGTTGTACAGGTCCACGGAGGCATCGGTCAGCACGACGGCGTCCGCCCCGGCGGCGTCGGCGCACCGCAGCACGGTGCCGGCGTTGCCGGGGTCGCGGACGTTGGCGAGCACGGCGACGAGCCGGGGCCGGGCGGCCAGGATCTCCTCGAACGGGGAGTCCAGGAAGCGGCACAGCGCGACGATGCCCTGGGGGGTGACCGTGTCGGACATCTCCGCGACGACGTCATCGGTCGCGGTGAGCACCGGGATGTCCGCGGCGCGGGCGGCGTCGAGGATCGGCTGATGGCGCTCGGCGGCCTCGGGGGTGGCGTACACCTCCACGAGGTGCGCGATGGCCTCCCGTACGGCCTGCGGCCCCTCGACGATGAACCGCCGCTCCTTGCCGCGGAAGCTGCGCTTGGCCAGCCGCCGGGCCGCGGTGACGCGTGGCGATCGCAGGGACGTCAACTCGGGGGTCGCCATGGGGTGCGTGCGCTTTCTCGTGTGGTGTGTTGGTTGCGCGGGCGTCGTCCCGCGGGGCGGATT
>NZ_JAEEAP010000216.1 GCF_016103465.1 Streptomyces sabulosicollis
GAGCCCCAGTTGTGGGAAGGGGCGGGGAGGGGACAGATCCGCTGGACACGCCATAGGCCCCTGCCCAGGCGGGGGAGGGGACAGCCTATGAGCGGGCCGCCCCTCCCCCGCCCCCTACCTCAGCTCTCCAGGCTCATATACAGGCGCGTGCCCTGCGCCCGGTAGCCGACGCGTTCGTAGACACGGCGAGAGCCCTCGCCCGAGTACTCCAGCCACACCGACCGGGCTCCCCGGTCGAACATCGTCTCCGTCAGCGCGGCGGTGACCGCGGCGGCGATGCCCCGGCCGCGGAAGGCGGGCCGGGTGCCCACGCCCGCCAGTTCGGCGGTGCCCACGGCGGGAGCCGAGCAGGTGGCCGCACCGGCGCAGCCCCCGTCGGGCGCCCGGACGAACCGGACCGCGCCCCCGTCCTCCTGGACGCGGCGCAGCCGGGCCGCCCCCTCAGGGGAGGCGGCGAACTCGCTGGCGAACGCCTCGGACAGCGCGGCGTCGATCGCCCGGTAGTCCTCGTCCGTGGACGGGACTGCCACCGGAACGGCCGCCGTGCCCCGCGGGACGGCGAGCCTTTCCGGAGTGCACACCAGATAGGCGTGCGTCGCCTCCACGCCGAACCCCGCCTCCCGCAGCGCGGGCTCCACGGCGGGGGCGGCGTCCGGCGCGAACTCGAGCCGCGGCTTGAGATCGCGCACCCGGAAGGTCGCGATCAGCTCCATGACGTCCCGGGCGGTGGGCCGGGCGCCGGGAAGGGGGGTCGCGTAGTTGATGTACGGGCTGGTGGTGCCGGGGTCGAACCCGGCCACGAAGCCCCCGGCCTCGACGAGCACGGGGCGGCGGCGGAGGTTGGCTACGGCGAAACTCTGGACGTCAGTGCCCATGGTGAAGTGACCTCACGGATCAACGCGGCGGAAGGCGCCGCGGAAGGAAGCGGTGTACGGATACGTGGGGCCGCCGTGAGGAGACGGGTTGCTGGCACCGATCGCTCAGTGCCGACGGCGGCCGCTGGGGGACGCCGGGTCCATGGGCTTCAGTCCTTTGATCACAGGGAGGGGAACCGCCAGGCGGCAGGGAGGGGAACCGCCAGGCGGAACATATCCCACGGCGCGGCCGGGTGACACGTGGTTTTCGCGAGGGGGCGCGTAAGTCCGCCCACCGCTTGACCGATCCTCAGGTGCCCGGCGTCTCACCGACCCCGTCCGGAGGATTGACGCGGACACACCACGACTCTACCGTCTCGTCACATCTCGGCGTTCACAACAGAACACAAGCTTCATATACATGGACCAGCGGTCCATACCAACCCCCCACACGGGAAGGAATTCCCATGCGCGTCCGCACACTGCTCACCGCGCTGGCGACCGTGACCACCGTCATCGGTGGCCTGGCCCTCGCGGGCCCCGCCGGCGCCTCCCCCGCGGCCGTCTTCGCCGACCCCTCGAAGGCGCCGGGCGGCAACTTCGACCTGTCGGTGTGGCAACTCCAGGAGCCGGTCGGCTCCCCCGGCAAGCCGACGACCATCCCCTCGTCCCGGCTCCAGGGGGCGAACGGATTCCAGGACGACTACTTCTACACCGACAAG
The DNA here is from genome assembly GCF_016103465.1 of Streptomyces sabulosicollis. Taxonomy (GTDB): domain Bacteria; phylum Actinomycetota; class Actinomycetes; order Streptomycetales; family Streptomycetaceae; genus Streptomyces; species Streptomyces sabulosicollis. The sequence goes on from NZ_JAEEAP010000216.1 coordinate 1,577, forward strand.
CGCGACGGGGCGATGACGTTCTGGGCGCCGGAAAAGGGCGTCACCACCCCGAACTCCCACTACGCACGCTCCGAGCTGCGCGAGATGAACCGCGACAGCGGCGCCGCGGACTGGTCGCTGAGCGGCTCGCACAAGCTGCAGGCGACGCTGCGCGTGGTGTCGGTGACGAAGAACGTCTGCGTCGGGCAGATCCACCTCGGCTCGGGCGGGCCCTCCACGAAGCCGCTGGTGGAGCTGTACTACCGCGCCAACGGCGACATCGTCCTCGGCACCGAGAACTCGCCCGACGGCGGCCAGACGCTGCACAACGTGGGCCATGTGTCGATCGGCAAGACGTGGAACTACACGATCGCCGTCTCCGGCGGCGACACCATCGACCTGACGGTCAACGGCAGCACGACGCACTACGACATCCCGTCGTCCTTCTTCCCGTACAAGCAGTACTTCAAGGCCGGGTCGTACAACCAGTCGTCCTCCGACAGCACGACGAACGGAGCACGCGTCGGCTTCTACGGCCTGACCGTCTCCCACGGCTGAGCCCCAAGGCCCGGCGGCCGAGCGGCCGCCGGGCCAGCAACGCCACCCGGCCGCACCTACGTCACCCGCGCAACCGGGTGGCCCTGGCCCCGGTGGTCGGATCGAGGCGGTCCGGTGGGGTAACCGACAAGGCATGATCAAGCGCGCACTGTGGCAGGGACTGCTGGCCGGCATGGCCGGTGGGGCGATGATGACGTGCGGCGAGAAGGTCGAGCAGGCCATCACCGGCCGCTCCGACTCGCACGTCCCAGGACGGGTCCTCGAGCGCCTGACCGGCATGCCCGAGCGTCCCGGCGAGCAGCCGCTGATGGCGAACTGGACCATGCACTTCGGCCAGGCCGCCCTGCTGGGCGTCCTCCGGTCGGTGATGGCCCACGCGGGGCTGCGGGGACCGGTGGCCTCGGCGATGTTCGCCGTCGTCCGCCTCACCAATGACCAGGTACTGGAGAACGCCACGGGAGTCGGCGCCCCGCCCGCCACCTGGCCCCGCTCCGAGCTGGTCGTGGACCTGCTGCACAAGACGGTCTACGCCTTCGCCACCGGAGCCGTCGCCGACGCACTCGCCGCCCGGAGCGGCCCGGGCCCCGGGCAGCGCCATGCCGCACTCCGCCCCGGCCGCCATGCCGACATCGGGCCCCTGCCGCGCGAGGACGCACCCGGACGATAGGCGCCGGGGATAGGCGGGAGGCGGTAGACGCCGGGCGGGAGGCGGTAGACGCCGGGCGGCAGACGGCAGGCGGCAGGCGGCAGGCGGCAGACGGCAGACGGCAGACGCCGAGCGGCAGGTGGCAGGTGGCAGGTGGCAGGTGGCAGGTGGCAGGTGGCAGGTGGCAGACGGTAGACGCCGCGAGGCTTTCCGGGCGGTGTGCCGCGAGCCGGAGGGTACTCGCTCTGGCCCGAGGGCCCCGCGCCCGCCGGAACCCTTACTGGCCTCGTCGTCGGTCCGCGGAGAGGAGCGGCCCATGCCCGGAACCATCGCAGCGCAGACCGTTGAGCAGCTGGGCGGCCGGAGCAGCGTCCTGGCACGCCAACGCCGTGATCATGCCGAGTTGGACCGGCTGATGGATCAGTACCAGGCGCCGGGGGACGTCGAGAACCGCGAACGGGTCCTGAAGGAGACCATCCAGCTCGTCTTCAGCCACGCCTTCGCCGAGGAGACCGTTCTGTGGCCGGCCGTGCGGCGCTCCGTCGCGGACGGGGAAGAGCTGACCGCCCGCGTCGAGGAGGAGCATCAGGAGATCAACGATCTCGTTTTCGAAATCGAGCGCCTTGGCCCCGGCGCTCCGGAGCGCGAAGAGAAGGTGCGGCGGGTCTTCGCCCTGATACGGCAGGACATCAGGGACGAGGAGGACCTTCTCCTCCCCCGGCTCCAGGAGGCCGTGGACCCCGTTCACCTGCGTCGGCTCGGCGCGTCGTGGGAGGCCGTACGCAAAAGCGCGCCCACGCACCCCCACCCCGTCGTGCCACGGCGTCCGCCCGGCAACGCGGTCCTGGGCGTCCCGCTGAGTCTCTACGACCGGATTCGTGACGGGCTCGGTCTCGGCAGTCCCGTGGCCGCGGTCAGGAAAATGCTTTCCAGGCTGGTCGGAATGCTGCTCTCCGCTGTCGCGGTGGTGCGCGAACGGCGTTGAGTCGGGCATCTGCGCGCCTGAGACGACCTCAGCTGTCAGCCGACCGGAAACCGCGCCACCCAACGCCGCTGCCACGGCGTCTCGACGGCCCGGGGGTGATGGTGAGCGCGTGCCCAGGCGACAGCGTCGGCGGGGGTCACCCCCGCCATGACGGCCAGGCAGGCGATGACGGTCCCGGTCCGGCCGACGCCACCCCCGCAGGCGACCTCGACGGCCGCGCCCGCCCGGGCCCGCTGGTGCAGCCCGCGGATCTGCCGCACGGCCAGGTCGCGATCACGGGGCAGCAGAAAGTCGGGCCACTCGACCCACGCGCGCTCCCACTCCAGCTCACCGTCATGCCGCTGGCGCAACCGGGCGGACCCCAGATACAGCCCGAACCCGGGCCGCGGCCCCTCCGGCCGCGGATGCCGCAGCCCGCGCCCACGCACCCAGCAGCCATCCGGCAGCCGCAGGGCGCCCGTCAGCGGTGCTGCGTCACTCATCGGTCCTCGCTCCCGGTCTCGACGGCGTTGAGACCGGAATACTAGGACGTTTGGCCCCTGAAGACCGTCCCGGCCGCCTACAGGATCCCCGCCGCCACCGAGCCTGCCGCGCCGTCCACCATGAGCCCCCCTTCACGCATGCGCGCAGGTCCTCACCGTGGCGGGCGTCGGGCCACAAGTGGCCGAGAAGCGCAGGGCATTGGGGGCGCTCCGTGACGCTTCGTCATTCCGGCCGGGTCACGAGCCGCGCGGATCCATCGACGGATGCGGAATCGCCGTACCTGTAGTCTCGGCATGGACCAGTCGTCTCGTGGCCTTGGAGGAAGCACCCATGACGAAGGCTCCGTTTGTCGCCATGTCCGCCGCTACCGCGGCGCTCGGGACCGCGCTGGGTTCCCTCGCGCTCCAGCTGCGCGCGGACGGCTACGAGCAGTACGTCGAATCCGTGGCCACCTTCAGCGTGCTGATGTACGTCACCGCGGCTCTGGTCGTGGTGACATGGGTGCGGGACGGTCGGCCGCACGCGAACTGAGTTCTCCGCGCACGATCCGGCTCCGGGCCACCCCCGTCACGTATGCTTCCCTGCTCGGCCTCGGTCAGCGTCGGGAAGTCCACGCCGAAACCGTCCGCGGACAAGCCGGCGACCGTAGTCGCCGAGAAGCTCGCCGCCACAACGGGGCAGCGGAAGCCGCACATCGCCTGTCCCGAGGGCCTCGTCGGCAAGGCCGGCAGCACCACCCGGTGCAAGCTCACGGCGGACGACGGCAGCACCTTGGGCGTCTCGGCCACGGTGTCCTCCGTCGACGGAGACCGGATCAACTTCGACGTCACGGCAGACGACACCGCTTCCCCGGCCGCGAACTGACCCCGAGGCGGCCACCGCCTCATGTGTGAGGATGTGGCGATGGCGTGGCTGAGGAAGCGCGGGAGTCGGAAACGCGGGAGTCGGGCGGCCGGGCGCATGGCCGCGGCGGGCGCGGCGCTGGCGCTGACCGCCTGCGGCCCCGCTGGCTCCGGTGGCGGGGACTCCGGGGACACGAACCCCGGGGGCCGTGAGGCGAACTACCGGCGCGTCATCGAAGACCCTCACCCGCGCCCCGCCGATGTCATCGAGGCGGCCGGCGCACCCACCGGCGTGGTCCGCGCGGACGACGGCTCGCTGCTCCTGACGTACGACGCCGGCAACGTCGAGGACGACGAGGGGCCGGCCGCCACCGCCTGGCGCATCGTCGGCCCCGACGGCCGTACCGTCGCCGAGCACGCGGAACACGCGGACGCGGAGGCGGCACCGCCCGCGTTCAAGGGGGTGCGCGGGGGCTTTGTGCGGGTGCCGCCGGGGGAAGGGGCAGAGGGAGCGTACGCCCTCGATGTACGCGGCAGGCGGCACAAGGCCGTCAGCACCGAGACCCCGTTGCGCAGCCGCCCCGGCGATGTCCTGCTCGCCGAGTTGGAACCGACCCTCATCTACCGCCCCGCCACGCGCACCGTGGCGCCCCCGGCCGGAGTGCCGGACGACGCCATCCGCCTCGCCGTCGACGAACGGGGCACGGTCTGGAGCCTGGACCAGCCCCTGACCGACGACCCCCACCGCGTCGTCTGGCAGCGCGACGGCCACGCTCTCGGCGCCACGGCCGTCCCGAAGCCGTACACGGGGGGCACCCTCGCCGCACGGGGTGGCACCGCGGCGCTGTCCCTCACCCGGGGCGAGGGCGTGCGCGGCCTGTTGCTGACGACGGACGGCGGCGCACACTGGCGGACGGTCCTCACCGGCGGAATTCCCTGGAGAGACCTGAAGCGCGGGCCGGAGTCACTGGTCCTGGAGGTGCTCGCGGACGGGCGGCTGCTCGTCGGCGAGGAAGGCGGCCGCTACTGGCTCGCCGACGACCGCGCCAACAGCGCCTTCCACGAACTGAAGACCCCGGCGCAATGCACGTCGTTGACCGTCGACGGCACGACGCTCTACGGCATCGCGGACGCGGCCACGGCGACGTACGAGCTGGTGAAGGGCGAGGGGCTGTGGATCTCCCGCGACGGTGGCCGCGAGTGGCGGCGCCACGAGCAGCGCGGATAGCGGCGCGGAGACGGGGCCCTGAAGCGTGGCCGGACCGGGTGGAGCGGGAGCCGGTTCAGGCTCCGGCGGCACTCCGACGGGAGGGGCCAATCGTCGTGGTGAGGCGTCGCAGCGCGGCGCGGGCCGGTGGACCCCAGGTGCGCTTGCCACCCGGACGGCCGTGAACGCCTGCCTCTCCGATGAAGAGGCAGGCGAAAGCCTTCAACACCGCCCACCCGCGGGCGCGGCGCCGGGTCGCCGTGTCCGGGACCGGTTGGCAAGCGTCGTAGAAGCGGTCGACGGCGCCGTCCGGCAGCAGTATCCAAGCGGCGGCGAGATCGCAGGCCGGATCGCCCGCGAAGAGGTCGCCGAAGTCGATCACGCCGCAGAAGGTGCCGTCCGCCGTGAGGACGTTGGCCGGATGCAGATCGCCGTGCAGCCACAGCGCCGGCCCCGTCCAGTCGGGCGCGGCGACGGCATCTTCCCAGACGGCGCGGACGGCGCCCGGGTCATCGACCAGCCCCGACTCGGTGGCCGAGGCCAGAGCCCGCGCGAACTCCTCGGCCCGGTCGGTCAGCGGCCCTCCACGGTCGCGGCCGGTCGGCGCCCCGTCGGGGGCCGGTCGGTGAAGAGCGGTCAGGAACGCGGCCAGGGTGTCGGCCGCCGCCGCGGCACGCGTGGCGGGGGCGCGGTCGGCGGGCGTCCCCGGCACCCAGGTGGTGACGATCCAAGGCCGCGGAAACCGCTCGGAGGGCTCGCCGAGACGCTGCGGGACGGGGACCGGCAGGGGAAGACGCGGGGCGAGAGCGGGAAGCCAGGCGTGCTCCTTGCGCAGCAGCGCGTCCGCGGACGGCGTCGCCCAGGGCAGCCGGACGGCGAGGTCGTCGCCGAGCCGCCACACCTGGTTGTCCCATCCCCGCGCACCGAGCCGCACAGGACGATCGACCAGGTCGGGGTGCTGGTCGCGTAACAGATCCCGGACCAGTTCCGCGGTGATCTCGATCTGGGCGTGGGTCATGCGGAGCCACGATAGCCGGATAGCCGGACCGTGACCTGGGTCTCCGTCGTCTTCCCTACACTCACGGGATGAACAACAACACGTGCACCCACTGCGGCACCGTCGGTCTGGCGGAAGGCTTCATCGAGGACGCCGGCGAACACTCGCGCGGCTATGCGCGCTGGATCGAGGGCGCGATGGAGCGGGGATTTTTCGGGGGTGCCAAGCGGACGGGCCGGCCCCGGCGGCAGATAGTGGCGTTCCGCTGCCCCAAGTGCGGGCACCTCGAGCTGTTCGCCACGGACGAGGTGTGACCTTGGCCGGAACGGGTGAACGGGAGCCCCGCATCAGCGCGGCGACTCCCGTTCTCGCGTCTGCGCAGGTCACCATCGGTCTGCCCGCGTAGTGCCCGGTGGGGCGGGTGGGACTCGAACCCACGGCCGACGGATTATGAGTCGCTAGGTTTCGCTCTGGCTCAGTCTGGGACACTCTGCCCCGCTCCGGAGTGTCCAGCTCAGAGGCTTGTTCCCTCTGGCTCGCTCCGGCAATTCCGGGGCGCTCCGGGACGTCCGTTCACGCACCGCTCACGCAACCGCCCCGGTCTGTAGACCGCTGACCAGGGCGGTTCTTCATTGTCCCGCACGCACCGCAGCACGGCAACGGACATGGCAAAGGGCCGAGCCCCGTCTATCGGGCCCGGCCCTCTGCATACGTCCGAGTCGCGCAGCCCAGCACGGATAGGACCCCTCCACGGTACGGCGGGCCACCGACAGCGGGAGACGACGAAGGCCCCGGGACGCGGATTCCCGAACGCGTCCCGGGGCCCTCTTGCCCGCCCCGGCTGGCCGTCCTCACCAGGGGGCAGCCGGAGCGGGGGCTTTCCAGGGAGTCAGCGCATCGGGCACGGGATCGTGGGGCGGATGCGGTTCGCGCTGCACGCGACGACCTGGACCGAGGCGAAGCCGGTTCCTCGCAGGTACCAGCCGCCGACGACATCGCCGCCCCAGCTGAGTCGGTCGTCCGCGGCCGCGAACCACTCGGCTTGCCGGGACGAGTCCTTGTCGTGGTCGGCGTGGAAGGACGGGCTTAAGTCGCTGATCTGGTCTCTGTACCAGGCGGAGGCTTTGTCCGGTGCCTCGAAGGTGGCATTGATCATTCTGGCCGGGCGGAGTAGCCAGTGAGGTACCTCCAGCGGGGGCACGTCGCTCGCCATGAAGGCGGGGCTGGCCGCCGCGATCTGCTTCCACTCCTGGGCCGAGATGTCCTGGACGACGAGGTGCGGCGGCCGCCGGGCGGATTCGCCGTCGTAGGTGCGGCGCTCTCCGGTCCAGCGGTAGCAGTGCCAGTGTGCCGGCATGGGCGGGGGCGGACCGTTCATCTAGTGGTACCTCCTGGTGGCGGGGAGCGGCCCACCCCGGACGGGGGCGAGTCGTCCGAGGGGGCCGCCGTTTACCTATGGCGCTGGGCGCTGGCTATCTCGCGTACTGGCGGCCGTCGTCCGAGTCGCCCCCACCGCTCGGTGACGGGGCGTCCGTGTCCGGCATCGTGTCGCCGTCCTCGGGGTCTTGGCGGACAACGACATGCTGTAATCGCATTGGGCCTCCTGAGTTCACGCGCAGGGGTGTCCCCGCGCGATGGCGCGGCGCTCGTCCCCGGCCACTGGCCTGCAAGCGGGAGGCCGGGGCGAGCCTTCTTGGACGGGACTCCGGTCCGCGGTCTGGCCGGAGTCCCTTCACCCCTGCCTTGTCGGCGGCCATGCCTGGCTGTATCGACCGGCAGGGGGCTTGGAGGGTGGACCGCCGACCCGGTGAGTCCGGCACGGGGGCACCGGACCGCCAGCGGCCCACCCGGCTTATGGGACGGGTGTGCTGATGAGGCAGAGGTAGACCGCGAGCACCAGCAGCGCGGGGACCGCGGCGAGCAGCAGGCCCATCCGGGCGGCGCGGAAGACGAGCAGCCCGGCCCTCACGGCGGAGGAGTGTCGACGGTGCCTCATCCGGCACCATCTCCCGCCTGCCGGGGGGCCGCCTTGCACAGGGGTCGGCACACGTACAGTTCGACGCTCTCTTTGGTGACGCCTCCGCAGGTCCACTCGACCGTGCCGAGCAGCTGGTCGGCGTACAGTCGCTGCCCGCACAGGGCGCAGTTCCAGCCCTGTAGTTGGGGCCCGGTCAGGGTTTCGGGGTCCGGCAGCTCGATGCCGGGGAGCAGGGAGGGCTGTGGGCAGGTCGTCATCGGGGCCGCCGCCCCTCGTGCTCGGCTGCGGCCGCGCTGGCGAGGGTCCGCGGGCGCCGGGCCTTGTAGAGCGGCGCGTGCGGGGGGCAGGCATAGGTGACCTTGCCGACGGCGTTGCGGCCGTCCTCCACCTCGACCGGGATCGGCTCGTCGGTGGGGAGCTGGCAGTGGTAGCAGAGCTGTCGGCCGTCCGGTTCCGGGCCGAAGACCTCGTCGAGGGCCTGGCGCAGGGCGAGGACCAGGTGATGGGTGTCGGTCAGGTACCGGTCCGGGCCGAGGGGGATCCGCCAGTACGTCTGGTGCTCGGGCCCCCAGGGGGCGGGCGGTACGCCGAGGAGGGTGCCCTCGTCGGCGAGTTCGGTGAGGATGCGGACTCCGCGCATGCGCCAGCTGCTGGCGGTGGAGGTGTCGATGGCGGTTAGCCAGTACGTCTTGCCGTAGGTGTCGTCCTGGATGACGGCGCCGGATCGGTCGCCGAGCAGCTCCAGGGCGCGGTCCGCGACGGCGGTGGGCGCGGAGATGGCGTCCCACCATTTGCCTACCGGTAACACCTCGACATCCTCGGTGTTCGGCGGTGTCCAGGGCAGGGCTCGCGCCGAATGGCCCCGCTCCTCGCTGGTCGGCGGATGGGTGGTAGAAGTGGCCATGCTGGCGCTCCTTGTGGCGTTGGCCGCGCCCCGGGAGGCTCCGCCGCCTCGCCGGGGTTCGTCGTACCCGCTGACGCTAGGAGCGTGACGTCTGACACATCCAGCCATGTACGCGAATGTTCACGGGAACCATCCCCCAGCTCGCGGCCTTGACGGGCCGGTCCAAACGGCTGACGGTGGTGTACATCCGTGCACACCAAGAGCGTCGGAGGCGGCGATGACACTACGGTTCATCGGCATCGACCCGAACACCGGAACAGGCGAGAGCCCCACGGTGTGGGTCGACAACAGCAACAACGATCTGGTCATTCAAGGGTGGAAGCCAACGCCTGAACTCGAAGCTCGGTGCGCCTCGTTCGAGGTGCCTGGGCATGCGGCGGGCATCCCCGAGCACGAGGCAGTTATCCGCATTCCGGCCCGCATGGTGCCGATCTTGAGGAAGGCGTGCGATGCCGCAGAAGGTACCGAGCTTCGATGAGCTGCTCGACAGCGCCCAGCGCTCCGCTGTCCACCTAGAGATGCGGGACGCTTATGGAGTCGTCAGCGAGGCCGACGACTTCAACCGCTGGAAGAGCAGCGGAGAACGGGACACCAACCCCGAGTCACCGTACTGGGCGCCCTGGGTGGCGCTGATCCGCCGAACCGTTGCCCGCGGCGTCGTCGTGCGCCGGGTACGCATCGTGTCCGAGCCGGTCAGCGACTACATCCGATACGAGCACGCCGGAACGGTCGTCAACATCCACGCTGGTGAACGGGTACGGTGGCTCGCCCGCCGGCGCGCCTCCGACATCGCACTGCCAGGAAACGACTTCTGGCTGATCGACGGCCGACTTATCCGGTGGAACCACTTCACCGGCGATGGTGCTTCCGGCGGTGGGGAGATGAGCGAGGACCCGGGCGCGGCGAAGTTGTGCGCCGAGGCGTTCGAGACGGTGTGGGCGCGTGCAACCGCCCACGAGGACTACGAGATCCGCTAACACGGAAAGGCGCACGGTCAGCTCATGCCCACTTCCCCGTCCTCCTCGGCCCAGGCCGCGCGCGAGCGGGTCGCGCAGCGTCTGCGGGACCTGCGTGCCGACGCGGGCATTACCGGCACTGAGCTGGCCGTGCGCTGCGGCTGGACGCACCCCAAGACATCCCGTCTCGAGAACGCGCGCACTCCGCCGACACCGGACGACGTCCGCCGCTGGTGTCGGGCGTGCGGGGCTGAGGACCAGGCCGCAGACATCATCGCTCAGTCGCGGGATGCGGAATCCCTGTACGTCGAATGGCAGCGCAAGGTGCGCGCGGGCCTGAAGCGTCTACAGGACAGCTATGTGGAGCTCTACCAGTCGACGGCGTTGTTCCGGATCTACTCGCCCACCCTGGTGCCGGGCCTACTCCAGACCGAGGGGTATGCGCGCGCTCTGTTGTCCACCAATAGCCGTTTGCTCGACATTCCCGACGACGCCGAGGACGCTGCGGCCGCTCGCCTCGAGCGCTCGCAGGTCATCCACCAGCCGGGGCACCGGTTCGTCATGCTGATCGAGGAGGGCGTCCTCCGCTACCAGTTGGGCGACGAGGACGCGATGGCCGCACAGCTTGGCTATCTGCTCACCGCTGGGGCTCTTCCGGCCGTGTCGTTGGGGATCATCCCCAGCGCTACCCGGGGGCGCGTCCTGTGGCCTCAGGAACTGTTCCACGTCTATGACGACACCCTGGTGTCGGTCGAGCTGCTGGCCGCGCGGGTCCAGGTCACCCAGCCCTCGGAGATCGCGCTGTACCTGAAGGCGTTCGAGCAGCTGCGCAGCATGGCGGTGTACGGGGCCGAGGCGCGGGCGCTGATCCTGAAGGCCATCGAAGCCCTGCACTGACCTCGAGCACGACAAAGCCCCCTCGCCCGGCCCGCAGGCCAGACGAGGGGTGTCTTGTATCAGAGGCGTCGTCGGTCGGGAGCGAGGGCGGCCGGGGCCGACGCGCCCGGGGTGGTCGGCTCGGGCTCAGGCTGCGGCGCTCCGGTCCGGCGGCAGACCAGGGCATCCGGATCGTCGGCGGGCGGCTGAAGACTGTAGCCGTCCGGGCAGGTCTGGCCGTCCCGGCCGTCCTTCCCATCGGCCCCGTCCTTGCCGTCCGCGCCCGGCGGCCCTTGGGCGCCCTGCGGCCCAGTCGCCCCCGGCTCGCCCGGGTCGCCCTTTGGGCCGGTCGCGCCATCGGCTCCGGCCGCCCCCGGCTGACCGTCCCTCCCCGCCTCGCCCGTCGCTCCGGACTTCCCGGGTGACCCGTCGCGGCCGGCCTTACCCGGCGCGCCCGGGTCCCCCTTCTCGCCCGGCACCGGTACCGGCACCTCGGCCCGCGCGGGGAGATCCTCGACTGCCTTCGTCGGATCGGGCGCCACCGGGGTCCGGCCCGCGGCCTTGAGCTGCGTGCGCAGCCGCCGCACGTCCGTCGCCAGGGTGGTGACTGCGTTGCCGCGCCGGTCGGCTTCCGCCGCCAGGTCGTCGCCGCGGTGGTCGGCGGATTCGATACGGGCCCACACCAGCAGCACGGCGCCGGTGATCGCCACGAGCCAGCAGGCGAGCGCGATGGTGCGCCATCGGTGGGCGAGTGCTTGCTGTGTGCGGGTCACGGACTGCCCCCCAGACGCATGATCTCGTTACGGAGCCTGTTGATCTCGGTCTGGTCGGCGGCCCGCTGCGCGAATGCCTCCGCGAGCTGCAAGCGGAGGCCGTCCCGTTCTTCCTGTAGATCGTTGGTGAGCGAGCTGTAGCCGTTGAGGGCGTTCTCGCCCCGCTTCCCGGCCCAGGTCACCACCGCCGTCGCCAGACCACCGACGCCCACAAGCAGCGCGCCGAGAGCGCCGATGGCGGTGGCGTCCAACGGTCCTCCTACTGGGGCAGGGAGCGGGGAGCAGTCCGGGCAACGGTCTCGGTGATGCCCGGCCCCTCGGTGCCTCCACTGGTGGCGATGGCGGTCAGAAGGGCGAGCACCGCAGCGAGGCCGCCGACGGACAGGGTCTGACCCCAGTCGACGTCCAACACGCCGAGCCCGTCGCCGCTGAGCAGCGCGAGCTCGGCCTGGGCGAAGGTGCGCACCACCCGCTCGGCGGTGGCCTTCCAGAAGGCAGCTGTGATCACGGTGTTCTCACTTTCTGGGGAGCTTGAGTTCCTGGCCGGGGACGATCGTGTCGGCGTCGCGGAGGCCGTTGAGCTTGGCGATCTCCTTGTAGCGGTTGCCGTCGCCGAGCTTCGAGGCCGCGATGGACCACAGGGTGTCGCCCTTGCCGACGGTGTACGTGGTCGAGCTGCCGCTGCCGGGCTTGGACTTCAGCCGCTTCCCGATCCGGTCGCGCATCGACGCCATGGTGAAGCCGCGCGGGTCGACCTTGCCCGGCTGCCACTCCAGATGCCCGATCACGGACCGCTCGGTCCAGCCGTGCGCCCGGCAGATCGCGGCGCTTACCTTCTCGATCGCCTCGAGCTGGGCCGCCGGCCACGGGTCCTTGCCGTCGCCGAGGTTGATGCACTCGAAGCCGTAGAAGTGGCGGTTCCCGTCGGTGTTCGCCTCGTTGTCGGCGGGCAGGTCCCGCTCGTCGATGACTGCCCGCAGGACGTCGTCGTCGCCGAGTCCGGCGTGGTTGGCGCGGCCGTAGCCGACCAGATGGACGACGCCGTCTTTGGCGATCACGCCGTGGCACAGCGGGCCGGGCAGCGCGCTGTGCCCGTCGTAGCACAGCTTGACGGAGGAGTCGGTGCCGGACGTCACCGTGTGGTGGATCATCACGCCGTTGACGGGGCCCCACGGGCCCTTGTGGTTGCGGTTGTGGTTGCGCCAGTCGCCGTGTTCCTGCACTTTCACGCCCTCGGCGCGGAGCTTCTCGATGAACTTGGCAGCGGACAGGGGCGTAGCCATATGCGGTTCTCCTGGGCATGAGAAAGCCCCGGCCAGACGGCGCGGGGGCGGGGG
>NZ_JAEEAP010000217.1 GCF_016103465.1 Streptomyces sabulosicollis
GAGGCGGAACGGGAGGGCGAAGGGGACGGGTGTGGAGCGGTGGAAGGAGTGCGTTGTACGGTCACGCTGGAGAAAGCTAGCCGCATGAACAAGGGAAATATGGACTCGCCGAAGTAAATTCGGCAGGGCAGGGGGAGCGGGCGTCATGGACGAACTTGATACGGCGATAGTCCGCGAACTGCAGCGTGACGCACGGCAGACCAACCGCGAACTCGCCCGGACGCTCGGCATCGCCGCCTCCACCTGCCTGGAGCGGGTGCGGGGGCTGCGCAACCGGGGCGTGATCACCGGCTATCGGGCGACGGTCGATCTGCGTTCGCTGGGGCGGCCGGTGCAAGCGCTGATCGCGGTCCGTATCCGGCCGCTCAGCCGGGAGGTGATCGAGGAATTCAAGGCGTATCTGGTCACGCGGCCCGAGGTGTTGTCGGTGTATGTGGTCGCGGGCGGCGACGACTTTCTGGTGCATGTCGCGGTGGGCGATGTGGACCGGCTGCACGCGTTCTTGATGGACCGCCTGTCGGGGCGCAAGGAGGTCGTGGACTTCCGCAGCTCGATCATCTACCAGCATGTGGCGGGCGATGTGATCAGCGAGCTGGAGTGAGGACGGGCGGGAGAGAATGACGGGCGGGGGAGAACGAAGAGAGCCGGTCCCGGGGGTGCCGTCATCCTCCCCGGAACCGACTCCGTCCGATCGGCCGCGGACGCCTATGGCGCTTCTCAGCGCCGTACGCCCTCAGCGGTGACGCGGGGCCTCAGCCGCGGCTCCGCGTACGGCCTCAGCCGCGGCTCCACGTACGGCCTCAGCCGCGGCCCCGCCGTACGGTCTTGCGGCGGTTGGCGACGGCGAACAGCACGGCCGCGCCGGTGGCGAGGACCGCGGCGCCGCCGATGGCCATGGGGCCGGTGGACCCGTCGCCCCCGGTCTCGGCGAGGCGCTGCCCGTCGGCGGCGCTCCCGTCCTGCGAGCCCTGTGAACCCTCCGGCCCGGTGTTCGCGGCCATGACCTCGGCGCTCTTGGCCTCGGGCTGGTTCGCCCCGGTGCCCTTCCCGTCCGCCGCCTCCGGCCGGTGGTCGGCCTCGGCGCCGCTGTCACCGCCGTGGCCGTGGTGATCGACCGTGGACTTCTCGGCGCCCTCCGCTATCTGGGCGTCGTCGGGCGCGGCGGCGGTGGGCGCGGAACTCGCCTTCGTCCCGGCTCCCTTGGCCGTGGCGGCCCCTCCGCCGAAGGTCACGTCCGAGCAGGTGTAGAACGCCTCCGGGCTGTCCGAGCGCTGCCAGACGCTGTAGATCAGATGGCGGCCGGACTTGCCCGGCACCTTCCCCGAGAAGACGTAACTCCCGTCCCGCAGCGTGGGGTCGGTGACCTTGGCGAACGGCTCCGCCTCCAGGTCCGCCCAGGTCAGCGGCTTGGTCGGGTCGTAGCCGTCCTTGGTGATGTACAGCTCGAAGCTGCCCCGGTGGGGCGCGGTGGCCCGGTAGGTGAAGGTGTGCTCACCGGCCGTCATGGGGGTGGCGGGCCAGTCGGCGCGGGGCAGGTCCAGGCCCTTGTACTTGTCGCGGCCCGCGCTGCACAGCTTCCCGTCCGGGATGATCTCCTTGTGGCGCCCGGCGGCGTCCGGGATGTTGACCTCGTTCCAGTCGTAGAGCGCCTGGGTGCCGCCCGCCGCGACGGCCGCCTTGCAGGCCGCCGAGTCCGGGCTCTCCGGCCCCTCCGCGAAACACGCCGACACCCGGCTGACCGGGTCCTGCATCGAACCGTGCGCGGCGGCCGGGTCGGCGCTCAGCACGGTGAGGGTGAGCGGCACCATGCCGAGCACGGCGAGCCGGGCGGTTCCGCGGCGGGCGGTCGCACGAGCGGTCATCGTGGGGACTCCTTCGGTGGGGGGTGACGCGCAGCACGCTAGCCCCGCCCACGGGCCTCCTCGCCGGTCTTATGGCGCCGTTAAGGAGCAGCTCAGGCGCAGCTGAGGCTGGTCCGGTCGCGGGGGTACCCGAGGGGGTCGCCGATGATTGCGAAGGGTCGGTGGCGTGGAAGGGTGACACACATGACCGGTACGCACTCGCCCCGCGCCTCGGGCGCCTCCCGCGCCTCCCGCCCGTCGGCCCGTGAGCTGATCGAGGCCATCGTCGACCCCGGCAGCTGGCACGGCTGGGACGAACCGGTGGAGATCACGACGGACGACCCCGAGTACCGGGCCGACCTGGAGCGGGCGCGGGAGCGCACCGGGCTGGACGAGTCGGTCATCACCGGCGAGGGCCGTATCGAGGGGCGGCGGGTGGCGCTGGTCGCCTGCGAGTTCCGCTTCCTGGCCGGTTCGATAGGGGTCGCCGCGGGGGAGCGGCTGGTACGGGCCGTCGAGCGGGCCACGGCGGAGCGGCTGCCGCTGCTCGCGGCACCGGCGTCGGGCGGCACCCGGATGCAGGAGGGTACGGTCGCGTTCCTGCAGATGGTGAAGGTGGCCGCGGCGATCACGGACCACAAGGCGGCGGGCCTGCCGTACCTCGTCCATCTCCGTCACCCCACGACCGGCGGCGTCCTCGCCTCCTGGGGCTCCCTGGGCCACGTCACCGCCGCCGAACCGGGCGCCCTCATCGGCTTCATGGGCCCACGGGTGCACGAGGCCCTCTACGGCGAGGAGTTCCCGCCCGGCGTCCAGAACGCCGAGAACCTGATGAACCACGGCCTGATCGACGCGGTCCTCCCGCTGAGCCGCCTGTCGGGCGTGGCGGCGCGAGTGCTGAGGGTGCTTTGCGCGGGCGACGCGGTGTCCGGGCCCGCGACGGCGGCGGGGGCGGCGGCCGAGGAGACGTCGGTCTTCGGGCTCACGCCCGTGCACCCGGCGCGGACCGCCGCGTACGGCGAACACCCGGACCAAGTGGTGGACTTCTACCTCCCGCCGCCCGGGGCGGCCGGTGCCGCCCGCCCCGCCCCGCTGGTCCTCCTCTTCCACGGTGGCGCCTGGCGCGCCCCCTATGACCGCCGCCATGTGTCGCCCTTCGCCGCCTTCCTGGCCGGGCGGGGCCTGGCGGTGGCGTCCGTCGAGTACCGCCGCGGCGGGGCGGAGCCCGCGCGGGCCGGGCGGTGGCCGGAGACGTTCGACGACATCGCTGCCGCCGTGGACACCGTGCCGGGCCTCGCCCGGGAGCCGGGGTTCCCCGGGGTGGACCCGGACCGCGTGGTGCTCACCGGGCACTCCGCGGGCGGGCACGCCGTGCTGTGGGCGGCGGCCCGGCACCGGCTGCCGTCCGGCACTCCCTGGCATCTGCCGTCCCCCTCCCCGCTCCGCGGTGTCGTCGCCCTCGCCCCCATCGCGGACCTCGCCACGGCCCGTGCGCTGGACGTCTGCTCCGGCGCCGTCGGCGAACTCCTCGGCGATGGCGCAGACGAATGCGGTGGTGGCAGCGGTGGTGGTGGCAGCGGTGGTGGCGATGAGCTGACGGTCCGGCTGGGCCTCGCCGACCCCGCCGCGCTGCTGCCCACCGCGGTCCCCACCACCCTCGTGCAGGGCGGCACCGACATCGACGTGCCGCCGGCGGTCGCGGACGCGTTCGTGGCGGCAGCGGCCCGCGCCGGGCAGGATGTACGGCTGGTCAGGACCGACGGTGGCCACTTCCCGCCCATCGACCCCACGACCCCCGCCGCGCACACCGTCGCCGAGGAGATCGCCCGGCTGGCGGGGGCGTGCCCGGCCACCTGACACCAAGCCGGACCCCGCCACGTAGTACTTCAGACGGACACCGCACAATCCCCATTCCCGGGGACGACGTCGCGCGGCCCGCTCCCTACCGTGGACGGCGTGACTGAGACGATTCCGCGGACCGAACTCCGCGCCATCCGCCGGGCGTTCTCCGATCTGCGGAAGGACTTGATCACCGGCTCCTTCGTCCTCCGCCCGGTGCCGCCGCTGGCCGCCACGCATCCGCTGGTGCGCCAGATGCCCCGGGCGGTGCGGCCGTACGCGCCATGGTTGCCGCATGCCGCGATCGTGGCCGGCGCCTTCTATCTCATGGCCGTGGCGAGTGAAACCGAGAACATGGGACTGGCACTGCTCAGTGCCGTACCCCTGCTGCTGGCGCTCTACCGGCCGGTCGGCGCCTGGTGGCTGTCCTTCGCGGCAAGTGTCTTCTGGGGCCTGGGCGTCCCCGAACCGGTCGGGAGCAGCATGTGGCCCTGGCCGGTGACCCTCTTCGCCTCGCACGTCGCGGTGATGGTGATCGTCGCGAGCCAGAACCGGCCGCGGGTGGCCGGGCAGATGCTGCTGCTCACGGCAGCGTTCGCGATCGTCTGCGATGTCAGCGCCGATGGGGGGCACACCAACGCCTTCCCGATGGTGGTCACCTCGTGTGTCATCGTGGGCGCCGTCGTCGCCCGGCGCAGTCTGCGCGAGACCAAGCAGCAGGTCGCCGTGCAGCAGTCGGCCACCTACGAGGAGCGCTCCCGCCGCACCCTGCTGGAGGAGCGCGCGACCATCGCCCGCGAGCTGCACGACGTCGTCGCGCACCACATGTCCGTGATCGCCATCCAGGCGGAGGCGGCGCCCTACCGGGTGGCGAACCCGCCCGAGGAGCTGGCCACCAGTTTCGCGACCATCCGCGAGAACGCGGTCGCCGCGCTCACCGAACTCCGCCGGGTCCTCGGCGTCGTCCGGGCCGAGGATCCGGACGCCTATGCCGACGCCGACCCCGAGGCGCCCCAGCCGACCCTCGCCACGCTCGACACGCTCTTCGCGGGGGTCCGGGCGGCGGGGCTGACCGTCGAGCACATCACCACCGGCGCCGTGCGGCCGCTGCCCTCCGGAGTGGAGCTGTCCGCGTACCGGATCGTCCAGGAAGCGCTGTCCAACGCGCTGCGGCACGCGCCCGGCAGCACCGCCCGCGTCGAAGTCGCCTACGTCCTGGGCGGTCTGGGCCTGCGGATCGTCAACGGCCCGCCCACCCAGGCCGTACGGCCCTCACCGGGCATGGGCCATGGGCTGCTCGGGATGCGGGAGCGGGTGGCGATGCTGAACGGGGAGATGACGGCGGGCACGGTGGAGGAGGACGGCGGCTACGAGGTCGCGGTCTTCATCCCGGCCGCCGCGGCCCCCGAGGCGGAGGCGTCCGGACCGGAGGCATCGGCACCGCGGCAGGGGCGCGCACCGGAGGCGCCGGGGCAGGCGTCGGGGCAGGCACCGGGGCAGCCGTCGGGGCTGAAGCAGGGGCCCGGCCCGGAGGGGGAGACGATGAGGCCATGACCACCGACGCCCCCTCCCTCCCCGCTCCCATCCGCGTGCTGATCGCCGACGACCAGGTGATGGTCCGTGAGGGCTTCTCCGTGCTGCTGAACGCCCAGCCCGACATCGAGGTCGTCGGCGAGGCGGTCGACGGGCGCCAGGCCATCGCCCAGGTGGCCGCCCTGCGGCCCGATGTCGTGCTGATGGACATCCGGATGCCGGAGCTCAACGGCCTCGAGGCCACCCGGGAGATCGTCGCGGCGGACGCGGACGCCAAGGTGCTCGTCCTGACCACCTTCGACCTGGACGAGTACGTCTACCAGGCGCTGCGCGCCGGAGC
Organism: Streptomyces sabulosicollis; assembly: GCF_016103465.1. Lineage (GTDB taxonomy): Bacteria > Actinomycetota > Actinomycetes > Streptomycetales > Streptomycetaceae > Streptomyces > Streptomyces sabulosicollis. The sequence goes on from NZ_JAEEAP010000217.1 coordinate 5,554, forward strand.
GAGCGGCTTCCTGCTCAAGGACGCCTCCGCCCGCCAGCTCGGCGATGCGGTACGCGTCGTCGCGGCGGGCGAGGCGCTGCTCGCGCCGACCGTCACCAAGCGTCTGATCAGCACGTTCTCGCGGATCGGCGAGGCGGCCGGGTTCGGTGGCCCGCTTCCCTCCCCGCAGGGGCGGCTGGCCGAGCTGACCGAGCGGGAGAACGAGGTCCTGGTGCTGGTCGCCCAGGGCTGCTCCAACGCCGAGATCGCCGAGCGGCTGATCGTCGCCGAGTCGACGGTGAAGACGCATGTCAGCCGGATCCTGGTGAAGCTGGGGCTGCGCGACCGCACCCAGGCGGCGGTGTTCGCGTACGAGGTCCGCCTGGTGACGCCCGGAGGCTGACCGGCCCGGAGGCCGACCGGCCGGTGAGCCCCCCGGGACCGCCCCTGGAGGGCGAGCCGGACCGGCGGTACCGTCCGGGGATGAGCAGCAGCGCGGAAGCCCCCGCCTTCGACCCCTGGCGGCCGTCGTTCGTCGCGGACCCGTATCCGGCCTACGCCGAACTGCGCGAGCGCGGCCGCGCGCACTGGTTCGAGCCCTCCCGCCAGTGGCTGATCCCGCGGCACGCGGACGTCAGCGCCCTGCTGCGGGACCGCAGGCTCGGCCGCACCTACCTCCACCGCTTCAGCCATGAGGAGTTCGGCCGCACCGCGCCGCCGCCCGAGCACGAGCCGTTCCACACCCTCAACGACCACGGCATGCTCGATCTGGAACCGCCGGACCACACCCGGCTGCGCCGACTCGTCTCCAAGGCGTTCACCCCGCGGACGGTCGAGGCGCTGGTGCCGACGATCCAGCGGCTCGCGGAGGAACTCGTCGACTCCCTCGTCGCCTCGGGCGGCGGCGATCTCATCGCCACGGTCGCCGAACCGCTGCCGGTCGCCGTCATCGCCGAGATGCTGGGCATCCCGGCGGCCGACCGGCCCGCCCTGCGGCCCTGGTCGGCGGACATCTGCGGGATGTACGAGCTGAGCCCGGGCGAGGAGACGGCGCGCCGGGCCGTGCGCGCGTCCGTCGAGTTCTCCGCGTATCTGCGGGAGCTGATCCAGGCGCGCCGCAAGGCGCCGGGGGACGATCTGATCAGCGGGCTCATCGCCGCGTACGACGAGGGCGACCGGCTCACCGAGCAGGAGATGATCTCCACCTGTGTGCTGTTGCTCAACGCGGGCCACGAGGCCACGGTCAACACCACCGGGAACGGCTGGTGGGCGCTGTTCCGCCACCCCGAGCAGCTCGCCCTGCTCCGCGCCGACCCGGACGCGCTGCTGCCCACCGCCGTGGACGAACTCCTGCGCTACGACACCCCGCTCCAGCTCTTCGAGCGGTGGGTGCTGGAGGACATCGAGGTCGGCGGCACGCTCATCCCGCGCGGCAGCGAGGTCGCGCTGCTCTTCGGCTCGGCCAACCGCGACCCGGCCCGCTTCGACCGTCCCGACACCCTCGATCTCGCCCGCGCCGACAACCCCCACATCAGCTTCGGTGCCGGGATCCACTACTGCCTGGGCGCCCCGCTGGCCCGTCTGGAGCTGATCGCCTCGTTCGGCGCCCTGCTCCGCAAGGCGCCCGGGCTGCGGCTGGCCGAGGAGCCGGAGCGGCGGGCGAACTTCGTCATCCGGGGGCTGCGGGAGCTGCGGGTCGAGCTCTGAGCGGAGCCGGCGAAGGCAGCCGGGGCAAACGAGCCCCCTGTTGTCCACAGCCTGTGGACAACAGGGGGCGGTTGCCGGGGTGTGGTGGGCCGACGGGGGTCAGCCGCCGATGTCACGGCGGCGCAGACCCACCAGTCCTCCGGCGGCGAGAACGACCGAGAGGAGCAGCAGCCACAGGAACGGTGCTGCCGTCACCTCGTCGCCCGGCAGCTTCGGCAGATGGCTGAAGGGCGAGGTGTTCATGACGGAATCGGACAGCTCCAGCGCCGGGCCCATCCAGCCCAGGGCGACCACCCAGCCGACGAAGGCCCAGGCGGCGGCCGAGTACTTCGGCACCACGCCCACGAGGAAGAGCGTCACGCTGGTGAGCACCCACAGCGCCGGGAGCTGGGCGAGGGAGGCGCCCAGGCAGCGGGGGAGCTGGTCGGCCAGATCGCCCGCCGCGATGCCGTAGCCCAACCCCAGGGCCAGACCGCCGACGGCGAGGACGACGACCGGGCCGAGGTATGCGACGACCAGATGGCTCCCGGCCCAGCGCAGCCGGCCGACGGCGTTGGCCAGCAGGGGCTCCGCGCGCTGGTCGGTCTCCTCGCTGCGCAGCCGCAGCACGGAGGTGGCGGTGTAGACGGTGAGGATGGTGCCGAGGACGCCGACCATGGCGGCCAGGAACGCGTCGTTGAGCCCCTGGGCGCCGCCCATCCGCTGGATGATGTCGCGGGTCTGCTCGCTGTCGCCGAGGAAGTCGTCGGCACCGTCGGAGATGCCGCCGAAGATGGCGCCCGCGAAGACGAAGCCCGCGGCCCAGCCGAGCAGGGCACCGCGCTGGAGCCGCCAGCCCAGGCCGTAGACCCCGTTCAGCAGGGGGCCCGCGGCGGCCGGGCCGGGACGGGTGGCGTAGAAGCTGGCGCCCACGTCACGACGGCCCGCGAGGGTGTACGCAAGGGTGATCGAGGCCGCCGCGAGCACCGCGACCAGCAGCAGCGGCCACCAGCGCTCGTCCGCGTACGGCCGGGCGTACTCGGCCCAGCCCAGCGGCGAGAGCCAGACCAGCACATGGCCGGAGCCCTTGCTGCCGTCCTCGGCCGCGTCGCCCGCCATGCGCAGCACGAAGGCGACGCCGACCGCGGCGGAGCTCAGGCCCCGGGCCAGCCGTGCGTTCTCCGTGAGCTGGGCGGCGACGGCGGCCAGACCGCCGAAGGCCATACCGGACAGACCGACGGCGAGGCCGAGGGCCAGCGCACCGGTGCCGCCCTGGCCCGCGAGACTGCCCGCGATGAGCAGGGTCACCGCGCCGTTGGCGATGGCCACCGCGGCCAGGGCCGAGGTGAGCCCGGCGCGGCGGCCGACCATACCGGCGGAGAGCGCCTCCTGGCGGCCGGTCTCCTCCTCCTCGCGGGTGTGCCGGATCACGATGAGCAGGCTCATGATCGCGGCGAACACCGTGAGGAAGGCACCCACGCGCCACACGGTGAGCGCGCCGAGCGAGTCGTCGAAGGCGGCGCCGAACAGGGCCCGGGTCGAGCCGTTCCCATTCATGTCGTCGACGAGGTTGGCGCGCTGCTCGGGGGTGTCGTACGCGCTCTTCAGACGGCCGACGGTGCTGCTGGCCGTGAGCCCCAGGCACAGCACCCACACCGGCATCATGATCCGGTCGCGGCGCAGGGCGAGCCGCAGCAGCGTGCCCGTGCCCGCCAGATCGTGGGCCGATCCGCGGGCGCGGGGGGAGACCCGGGCGTCGGCTACGGCGGTCATCGGGCGATCGCCTCGGCTTCCGTGCGCGTGATGTCGTCCTGGTAGTGGCGGAGGAAGAGCTCTTCCAGGGTGGGCGGGGTGGAGATGAGGCTGCGCACCCCGACCTGGGTGAGCTGCCGCAGGACGGCGTCCATCTTGTCGCTGTCGACCTGGAGCTTGACCTGGCGGCCCTGGATGTCCACGTTGTGCACACCGGGGAGGCCGGACAGTCCGTTCGGCTCGCCGGCGAGCTCGGCGGTCACCGACGTACGGGTCAGATGGCGCAGCTCGGCGAGGGTGCCGGACTCCACCCGACGGCCCTTGCGGATGATGCTCACCCTCCGGCAGAGCGCCTCGACCTCGCTGAGGATGTGGCTGGAGAGCAGCACCGTACGACCGCGGTCGCGCTCCTCGGCGACGCACTCGCGGAACACCTCCTCCATGAGCGGGTCGAGCCCGGAGGTCGGCTCGTCGAGGATCAGCAGCTCCACTTCGGATGCGAACGCGGCGACCAGGGCGACCTTCTGGCGATTGCCCTTGGAGTAGGTACGGCCCTTCTTGGTGGGGTCGAGCTCGAACCGCTCCAGGAGCTCGGCGCGGCGTGCGGTGTCCAGGCCACCGCGCAGCCGCCCGTACAGGTCGATGACCTCTCCACCGCTCAGGTTGCGCCACAGGGTGACGTCTCCGGGGACGTACGCGATGTGGCGGTGGAGGTCGACCGCGTCGTGCCAGGGGTCCTTGCCGAGCATCTGGACCGCGCCGGAGTCGGCGCGGAGCAGACCGAGGAGGACCCGGATGGTGGTGGACTTCCCGGCGCCGTTGGGCCCGAGGAAGCCATGGACCTCACCTGCCTCGACTTCGAGGTCGAGGCCGTCCAACGCGTGGGTCCGGCCGAAGGACTTGTGCAGGCCGGACACGGAGATTGCCGTTTTCATGATTTCGAAGCTACGCTAGTTTCACAAATTTGTGAAGTTAAGGAACCATATAAACTTATGATGATGTGACGAAGAGAGGAGATGATGAAGCGGTGAGGGAGACGATCGAACCAGAGGGCGCGCCCGGTGACGCGCGCGGCGAAGCGGCGCGTGACGAGGCGGCGGTGTCCAGGTTCGTCGAGCGGTTCGCGGCCGATCTGGCCGAGGCCGGGATGCAGCGCATGGCGGCGCGGGTCTTCGCGGCGCTCCTCGTCTCCGACTCCGGGGCCCTCACCTCGGCGGAGATCGCCGAGCGACTGCGGATCAGCCCGGCCGCGGTCTCGGGCGCGATCCGCTATCTGTCGCAGGTGGACATGGTGGTGCGGGAGCGCGAGCCGGGCTCCCGCCGCGATCGCTACCGGCTCTACAACGAGGTCTGGTACGAGACCCTGACCCGCCGCGACCAGATGGTCGCCCGCTGGGAGAGCACCATGCGCGACGGCGCGAAGGTGCTCGGCCCCGGCACCCCGGCGGGGCTGCGGATCACCGAGACCGCCGACTTCTTCGAGTTCGTCCAGCGGGAGCTGCCCAAGATGCTCGAGCGCTGGCGCGCCCAGCAGGCCGAGCGCCGCGCGGCCGAGTCCCGCGCGGCCGAAGCGGGCTGACGCCACGCCCGCGCGCCGCCCCGGCCGCGCGCCGCCCCGGCCACACGCCGGGCCCCGCCCACGCCGGGGCCCCGCGGGCGGTTCCGGGGGTTCGCGAGGGCGCGAGCAGGGCTCAAGGGCGGTGGGGGAGCATCAGGGTCCACGCCTCCGCCAGGACCGTCCAGGTGCGGCTGCGGACCGGGCCGTGGATCAGCGCGTCCGCGTGGTAGCGGAAGTCCGGGCCGGAGACGGTGACGGCCCGTGCCCGGGTGCGCAGGGGGCCGCCCGCCGCGTGGGGATGGACCACGACCTCGGCCAGTCCGCCGCCCGGTGCGGCCGTCGAGACCGAGACCCGCTCCACCGGCCGGTCCAGATCGGTCAGCAGCACCCCGTCCGCCTCGATCCGCAGCCGCTGCGGCGGCGGATGCTCCCGCCGCCGGGCTCCGCCGGCCAGCCCGATCACGGGGAGCGAGAGCAGCGTCAGCGCGGTGCGGGCGGTGCGGGCCGCCGGGGTCCACCACGGCCGGTGGCCATCGCCCTCCCGGCCGTGGCCTTCCCGGTCGTGGCTCCCCCGCTCGGGGCCTTCCCGGCCGGGGCCGGGCGGACCCGTGCCGTCCCGGCCGCCCTCGCCGTCCTCGGCCCGGCGGCGGTCGTCGACGCAAGGATCGCAGCGGCAGTCCCGGCCCCTCGCCCCTCCGCCGTACGGCCCGGAACCGTGCCCGTCCGCCCCGTCCGTTCCGGCCGTCCCGTCCCTCCCGTCCGGCCCGGCCGCCGCGCCGCACCCGTCGCCCGGCATCCCGCCGTGCGCACCGTAAGGAGCGAGCCCGGAGGGGATGCGCAGGCCGCCGAGTACCACCCCGCCGCTCTCGTCCACCAGCAGGTCACGCGGGCGCGCGGTGCCGTCGAGGACCGTACGGGCCGCGGCGACCGCGTCCGTCGGCACCCCGAGCGAATGGGCCAGGGCCACCGTGGCGGAGCCGCCGACCGGGACCACCGACAGCGTGGCGTCCGCCAGCTCCCGCCGCCGGTGCAGCAGCTCCACCATGCGCAGCAGGGCGCGGTCGTCGCCCACCAGCACCGGCCGGCGCGCGCCCCGGCGGGCCAGCGCCCGCTCGACCTCCTCCGGGCCGTCCGGCAGGCAGATTTTCGTCTGCGCGCCCGCGCACAGCACATCCTTCGCGATCCGCACCGACTCCCCGTCCGTACGGCGGGCGTTGGGGTCGATGACCATGAGCAGCGGGCGCCCCCGGGCGGTGTCCGGCGCAGGGGGCCGGGGATCTGGAGCCGACACCTCGGTCCTTCCTCAGGTAATCTCTCGGTGCAAGAGCCCCTGTCGCTGTTGCGCCAGGGGCTTCGTCTATCCGGGGCACCGGTTCGACGGCTCTTGTGGTGGCGCACGTCACCATGCACGTTGGACATGCCCCGCCCGGAAGGGGTGTACGCCTGTGCCCGCACTTGTGCTGCTCGGTGCTCAGTGGGGTGACGAGGGCAAGGGAAAGGCCACCGATCTGCTCGGTGGCTCCGTGGATTATGTAGTGCGCTACCAGGGCGGTAACAACGCGGGCCACACGGTGGTGGTCGGCGACCAGAAGTACGCGCTGCACCTCCTCCCGTCCGGAATCCTCTCGCCCGGGTGTACCCCGGTCATCGGCAACGGCGTCGTCGTGGACCCCGCGGTCCTGCTCTCCGAGCTGAGCGGTCTCGCGGAGCGCGGCGTCGACACGTCCAAGCTGCTGATCAGCGGTAACGCCCACCTGATCACGCCGTATCACACGACCCTCGACAAGGTGTCGGAACGATTCCTCGGCAAGCGGAAGATCGGCACCACCGGCCGCGGTATCGGCCCGGCCTACGCGGACAAGATCAACCGGGTGGGCATCCGGGTCCAGGACCTCTTCGACGAGTCGATCCTGCGGCAGAAGGTCGAGGCCGCCCTGGACTACAAGAACCAGGTGCTGGCCAAGCTCTACAACCGCCGCGCCATCGCGGCCGACCAGGTCGTCGAGGAGCTGCTGGGCTACGCGGACCGCCTCGAGGGCTATGTCGCCGACACCACCCTGCTGCTCAACAACGCCATCGACGAGGGCCGGGTCGTGCTCTTCGAGGGCGGGCAGGGCACCCTGCTCGACGTCGACCACGGCACGTATCCCTTCGTCACCTCCTCCAACCCGACCGCGGGCGGCGCCTGTACCGGCACCGGAGTGGGCCCGACGAAGATCAGCCGGGTGATCGGCATCCTGAAGGCGTACACCACTCGCGTCGGCGCGGGCCCGTTCCCCACCGAGCTCCTCGACGAGGACGGCGAGAAGCTGCGCACGATCGGCGGCGAGCGCGGCGTGACCACCGGGCGCGACCGGCGCTGCGGCTGGTTCGACGCGGTCATCGCGCGCTACGCGACCCGGGTCAACGGACTGACCGACTTCTTCCTCACCAAGCTGGACGTGCTCACCGGCTGGGAGCGGATCCCGGTGTGCGTCGCCTACGAGATCGACGGCAAGCGCGTCGAGGAGCTGCCGTACAGCCAGACCGACTTCCACCACGCCAAGCCGGTCTACGAGACGCTGCCGGGCTGGTCGGAGGACATCACCCAGGCCAAGACCTTCGACGAGCTGCCGAAGAACGCGCAGAAGTACGTCCAGGCGCTGGAGGAGATGTCGGGCGCCCCGATCTCGGCGATCGGTGTCGGGCCGGGCCGGGACGAGACCATCCAGATCAACTCGTTCCTCTGATCCCTCGGCGGGAGCGCGGGCCATGGCGGTGACGCGGCTCTCGGGACCGCGGCCCGCGCGTCGGCGTCACTACGCCGCGGGCGGGCCGAACACCCCGGCGGGCTGCTGCGGCTGACCGACGGGCCGCGTGGCCCGCTGCTCCTGCATCTTGGTGATCCGCCGCACCACGGCGATGGCCAGCACCGCGGTCAGGACGCCGATGGAGTCGTCGACGATGCTGACGATGACGCTGGGCCGCTGTTCCCGGATGTTGTCGCCGACGATCTCGCTGATCCCGTTCACCGGGAACATCAGGAACATGATCACGAAGAACGTCCACCACCAGTGCAGCACCGCGCGGCTGCGGCGGCCGGGCCCCGGCGGAGTGCTGGAGGTCCAGACGTCGTTGGCGATCTGCTTGGGCAGCCACAGCTGGGCGATCGGGATGAACCAGGCACCCACCGCGTAGCCGCTGCCGAACCGCTGCCGCCCGGGGTGGAGCACCGTGGAGTTGATGTAGGCGGTCCGGAACCAGACCAGCCACAGCACGATGAGCACGAGCGCGGCGACACCGGTGCCGCTGTCCATCGCCTCGACGTCGCTGCGCTTGCTGTAGAGCAGGTCGTGGGAGACCTCGCCGGAGTCGACGGCGAAGTAGGTGTCGAGCAGCGAGATGTTCAGCGCCATGTCGAGGAGCGTCAGCACCAGCCAGATGCCGAACATGCTCATCAACGCGGTGGCCAGGCCCCGTATCGGCCTCAGCGCCGTGCCCGGGGCGGGGTAGCCCACCGGCGCCTGGTAGCCGCCCTGCCAGGGCTGGGTGGGCTACCCCGCCCCGGGCACGGCGCTGAGGCCGATAC
>NZ_JAEEAP010000218.1 GCF_016103465.1 Streptomyces sabulosicollis
GTGGTGGCCGGGGCCGAGGCGGGGCGGGGGGTCGCCATCACATGGACCGTCACTTCGTCCTCCTAGGGGTTCCGGCCGGTGCGTCCGGTGGGACCTTCGACCAGGCGTCGTCGAGCCGTTCCCGGTCGTCGGACCGGATGCCGTCGGTGAGCTGCAGGGGCATGGAGAAGACCACGTCCTCGACGGCCGTGGACTCGATGTCGACCCGGTCGTGGCCGAACTCGGCCAGCCGGTCGAGGAGTTGGTGGACGAGGGCGTCCGGGACGCTGGCGCCGGAGCTGACGCCGACGGTGGTCACGCCCTCCAGCCAGCCGCTGTCCAGCCGGGAGACGTCCGGGACCAGCCGGGCGGGGGTTCCGGCGTCGCGGGCGACATCGACCATCCGCTGCGAGTTGCTGGAGTTCTCCGAGCCGACCACCAGCACCAGATCGGCCTGCCGGGCCAGGGACTTGATGCCGTTCTGCCGGTTCTGGCTGGCGTAGCAGATGGTGTCGGTCCCGGGGCCGACGATGTCGTCGAACCGCTCGGTGAGGGCGCGGACGATGTCGGCGGTCTCGTCCACCGACAAGGTGGTCTGGGTCAGATAGGCCACCGGGGTGTCCCGGGGCAGGTCCAGCCGTTCGACGTCCTCGACGGTTTCGACGACCAGGGTTTCCCGCGGGGCCTCCCCGCGGGTCCCTTCCGTTTCCTCGTGTTCCGCATGCCCCACGAGCAGCAGTACCCGGCCGTCCCGGACCACTCGGCGCGCCTGCTGGTGCACCTTGGCCACCAAGGGGCAGGTGGCGTCGATGACCTGCAGATTCCTCGTCCCCGCAGCGGTGCGGACGGCGGGCGAGACACCGTGCGCGGAAAAGAGGCACACGGCCCCTTCGGGAACGTCGAATTCCGATTCCACAAAGCGTGCGCCCTTGCGTTCCAGAAGGCCGACGACATAGTGGTTGTGGACGATCTGTTTTCGAACATAAATAGGCGGGCCGTATACTTCAAGCGCGCGTTCGACCATGGCGATGGCGCGGCGGACGCCCGCGCAGAAACCGCGGGGTTCGGCGAGGATGACGCGTTTGCGGGGCGCTCTCGAATCGGGCTGGGAGATCTTCCTGCTTAAGTGCATGACGTATTGCTCCAACGCCGGCTTGCGGCTCGGATGAGAATGGGCGCGTCGCTGTACGGCCATGCCGCGTTGAGCGGGCATGGCTTTGTCCTGGCGTTCGCGGATGGCTGTCGAAGGATCGGCGGCCCAGCGGTCAGCAATTGCTCACATGGCCGTGGAAGCTATCTGACCTGGTAAAACGCCGTGAAGGCCACTGCCGGGAGGCAGGGCGTCAAGGACGGTCTCCGGAAGCCGGCGCTCGGAGACGATGCGATGGAAGAGACATTCACTTACCCCCGTAAGTCTCAAGTGCGTCTGCGTCATCCGATGCAGTGCCCCCGTCGGATATGCGCAGGTCGAAAACACTATAGAAGGCGAGACTGAGTGCAAGTCTTACGCATGTGACCTTCGTCACGTTCCGAAATTTCGGCGGAACTGTCGCTTACGGTTACACCCTATTGCTAAGCTCCCTGCCGCGTTGAATCGACCGTGTTGTCGGCTGCGCAACGGGGGCTCTGAGCCGGAAATTCCGGTAGTAACCGCTGGTAAACACTTCCGAGTGAATTCACTCGAAGGAGTGACGGGCGCATATCCATCTTTTCTATCTCCGCTGGTCGCGGTTTTACGACCGGGAGCGGATGCGTCTGATTCCTCGGTTCCGTCGACCCGTCCGGCCCGCCGGTTCGGGGGCCCCACGGGTGTCCCGCGCCGCCTCGGCGCTTCAGCAGGATGTGTCCGGCTCGACCAGTGGAGGCTTCCTTCATGACCGCTCCCGGCCCGACCGCGGAGAAGGTGACCGCTCAGCAGCCGCCATGGCCCGACCCGGACCGGCTCGAGGAGATCCGGCACGCCCTGAGCGGCCGCCCCGCGCTGGTCCCCCCGGAGGAAACCGAGCAGCTCACCCGGCGCATGGCCGCCGTACAGCGCGGCGAGGCGGTCGTCCTCCAGGGCGGGGACTGCGCCGAGCTGTTCGCCGACGCCGCGCCGGGGGTGGTGCGGCGCAAACTGGGGCAGCTGCGCGAACTGTCCACGGCGATCCGCACCGGTCTCGGCCTCCCGGTGGTGACCATGGGCCGGATCGCCGGCCAGTACGCCAAGCCCAGATCGGCGCCGTACGAAGTGCTCGCCGACGGTGGCCGGTTACCCGTCTACCGGGGGGACGCGGTCAACGGCGCCGCCGCCGACCCGCGCGCCCGGATCCCCGACCCGGACCGGCTGCTCACCGCCTACGACCGCGCGGCCGCCGTCCTGTCCACGATGCGAAACGAACAGACGGCGCACGACGCGGCCGAGCGGATCTACGCCTCCCACGAACTGCTGCTGCTCCCCTATGAACTGCCCCTGATCCGGGCGGCCGCCGACGGCGGCGGCCACGCCTCCTCCCTCCACTTCGGCTGGATCGGCGAGCGGACCAGGGACCTGGCGGGCCCGCACGTCCGGCTGGCCGCCTCGATCCGCAACCCGGTCGGCGTCAAGGTCGGGCCCTCCGCGACCCCCGCGGACCTGGTGGAGCTGGCCCGGCTGCTCAACCCCGGGCGACGGCCCGGCCGGCTGGCCTTCATCGTGCGCATGGGCGCGGACCGGATCGGCTGGCTGCTGCCGCCGCTGGTCGAGGCGGTCGCGGAGACCGGGATCCCGGTGATCTGGCTGAGCGATCCCATGCACGGCAACACCATCCGCTCCGGAAGCGGCCACAAGACCAGAGCCCTGTGGGCGATCCGCGACGAGATCGCCGCGTTCCACCGGATCCTGCGGGACCGCCGTCAGTGGCCCGGCGGGCTGCACCTGGAGATGACGCCGGAACCGGTCACCGAGTGCGTCGCGGAGGCCGCCGACGCCGGGCCCGCCGCGTTCCCCCGGTTCCGGTCCCCCTGCGACCCCCGGCTGAACCCCGAGCAGGCCGCCGAAACGGTCCACGCGTTCACCTCGCTGCTCCGCGCGGGGTGAACGGTGCCGGTCATCCTTAAGTTCCGATAGGTTCGAGGTTTCGATGCGCACGCTGCTGGTAGACAACTACGACTCGTTCACCTACAACCTGTTCCACTACCTGGCCGAGGTCAACGGCCGGGAGCCCGAGGTGATCCGGCACGACGACCCCGGCTGGAAGCCGGAGATGCTGCGGGACTTCGACAACGTCGTCATCTCCCCCGGACCCGGCAGCCCCGAGCGCGCGGCCGACTTCGGCGTCTGCCGCGACATCGTCCTCGAAGGCGCCCTGCCGCTGCTCGGCGTCTGCCTGGGCCACCAGGGGGTGGGCCTGCTGAGCGGCGCCCGGGTGGTCCGGGCCCCGGAACCCCGGCACGGGCGGCTGTCCCGGGTGACCCACGACGGCACCGGCCTCTTCACCGGACTGCCCAGCCCCTTCGACGTCGTCCGCTACCACTCGCTCACCGTGACCGACCTGCCCGAGGAACTGCGGGCCACCGCCTGGACCGAGGACGGTGTGCTGATGGGGATCGCCCACCGCGAACGGCCGCTGTGGGGCGTGCAGTTCCACCCCGAGTCCATCTGCACCGAGCACGGCCGGCCGCTGCTGGGCAACTTCGCCGACCTCACCCGGGCCTGGCAGAACCGCAACGGAGTGGAACCGGCGGCGCGGCGGCGCGGCCCGCGCGCCACCTCGCGCGGCGGCGCGGAGCCCACCGCCACCCCGCGGTCCCTGCGGGTGCTGGTGGAGACCCTGCCCACCCGCTGGTCCGACGAGGTCGTCTTCGACCGGCTCTTCCGTGCCGACCGCCACGCATTCTGGCTGGACAGCAGCGCCACCGGGGGCGAGCGCGGACGGTTCTCGATGATGGGGGACGCCTCCGGGCCACTGGCCCGGGTCGCCACCGCCGACACCTGGGCGGGCACGGTCACCGTCACCGCGGGCGGCTCCCGCGAGGTGCTGCACGAGGAGTTCCTGACCTGGATCGAGCGCGACCTGCGCCGCACGCGGGCCCAACTGCCCGCGCTGCCCTTCGACTTCGCCCTCGGCTGGACGGGATACCTCGGGTACGAGCTCAAGGCCGAATGCGGCGGTGAGCGCGCCCACCGCTCCGTGGAGCCCGATGCCGCGATGGTCTTCGCCGACCGCGCCGTGGTGTTCGACCACGAGACCTCGACCACCTACCTCCTCGCCCTGGCGGAGGAGGGTGAGGAGGCAGGTGGCGAGGAGCAGGCCCGGGGCTGGCTGCGCCGGACCGCCGGCCGGCTGGCGGAGCTGGCCGGCCAGGAGCCCCGCCCCGCCCCGCTCACCACCGGCACGGACGGGATACGGCTGCGCCACGACCGCGAGCGCTACCTGGAGATGATCGGCACCTGCCAGGAGCTGATCGCCGCGGGGGAGACCTATGAGGTGTGCCTGACGAACATGGCCGAGGCCGACGGCCCGGTGGACCCGTGGGCCGCGTACCAGTACCTGCGCCGGCTCAGCCCCGCGCCGTTCGCCGCCCTGCTCCGCTTCGGCCCGCTGTCCGTGCTGAGCACCTCGCCCGAGCGCTTTCTGCGGGTCTTCCGGGACGGCACCGTGGAGTCCCAGCCGATCAAGGGCACCCGGCCGCGCGGCGGCTCCCCGGCCGAGGACGAGCTGCTCCGCGTGGACCTCGCGACCAGCGAGAAGGACCGCTCCGAGAACCTGATGATCGTCGACCTGGTGCGCAACGACCTCGGCCGCACCGCGCGGGTCGGCTCGGTGCGGGTGCCCAAGATCTTCGACGTGGAGACCTATGCGACGGTCCATCAGCTGGTCAGCACCGTACGCGCCACCCTGCGGCCGTCCGGCTCCGCCGTCGAGAGCGTGCGCGCCGCCTTCCCCGGCGGATCGATGACCGGCGCGCCCAAGATCCGCACCATGCAGATCATCGACGATCTGGAGGCCGGGCCGCGCGGGGTCTACTCGGGCGCCATCGGCTACTTCTCGCTGTCCGGGGCGTGCGATCTGAGCATCGTCATCCGCACCCTGGTGGTGACCCCGGACCGGGTCAGGTACGGCGTGGGCGGGGCGATCGTGGCGCTGTCCGACCCGGACGAGGAGTTCGAGGAGACGGCCGTGAAGGCGACCCCGCTGCTGCGGCTGCTGGGCGCGGAGTTCCCCGGCCGGGTGGGCACGGAGACGGCGGCCGCCCGCTGAGCGGTTCGGTGGCGCCCGGACACCTCTAAGCGCTTGCTCACTCTCCGTGTAGGGTGTCCGCCATGGACGCGGAGGCGAAGAACACCGGAGGCAAGGCCGAGCCCTGGGGCGACATCACCCCCGACGCCGCCCGGCGGCTGGTGAGCGCCGCCGTGCACGCCTTCGCGGAGCGCGGCTACCACGCCACCACCACCCGGGACATCGCCAGCCGCGCCGGAATGAGCCCGGCCGCGCTCTACATCCACTACAAGACCAAGGAAGAACTGCTCTACCAGATCAGCAAGGTCGGCCATGAGCGGGCCCTGACGATCCTGGAGCGGGCGCGGGACAGCGCGGGCACCCCCGCCGAGCGGCTGACCGACGCCGTCCGCTCCTTCGTCCGCTGGCACGCCGAGCACCACACCACCGCGCGGGTGGTGCAGTACGAGCTCGGCGCGCTCGCGGAGGAGCACCACGCCGAGGTCATCGCGGTCCGCAAGGCCACGGACGGGGCGGTGCGCTCGATCATCGAGGACGGGGTGAAGGCGGGCGTCTTCGACGTCCCGGACGTCCGCGGCACCACGGTCGCGGTGCTGTCCCTGTGTATCGACGTCGCCCGCTGGTTCAACACCCGCGGGCGCAGCACCCCCGACGAGGTCGGCGACCTCTACGCGGGTCTGGTGCTGCGCATGGTGGGGGCCCACGGCGGCCAGGACGGGCGCCCTTAGGACGGCCTCCGTGGCCGTAACGGCGCAGGCCGCCGTCGGCCGCGGAAGCGAGCGCCGCCGTCGGCTGTAGGGGCGGACGCCGCCGTCAGCTGTAGAAGCGGACGACGGACTCCGCCACGCACACCGGCTTGTCGCCGCCCTCCCGCTCCAGGGTCACCGTCAGCGTCATCTGCAGCCCGTCCTTGACCTCGGCCACCTCCACGATCCGGCCGGTGGCACGCAGCCGGGAGCCGACCGGGACGGGGGAGGGGAAACGGACCTTGTTGACGCCGTAGTTGATGCCCATGCGCACGCCCTCGACCCGCAGCAGCTGCGGGGTGAACGACGGCAGCAGGGACAGCGTCAGATAGCCGTGCGCGATCGTGGTGCCGAACGGACCGGCGGCCGCCTTCTCCGGGTCCACATGGATCCACTGGTGGTCACCGGTCGCGTCGGCGAACAGATCGATGCGCTTCTGGTCGATCTCCAGCCAGTCGCTGGGGCCGAGTTCCTCGCCGACCGCGGACCGCAGTTCATCGGGCGAGGTGAAGATCCTGGGCTCTGCCATGCGTGCCTCCCGGGCAACCACTCACTAAGCGACTGCTCAGCATGGTCGGCTGACCAGGGCCCTGTCAACGCGGCCCGCGCCGACGCGGCCATCGGGGAGCGTCGGCGATCGAGGGGCGAGTGTCGGCGATCGAGGGCGAGTGCTGGCGATCGACGGTGAGCGTCGGCGGTCGACGGCGAGTGTCGGCGATCGAGGGCTGCTGTCGGCGCCCGGGGCGGTCGACGGCAGGCTCGGGGGTTCCGGCGCGCTCGCCGGCCGTCCGGTGCCCAAGGCTCCGGCGAGCGCGCTCCCGGCCGGAGCGGCCGGGCGTCATACGGTGGCGTACCGGTTCATCCGGACCGCGCGCCGGGCCGCCGCCAGGGCCTCGGTGGTCAGCAGCGGCAGCGGCACCACGATGCCGCAGTCCGCGCAGACCGGCCCGGCCGAGGGATAGCGGTCCAGGTCCTCGCGCCAGATCAGGCCCGGCCGCGCACACACCGGGCAGGCCGACCCCGGGCCCGACTCCATCGCCGCGATCAGCCGTCGCAGCACATCCGCGAGGCGGCCGTCGGGATGGACCGAGGGGCTCTCGCAGGGAATGATGTCGCATCCGCCCCAGGTGTGCAGATGCCAGTCGTCGACGGCGCTCGGCTGCCGGATGCCGAGAAACTTCTCCTGCCTGCGCCGGGCGGCGAAGTCCGCCTCGTACGCGAGCCACAGCGTGCGGGCCTCCTCGAGCTCCTCAAGGGCGGTGAGCAGTCGTAGGGGGTCCGGCCTGCGATCCTCCGGGGTGATCCCGGAGCGGGTGCACAGATGGTGCCAGGTCGCCCGGTGCCCGTACGGCGCGAACCGTTCCAGGCATTTGCGCAGCGATGTGCGCCGAGCGGTGATGTGTCTGCGTGGATTGCGAACCTCTCGTGCGAGTGCTCTGAAACCGGCCACTTCCTACCACCTCCGCGATTGCGGACCCGACTCGTTGTCGAATGGACGTAACGCAGCGCGATCCGGATCCATCGAATTCCCTGGATCTTCGCGGGCAGTCCTCATCCGTCCACAAGCGGAAAGAAGTTGACGCCCGCTCATCTTCCGGGCCGCTAATACCGCCGGTAACCTCCGTCCGACGGCAATCGGGAGGAGCGCACATGCGACGACGAACCCCCAGGCCCACCAGAACCCGCAAGCTCACCAGTACCGTGCTCGCCGCGGCCGCCGCGCTCGGCCTCGGCGTCGCCCTCGCGGCCCCGGTGCCCCAGCCGGCCCGGGCGGAGCCCGCCGCGGCGGCCGCCACCGACTACTGCCGGGGCCAGTGCTCCGACATCCTCCCGCCGGGCGCCACCGGCAACGCCACCCTCGCCGACATCCTCGCCAACCGGGTGCTGGGCACCCACCCCGAGCACAGCACCGACCAGCTCGGCCCGTACGGCGACCTGGCGAGCGGCTACCCCACCCTCACCGACGACAAGCTGAACAGCTTCTTCAACGACTCCTCCTTCGGAGTCCCCGCCGACCAGGTCGCCTCGGTGACCAAGCCGCGCGACGACGTCACGATCACCCGCGACAAGAAGACCGGCGTCCCGCACATCCAGGGCACCACCCGCGAGGGCACCGAGTTCGGCGCCGGATACGCCGCCGCCCAGGACCGGCTGTGGCTGATGGACCTCTTCCGCCACGTGGGCCGCGGCGAGCTGACCCCCTTCGCCGGCGGCGCCCCCGCCAACCAGGGCCTGGAGCAGGACTTCTTCCGCCAGGCGCCGTACACCGAAGAGGACTACCAGGCGCAGATCGAGTACATCCTCGCCCACGGCGGGGAGCGCGGCCGCCAGGCGCTGGCCGACGCCCAGGCGTACGTCGACGGCATCAACGCCTACGCCAAGAAGGCCAAGGACGGCCGGTACTTCCCCGGTGAGTACGTGCTCACCGGCCATATCGACGCGATCACCAACGCCGGTGAGATCCAGCCGTTCAAGCTCACCGACCTGATCGCCCTCGCCTCCGTCGTCGGCGCCCTCTTCGGCAACGGTGGGGGCGGCGAGGTGGAGGGCGCGCTCTCGCTGCTCGCCGCCCAGCAGAAGTACGGCCTGGCCGAGGGCGCGAAGGTGTGGGAGTCCTTCCGGGAGCGCAACGACCCGGAGGCGGTGCTGACCGTGCGCGATCGCGGCTTCCCGTACGGCGGCAAGCCCGCCGCGCCCCAGGGCACCGCCCTGCCCGACGCCGGATCGGTCACCCCCGAACAGCTCGTCTACGACCGCGAGGGCGCCGCCACCAAGGCCCGCGCCACGGCCCGTACCCAGGTCAAGGCACCGAAGTCAGCGCTGGAGCAGCTGCGCGGCATCTACGACGACGGGGTGCTGCCCCGCGATCTGTTTCGCGCCAAGAAGGGCATGTCCAACGCGCTCGTGGTCTCCGGCAAGTACACCGCGAGCGGCCACCCGGTGGCCGTCTTCGGCCCCCAGACCGGCTACTTCGCCCCGCAGCTGCTGATGCTCCAGGAGATCCAGGGCCCGGGGATCAGCGCCCGCGGCGCCTCCTTCGCGGGGGTCGGGATGTACGTCCAGCTCGGCCGGGGCCAGGACTACGCCTGGAGCGCCACCACCTCCGCCCAGGACATCACCGACACCTACGCGGTCGAGCTGTGCTCCCCGGACGGCTCCGCGCCGTCCAAGGACGCCACCTACTACCGCTACCACGGCGCCTGTGTGCCGATGGACAAGCTGGAGCGGCGCAACGCCTGGAAGCCCACCCTCGCCGACTCCACCGCCGCCGGCTCGTACCGGATGCAGGTCTACCGCACCAAGTACGGGCTGGTGACCCACCGCGCGACCGTCGGCGGCACACCGGTGGCCTACACCGTGCTGCGCTCCACCTACCGCCACGAGGCCGACTCCATCATCGGCTTCCAGATGCTCAACGACCCCGGCTACGTGACCGACGCCAAGTCCTTCCAGAGCGCGGCACAGCACATCAACTACACCTTCAACTGGTTCTACGCCGACTCCCGGCAGACCGGCTACTACAACAGCGGGCTCAACCCGGTGCGCGCCGCGGACGTCGACTCCTCGCTGCCGGTGAAGGCCGAAACCGCCTATGAATGGCGGGACTTCGACCCCGAGGACAACACCGCCGCCGCCACGCCGCCCGCCGAACACCCCCAGTCCATCGACCAGGACTACTACATCAGCTGGAACAACAAGCTGGCCAAGGACTACAGCGCGGCCGGTTTCGGCAACGGCTCGGTGCACCGCGGCAACCTCCTCGACGACCGGGTGCGTGCCCTGGTCCGCAAGGGCGGTGTCACCCGCTCCGCGCTCACCCGGGCCATGGCCGAGGCGGCCGTCACCGATCTGCGCGGCGAGGACGTACTGCCGGAGCTGCTGACGGTGGTGCGCTCCCAGCCCGTCGACGACCCCCAGCTGGCCACGGCCGTAACCCGGCTGGAGTCCTGGCAGTCGGCGGGCTCGCAGCGCCGGGAGACCAGTGCCGGTTCGCACACCTACGGGCACGCCGACGCGGTACGGATCATGGACGCCTGGTGGCCGCTGCTGGTCGAGGCCGAGTTCAAGTCCGGGCTGGGCGACGGGCTCTACGACGCGCTGCGCACCAACCTGGCCGTCGACGAATCGCCCTCGGCCGGACACGGCCCCACCGGCTCGCACGCCGGGTCCTCCTTCCAGTACGGCTGGTGGTCCTATGTCGACAAGGACCTGCGCACGGTCCTCGGCGAGGACGTCAAGGGCCCGCTGGCCCGGCCGTACTGCGGCGGCGGGGAGCTCGGCGCCTGCCGCGACGCCCTGCTGACCAGCCTGAAGACGGCCGTGGGCAAGACCGCCGCCCAGGTCTACCCGGGGGACGACAACTGCTCCGCGGGCGACCAGTGGTGCGCCGACGCCATCATCCACCGGCCGGTCGGCGGACTCACCCACGACAAGATCAGCTGGCAGAACCGGCCCACCTTCCAGCAGGTCGTGGAGTTCCCGGCCCACCGCTGAGGACGACGGGGGCGGGGCCTCGCAGCCGGCGAGGCCCCGCCCCCGGTCCGCTACCCCGCGCCGATCCGGCCCGCGCGCAGCACCACCCGGGCCAGCTCCTCATGGCAGATGTCGCTGTGCGCCCCGGCCGGCGGCACACCGTGCCGGACCACCTCCGAGACATCGACGTTCACACAGCCCCCGCCCGGGAACGGGCCGTCCAGCGCCTCGGCCAGCTCCAGCCGCGGACAGCCCTCGACGGCCCGGACGCCGTCGTACCCGATCGCCCCCCAGCGGACGTCGCCCGGCAGCAGTGAGGCATCGTCCCGGGACACCCGCGACGCCACCGGGTAGAGCAGCCCGAGCGCGGTGTCATGGCGCGAATGGCAGGACACCACCGGCCCGGTGACCCGGCCCGGGGCGGAGCGCAGCGCCCCGCCCCGGCCGGCGGCGTGCGGCAGCCGCTCGGCGAAGGCGTAAGCCGAGAACGCCCCCTGGAGCAGGGTCACCGACGCCACCGTGGCGCCCTCCGGCAGGCCGGTCAGCGCGAACGACACCAGCCGGCCGCCGAAGCTGTGGCCCACCAGATGGAGCCGCGGCGCGGGCCGGAGGGCCGCGAGGGCACCCAGCACCGGCCCGAGGCCCTCGCGCCCGACCGTGCCGGCCCGCCGCTTCATCACGTAGTACGTCCCCTGGCGCAGCAGCTCGTGCGCCCCGTCCCAGAGGCCGCCGAGCCCGCTGTCGAAGACGGCGCGGTCCTCCGCGTCGGTCTTCCCGCGCGCCTCGGTGAGCGCGGCGGCGAACCGCTCGCAGACCTCCGTCACATCCTCCCCGAACATCGCCGGTACGCCGTCCCCGTCCGCCTCCGCGTCCGTGTCCGTGTCCGCCGCGTCCCCCGCGCCGCCGGACATCCCGCGAACCCGCACCAGCCCGCGCACCAGCACCGCGAACTCGTCCAGTGCCGCCAGCCGTTCCGGCCGCTCGGCCAGCAGCTCCGCGAGGCGCGCCACGATCTGCTGCCGCCCCGGGAAGACCGCGTCCAGCGCCCGGTGGGTGTCCGCGTCGAGCCCCGGCGGTGCGCCGGGTGCCTGTTCCCGGGGTAACCCGCCGAGCGATTCGTCGGCGAACCGCATCGACGGCCACACGATCCCCACATAGCCCGGCCGCGCCGGGCCCGCCTCGCCGAGCAGCCCCGGAAAGGGCGCGAAGAAGCGGTCGTACAGTCGCGTGGCCATCGTCCGGGTGTTGTTCCAGCCGTGCGAGAACACCACCAGATCGGTGAGTTCCCGCTGAGCGGCCTGTTCCAGCAGCCGGTCCCGCTGCCGGATGTCGACATCCCCGTCGGCGTCGAATCTCAGCTCCCAGTACGGCCTTACGCTCATCCCCGTCATCGTTCTTTCCCCTCGGATGGTCCGATGTGCGTGCATCGTCCCAACTGCCCCGACCGCTGGCCATACGACACGCATACGGTCACCGTCGGACAATCGGCCAGCCGTTCGACTTACCCGGAATGGCGCGGGCGGAACCTGGAATGCCGGGCTCCGTCGCCGTCCGGCGATAGGGAATTCCCGAATATCCATCGGAAGAATATCGCCGCTGTTCTCGGGATCAGTTCACGACAAGGCGCTGCACTATGCTGCGAACGGAAACGTCATTGGGGTGCCGAATACTCTTCGAGCGGAAGGCCGGAATGCCCTTAAAGGATCGATGGCAGTACCCGACGGCGCTGCTGGACACCACGATGGACCAGCTCAGGACGTTGCTCGCGGTCCACGAGGCGGGCACCGCGCTGGGCGCCGCCCGGCTGCTGGGGCGGGAGCAGTCCAGTGTGCAGAAACAACTGGACACCCTGAACCGGAACTTCGGCGCGCTGTGCGGTGAGCCCCTGGTGGTGAAACGGGGGCGCAGTCAGAATGTGCTCTTCACCGCGACCGGGGAGTCGCTCGCCGGACTCGCCCGCGGCACCCTGGAGGACTGGCGGGAGGGGCTGCACGACTGCCGCCGCCGGCTCGGCAGCCGGCTCGTGGTCGGCTCCACCCGTTACACCCTCGGCTTTCTGCTGAATGCCGTGGAGTTGGTCACCGAGGAATTCGACCGCCGGGGCGTCGAGCTCAAGGTCGAGCACGTGCGCACCCGGGACCTGCTGCAGCGGCTCGACGCCAAGGAGCTCGACCTGGTCTGCGGCAGCGTGCTCACCACGGCGGGGCACGACGCCCGGCTCGACGGCTTCGAGGTGATGGAGTGGCGGCGCAGCGGGCTGTCCCTGGTCACCAACCTCGACGCCGAGGAGCTCCCCGGGCCCTCGGTCCCGGTCAGCGAGCTGCCCCGGCTGCCGCTCGCGGTCTCGGCCGACGGTCTCATACCCGGCTTCCTGCGCGGCTGGTTCGGCGCCCGCTACCGCCAGGAGCTGCACATCGCGGCCGAGATCGACACCGTGCAGTACGGTCTTGAGCTGCTCTCCTCGGGGGTGGTGCGCGGCTGTGTGCTGGTCACCGAGGGCATCGGTGACGCGGTGGCCGACGGGCGGATCCGGGCCGGTGCGGGGCTGCGCACCCTGGAGCTGACCGACGGCATGGGGCCGGAGCTGGAAGTGCTGGTCGGGGTGTTCGTACGGGCCGGGGAGCGCACCGCGCAGGAGGCGGGCCATCCGCTCAAGGTGCTGTGGACGGCGCTCGCCGGGGAGAACGCGCGGTGGCGCAGCGTCATGCGCAAGGAGCGCCCCGGCCGGTAACCCGCCCGCCGTCGGCGGGTAACCCCTCGGTCGTTCGTGGGCAGGCCGAGGTGCCTCTTCCGTTTGCACATACCGACTGGTTAGTCTGCTGCGGCAGAAGCCTGACCGAGCCGATCCGAGGAGCTGCGAATCGTGAGTACCGTGCGTGGGGCGCGTGTAGTGGTCACCGGAGCGGGCGGCGGCATCGGCGCCGCCCTCGCCCGGCGCTTCGCCGCCGAGGGCGCCCGGGTCGTGGTCAACGACCTCGACGCCGCCAAGGCCGCCTCCGTCGCCGGGGAGATCGGCGGGCTCCCCGTCCCCGGGGACGCCTCCGGTGTCGTACCGGCGGCCCGGGAGGCGCTGGGCGGCGGCATCGACATCTTCTGCGCCAACGCGGGCGTCGCCCACGACGGCGGCCCCGAGGCCGACGAGGAGCTGTGGCAGCAGTCCTGGGACGTCAATGTGATGGCCCATGTGCGGGCCGCCCGGGAGCTGCTGCCCGAGTGGCTGGAGCGCGGCAGCGGCCGCTTCGTGGCCACCGTCTCCGCCGCCGGGATCCTCACCATGATCGGCTCGGCGCCGTACGCGGTCTCCAAGCACGCCGCGCTCGCCTTCGCCGAGTGGCTCTCGGCCACCTACCGCCACCGCGGCATCGGCGTCCACGCCATCTGCCCGCAAGGGGTGCGCACCGACATGCTCACCGGCGCGGGCACCGCCGGGGAACTGGTGCTGGCGCCCACCGCGATCGAGCCCGAGCAGGTGGCCGACGCCGTCCTCGCGGGCATCGAGGAGGAGCGCTTCCTGATCCTTCCGCACCCCGAGGTGGCCCGCCACTACGCTTCCCGCGCCGGTGACACCGACCGCTGGCTGGGCGGCATCAACAAGCTCCAGCGCAAGCTCGAAGAGCTGGAGGCGGGGTCCGGGACCTCGGGCTGACCCCGCGGCCCGGCGCCCCCGTATCCTCCGGTACCTTCCCGCC
>NZ_JAEEAP010000219.1 GCF_016103465.1 Streptomyces sabulosicollis
CAGGGCCACCCTCGCAGGCCCACCCCCCGCAGGCGGGACAATGGCCCCACCCGGTCCGTACGAGAAGGAGCCCGCATCCGTGACCCGCCCCGTGACCGCCCGTGTGCCCGCCAAGGTCAACGTCCAGCTCGCGGTCGGCGGACTGCGCCCCGACGGGTTCCACGACCTCGCCAACGTCTTCCTCGCCGTAGGGCTCCACGACGAGGTCACCGCCACCCCCGCCGACGCCCTCCGCATCACCGTCGAGGGCGCGGACGCCGGGCAGGTGCCGCTGGACCGGACCAACCTCGCCGCCCGCGCCGCCCTCGCGCTCGCCGAGCGGCACGGCATCGCGCCCGGCGTGCATCTCCACATCGCCAAGGACATCCCCGTGGCGGGCGGCATGGCGGGCGGCAGCGCGGACGCCGCCGGGGCGCTGCTGGCCTGTGACGCGCTGTGGGGCACCCGGGCGTCCCGCGCCGAACTGCTCGAGATCTGCGCCGAGTTGGGCAGCGACATCCCCTTCAGCCTGGTCGGCGGCGCGGCCCTCGGCCGGGGCCGGGGCGAGTTGCTGACCCCGCTGGAGACCGGCGGCACCTTCCACTGGGTGTTCGCCGTGGCCGACGGCGGGCTGTCCACCCCCGCCGTCTACCGCGAGTGCGACCGGCTGCGCGAGGCGTCCGGCGCGGGCGCGAGCGCCGCCGACGTGCCCGACCCCGACCCCTCCCAGGCACTGCTGGACGCGCTGCGCACCGGCGACGCCACCGCCCTGGCCGCCGCCGTCTCCAACGATCTGCAGCCCGCCGCGCTGTCGCTGCGGCCCGCGCTCGCCGACACCCTGCGCGCCGGCGCGGACGCGGGCGCGCTCGCCTCCCTCGTCTCCGGCTCCGGCCCGACCTGCGCCTTCCTGGCCAAGGACGCCGAGGCCGCGCAGGCGGTGGCGACCGCGCTGGCCGCCTCGGGCACCTGCCGCGCGGTCCGCGTCACCTCCGGACCGGTCCCCGGGGCCCGGCTGGTCGGCGCCTGAGCGAGGCGCCCCGCGCGGCGACTACCCTGGGATGCCGATCGATCCGCGTAATGGAGTGTGATGGCGACCAACCTGGTCAACGTTGAATCCGTCGGCAAGGTGTACGGCACCCGTACCCTGCTGGACGGCGTCTCCCTCGGGGTGAACGAGGGGGACCGCATCGGCGTCGTGGGCCGCAACGGCGACGGCAAGACCACGCTCATCCGGATCCTCGCCAAGCTGGAGCCCGCCGACGACGGCCGCGTCACCCACGCCGGTGATCTGCGGCTCGGCGTGCTCACCCAGCACGACTCGCTCGACCCCGGGGCCACCATCCGCCATGAGGTGATCGGCGACCTCGCGGACCACGAGTGGGCCGGTGACGCCAAGATCCGGGACGTGCTCACCGGGCTGTTCGGCGGGCTGGACCTGCCCGGCTTCCCCCAGGGTCTCGACACCGTCATCGGCCCGCTGTCCGGCGGTGAGCGCCGCCGTATCGCGCTCGCCCAGCTGCTGATCGCCGAGCAGGACCTGATCGTCCTCGACGAGCCCACCAACCACCTCGACGTCGAGGGCATCTCCTGGCTGGCCGGACACCTGCGCGCCCGCCGCTCGGGCCTGGTGGTGGTCACCCACGACCGCTGGTTCCTCGACCAGGTCTGCACCCGGATGTGGGACGTCCAGCGCGGCGCCGTCCACGAGTACGAGGGCGGCTACAGCGACTACGTCTTCGCCCGCGCCGAGCGCGAGCGCATCGCCGCCAGCGAGGAGGCCAAGCGGCAGAACCTGATGCGCAAGGAGCTCGCCTGGCTGCGCCGGGGCGCCCCCGCCCGCACCAGCAAGCCGCGCTTCCGCGTGGAGGCGGCCAACGCGCTGATCGCCGATGTGCCGCCGCCCCGCGACAGCGCCGAGCTGATGAAGTTCGCGAACTCCCGGCTCGGCAAGACCGTCTTCGACCTCGAGGACGTGACCGTCACCGCCGGGCCCAAGGTGCTGCTGAAGCATCTGACCTGGCAGCTCGGGCCCGGTGACCGGATCGGTCTGGTGGGGGTGAACGGCGCGGGCAAGACCTCGCTGCTGCGCGCCCTGGCCGACGCCGCCCGCAGCGAGGGCGAACAGCAGCCCGCCGGGGGCCGGATCGTGGTCGGCAAGACCGTAAAGCTCGCGTATCTGTCCCAGGAGGTCGCCGAACTCGACCGGGACCTGCGGGTCCTGGAGGCCGTCGAGCAGGTGCGGCAGCGCGTCGACCTCGGCAAGGGCCGGGAGATGACCGCCTCCCAGCTGTGCGAGAAGTTCGGCTTCACCAAGGAGAAGCAGTGGACCCCGGTCGGCGATCTCTCCGGCGGTGAGCGGCGCCGGCTGCAGATCCTGCGGCTGCTGATGGACGAGCCCAATGTGCTCTTCCTGGACGAGCCCACCAACGACCTGGACATCGAGACCCTGACCCAGCTGGAGGACCTGCTCGACGGCTGGCCCGGCTCGCTCGTGGTCATCAGCCACGACCGCTACTTCATCGAGCGCACCACCGACCGGGTGCTCGCGCTGCTGGGCGACGCCACCTTGCGGATGCTGCCGCGCGGCGTGGACGAGTACCTGGAGCGGCGGCAGCGCGCCCTGGCCGCGGCCGCCCCGGCGGCCGCCGCGCCCGCCAAGCAGAAGACCGGCGAACAGGCCGCCCGGCAGCGGTCGGCGGCCGAGCAGCGCGCCGCCAAGAAGGAACTGCAGCGCATCGAGCGGCGGCTGGACCGGATCAGCGAGCAGGAGTCCGAGCTGCACGCGCGGATCGCCGAGCACGCCACGGACTTCGCCAAGGTCGCCGAGCTCGACACCCAGCTGCGCGGGCTGACGGGGGAGCGGGACGAGTTGGAGACCCGCTGGCTGGAGCTGGCCGACGACGCATGATGTGAGTGGCCTGAAAGCATCGTGTGAAGAGGTTGTGCGGCGATGGCGCGCGCCCTGGCAACGGTCGCGTCACAGGCCGGTCTCAGCTGATCGATGACCTGGACACTGGTCCCTATTGCGCCCCTTACGGGTGATACAAAGAACTCCCGCCTGCCTTCCGCTCAATGGCGGGGTGCCCTGTCCGATTCGCTCCTTCCCGGAGGGCTTTGACCACCGGGATCGCGGGGGAGGCCGGTCGGACGACGGGTCCCGCATCTGAAGGATTTCGCATGTCACAGCCGCCTCCGCCGCCCAACCAGCCGCCGCAGGGCGGCTTCGGCGCGCCGCAGGAACCTGGTTACGGCTATCCGCAGCAGCCGCCCACGCCGCCTCCGGGCCAGCAGGGGTACGGCTATCCGCAGGCCCCCGGCCAGCCGCCGCAGACCCCGCCCCCGCCGCCGTCGGCACCGCCGGCGCCGCCGCAGACGCCCCCGCAGGGCGCCGGCGGCTACGGCTACCCGGAGCAGCCGGCGCACGGTCAGCCGACCCAGGGCGGCCCGTCGCCGTACGCATCCGGCCAGCAGCCTTACGGTCAGCCGCAGTACGGACAGCAGCCTTACGGTCAGCCGCAATTCGGCCAGCCGCAGTACGGCCAGCCGCCGCAGGCCCAGTACCCCGGCGGCCCCGGTCCGGGCGGTCCCGGCGGCTCCGGCCGGTCCAAGCAGCGCATGGCGATCATCGTCAGCGCCGTGGTCGCGGTCGCCCTGATCATCGGCGGCGGCATCTGGTTCGCCACCGGTGACGACGACGGCGGCGGCAGCGAGGCCAAGGGCAAGGACAAGCAGTCCAGCCAGGGCGCCTCCAGCGGCACCACGGGCGGCGGGGACAAGCCCGCCAAGGCCGTGGACGCCAAGCTGCTCAACAAGATCCCGATGCCCAAGGTGTCCGACCAGGTCACCGTCGAGGGCATGTGGACCACCGACGACACCTTCGTGAAGGCCGGTGTCTACAAGATCGTCGGCTATCCGCTGAGCGGCGGCGACCCGAAGTGGACGATCCCGCTGGACGGCGCGGTCTGCTGGTCCTCGGACCACCTCACCAAGGACGGCCTGACCACGGTCCTCTACCAGGAGGCCAAGCCATCGGCCAAGGACAAGTACCCCAGCTGCACCGAGGTCGGGCTGCTCGACCTGAAGAACGGCAAGATGCTGTGGCACCGCAACGTCAAGGAGGGTGACGAGAAGATCCGCTTCGACGAGGTCACCATCGGCGGTGGCACCGTCGCCGCGGGCGGCACCAGTGGCGGCGCCGCCTGGTCCACCTCGGGCCAGGCCCTGTGGAAGCCCAAGTCGGGCGAGCAGTGCTCGGACGACGGCTACGCGGGCGGCGAGGACAAGCTGGTCGCGGTGCGCCGCTGCGGCGACTACGACAACCCGCAGATCCAGGTCCAGACGCTGAACCCGAAGACGGGCGCGGTGAAGTCGGCCTACAAGGTCTCGCAGGGCATCGACTACGTCCACGTCGCCTCCACCGATCCGCTGGTGATCGGCCTGGACGCCGGTGACTCCACCGGCTCGGCGGTCTCGGACTTCCTCTCCATCGACGACAGCGCCAAGACCGGCAAGGTGCTCGGCAAGATCGGCACCGAGAACGGCAAGTACGACGCCAAGTGCGAGTCGACCAACGTCGAGGGCTGCCGGAAGATCGCCATCTCCAAGTCGGCCAACACCCTCTTCCTCGGCTCCGAGGACCGCACCGACTCCAGCGCCGCCACGGCCAACGAGGTCGTGGCGTTCGACCTGAAGACCGGCAAGCCGGTCGGGAAGACCGACGGGGTCAAGGGCGCCGCCCTCACCCCGCTCGGGCTGGACGAGGACGGCTCCGTCCTCGCCTACCAGGAGAGCACCTGGGAGACCGGCGGCGCGGTCTGGCGGATCGACCCCAAGTCGTACGCCAAGACCAAGCTGCTGCAGAACCCCGTCGCCAGCCATGAGATGGAGCAGAAGTTCAGCCCCAGCTACTCGGAGATCATCTACTCCGGGGAGCACCTCTACATGAGCGACGTCTACGCCAGCAAGCCCTCGGGCACCTACGACCAGGACGACCCCCTGGCGATCGTCTTCGGCGCGAGCTGACGCTCCGGCGTCCGCCCGGCCGACCCCACGGCGGCCCCGCCCGTACGGTGTCGTACGGGCGGGGCCGCCGCTGTGTGCGCGGGCGGAGCGCCGGGGCGCGCGCCCCCGGGGGCACCGGGCCGCATCGATCGGATGGGGACGTCAACCGGACGTCAAGTAGGCACGAATGGCCGGGATTTCGGCATTCCGAGGGGCTTCTGCCCGGTAAGGGGCGCGCAATGTCGAACAAGCGTGTAGCTTTCCCCCCTGAGCGAATGGGGGGAGCTCATGGGCGTGCGACTCATGGTGGTCGACGATCACCGTCTGCTCGCGGAGGCGCTCGCCTCGGCGCTGAAGCTGCGCGGGCACCGGGTGCTCGCCGCGGCGGCGCCGAGCGCGGGCGCGGCGGACCTGGTGGTGAGCCGGGCACCCGAAGTGTGCCTGCTGGGCACGGCGGCACCCGCCGAGCCGGGGGTGTTCGACCCGGTGGTGCGGATCAAGAAGGAGCGGCCGCAGGTCGCGGTCGTGGTGCTCGGCCCGGTGCCGAGCCCGCGCGGCATCGCCGCCGCCTTCGCCGCCGGGGCGTCCGGCTATGTGCGCCACGACGAGCGGATCGAGGGCGTCGAACGCGCCATGATGAAGGCGCGCGCGGGCGAGGCGGCGGTGGCGCCCCAGCTGCTGCAGGGGGCGTTCGCGGAGCTGCTCAACCCGGCGTCCCAGCCCGACGACGAGGGTGCCCGGCTGCTGCGCATGCTGACCCCGCGCGAGGTCGAGGTGCTGGTGCGGGTCGCCGAGGGCGAGGACACCCGGCTGATCGCGGCGGGCATGGGGATCGCCCCCAGCACGGCCCGCACCCATGTGCAGCGGGTGCTGATGAAGCTCGGGGTGGGCTCGCGGCTGGAGGCGGCGGCCCTGGCGGCCCGTACGGGGCTGCTGGACCGCGCGGCGACGCGCCGGACCGCGCCGTCCCCGCCCCAGCCGCCTCCCACGCCCCAGCCGCCCGCGTCGGCGCCGTAGGCCGGGCGACGCGGTGGCCCATGCGTAGCCCATGTGCCCGCGTCGCCCAGCTCAGCCCTCTCCGGCCCCGGGCTCGCGGCCTCCGGGCTCTCCGGCTCCGGGCTCTCCGGCTCCGGGCTCTCCGGCTCCGGGCCCGGCCCCGGGCCGAGAGGGGTCCGGCTTGGGCTTGGCCCCCGGTGCGGACAGCGGCCTGAGCCTCATCCAGAGCAGGAAGAGCAGACCGACCGCGAGCATGCACCACCCCGTCCAGAGGTTGATGTTGATGCCCGACGCCTTCCTCACCTCCGCGTCCGAGGCGGTGAACCCGGCGATGAGGACGATGATCGCGTAGATCACGAACAGCCCGCCGATGATCCGCCGCACATCGAACAGCCGGGCCGCGGTCGCCGACTTCTGCTGCAGGTCCTCGACCTCGTGCCGGTATTCGTACTCCTCACTCATGGCGCACGCTCCTTAATCCCGGAGGGTCACAGGGAGAACGGGATGTAGCACAGGGCCGCGAGGATCAGCGCGCTCCAGCCCAGCACGGCCGGGCGGCGGTACCACGCCTCGTCGCCCGGTGCGGGCGGCTCGGCCGCCCCGGGCGCGGTGGTGCCGTACACCAGACCGGCCAGCGACTCCACCGGCCTGGGCTTGGTGAACGGCGTCACCGCCACCATCACCACCCCGCCGACCACGAACGCCACGATGGCGGAGACGAAGTTGGCGCCCTGGTCGCTGGGGATGGAGATGACGTCCGCCCGGTAGAGCCAGAAGTAGTTGATCAGCGCGGCCACCGTGCCGCACAGCAGCCCCCAGAACCCGGCCGCGGCGGTGGCCCGCTTCCAGAACATCCCGATGATGAAGACGCAGAACAGCGGCACGTTGAAGAACGAGAACAGGGTCTGGAGGTAGTTCATGATGTTGCTGAACGAGGAGGCGATGAACGCCGTCCCCATGCCGACCAGCACTCCGATCGCCGTCACCACCCGCCCCGTCAGCAGGTAGTACCCGTCCGACCTGCCCTTGCGCACGTACGCCCGCCAGATGTCGTTGGTGAACACCGTGTTGAAGGACGACACATTGGCCGCCATGCCCGCCATGAAGGCGGCCAGCAGCCCGGTCACCGCGAGCCCCAGCACCCCGTTCGGCAGCAGCTCGCTCATCAGCAGCGGAATCGCGTCGTTGTACTGCAGACCGCTCGTCTTCGAGCCGATGTCCGGGTCCATGACCAGGGCGATCAGCCCGGGGACCACCACGATCAGCGGGATGAACATCTTGGGGAACGCGGCGATCAGCGGGGTCCGCTGGGCGGCCGAGAGGTTCTTGGCCGACAGGGCGCGCTGCACCTCGGCGAAGTTGGTCGTCCAGTAGCCGAAGCTCAGACAGAAGCCGAGGCCCAGCACGATGGTCAGCCAGTTGGCCCCCAGCGGGTTGGCCGAGCCGATGCCGGTGCCGCCCCAGGCGGAGACGAAATTGGGGCCGTGGGAGTCCGTGAGCGAGTCCTTGAGCCCGCCGAAGCCGCCGATCCGCCGGAGGCCGACGACGGTGAGCGGGATCAGGGCGGCCAGGATCACGAAGAACTGCAGCACCTCGTTGTAGATCGCCGAGGAGAGCCCGCCGAGGGTGATGTACGCGAGCACGAAGAGCCCCGCGACCACGATGGCCACCCACTGCGGCCAGCCCAGCAGCGCCTCCACCACGATCGCCATCGCGTAGAGGTTCACCCCCGCGATCAGCACGGAGGCGATCGAGAAGATGATCGAGCTGAGCAGATGCGAGGACGGTCCGTAGCGGTGCAGCAGGAACTCGGGGACGGACCGTACCTTGGAACCGTAGTAGAACGGCATCATCACCAGGCCGAGGAAGACCATGGCCGGAATCGCCCCGACCCAGTACCAGTGCACGGTGTACACCCCGTACTGCGCGCCGTTGGCGGCCATCCCCAGGATCTCCAGGGCGCCCAGATTCGCGGCGACGAAGGCCAGACCGGTGACCCACGCGGGCAGCGACCGGCCGGAGAGAAAGAAGTCGAGGCTGGTCTTGACGCTCGCTCTGGCGGCGAATCCCACGCCGAGGACGACGACGAAATAGAGGATCAAGATCGTGTAGTCGAGTGCGTTGGTGGGGAGCCGTAGCCCTTCGGCCAGATAGTGCATGGTCTCGCCTCATCGCCTGAACGGAATGCACCAGAAACGTTCGGTGAACGTATCCGAATTCTTGTGGTTTGTCCGAGCACCTACACCGTGCATTGACGGCACTGTTGGCTTGTGGTTCATTATGTTGAGTTGTGTTGGGTGCACCTGACAGGAGCTGGCGGAGTGAAGAAGACGGCGACGCGGCTCGCGGACGGACGCGAGCTGATCTATTACGACGCGCGCGACGACGCGGTGCGCGACGCCGTCGACCCGCGGCCGCTCGACCCCATCGCGACCCGCTCGGAGATCCGGCACGACCGCCTGCTCGGCGACCGGGTGGCCATCGCCTCCCACCGCCAGGCCCGCACCTACCACCCGCCGGCCGACGAATGCCCGCTGTGCCCCTCCCGCGAGGGGCGGCACAGCGAGATCCCCGCCTCCGACTACGACGTCGTGGTCTTCGAGAACCGCTTCCCCTCGCTGGCCGGGGACTCGGGCCGGTGCGAGGTCGTCTGCTTCACCTCCGACCACGCCGCCTCCTTCGCCGACCTCGACGCCGAACAGGCCGCTCTGGTGCTCGACGCCTGGACCGACCGCACCGCCGAGCTGGCCCAACACCCCGCCGTCGAGCAGGTCTTCTGCTTCGAGAACCGCGGCAAGGAGATCGGCGTCACCCTCGGCCATCCGCACGGCCAGATCTACGGGTATCCCTTTGTGACCCCTCGTACACAGCTGATGCTCCGTTCGCTCACCGAGCACCGTGCGGCCACCGGTCGGAATCTGTTCGATGATGTGGTCGCCGACGAGCTGGCCGACGGTCGCCGGGTGGTGCTCGACGGTGAGCACTGGGTCGCGTTCGTCCCCTACGCCGCCCACTGGCCCTACGAGGTGCACCTCTACCCGAAGCGCCGGGTCCCGGACCTGCCGTCGCTGGACGAGGCCGCGCGCACAGAGTTTCCACAGATGTATCTGGAACTCTTGAAGCGCTTCGACCGGATTTTCGGCGAGGGTGAGCCGCCCACGCCCTACATCTCCGCCTGGCACCAGGCGCCGTACCACATGGCCGACCGCGGTGAATTCGCACTTCACCTCGAGCTTTTCACCATCCGCCGCACTTCCGGCAAGCTGAAGTTTCTCGCGGGTTCCGAATCCGGCATGAATGTGTTCATCAACGATGTGCCGCCGGAGGCCGCGGCCGAGCGACTGCGAGAGGTAGCGAGCAAGTGAGCAATGCGCAGCAGAAGAAGTACCTGGTCACCGGTGGTGCCGGCTATGTCGGCAGCGTGGTCGCGGCGCATCTGCTCGAAGCGGGGCACCGGGTGACGGTGCTGGACGACCTGTCCACCGGGCACCGCGCCGGGGTCCCCGAGGGCGCGGAGTTCATCGAGGGCCGCATCCAGGACGCCGCCAAGTGGCTCGACCCCTCCTACGACGGGGTGCTGCACTTCGCGGCGTTCTCCCAGGTCGGCGAGTCCGTCGTCAACCCCGAGAAGTACTGGGTCAACAATGTGGGCGGCACCACCGAGCTGCTCGCCGCGATGCGCGACGCCGGGGTGCGCACCCTCGTCTTCTCCTCCACCGCCGCCACCTACGGTGAGCCGGACCAGGTCCCGATCACCGAGGACCTCCCGACCGCGCCCACCAACCCCTACGGGGCCAGCAAGCTCGCCGTCGACCACATGATCAGCGGTGAGTGCGCCGCCCACGGCCTGGCCGCGGTCTCCCTGCGGTACTTCAACGTCGCGGGCGCCTACGGGGCGTACGGCGAGCGCCATGACCCCGAGTCCCACCTCATCCCCCTGGTGCTCCAGGTCGCCCAGGGCAAGCGCGAGGCCATCTCCGTCTTCGGCGACGACTACGCCACCCCCGACGGCACCTGCGTCCGCGACTACATCCACGTCGCCGACCTCGCCGACGCCCATCTCCTCGCCCTCGGCGCTGCGTCCCCCGGCGAGCATCTGATCTGCAACCTCGGCAACGGCAACGGCTTCTCCGTCCGCGAGGTCATCGAGACGGTGCGCCAGGTCACCGGCCACCCCATCCCGGAGATCGCCGCCCCGCGCCGCGGCGGCGACCCGGCGGTCCTGGTGGCCTCCGCCGAGCGGGCCAAGGAGCGCCTGGGCTGGCGCCCGACCCGCGCCGACCTGGCCGGAATCGTCGCGGACGCATGGGAGTTCGCGCAGCGGAGGGAGAGTCAGTGACGGACGAGCACGGCCCCGGGCGGATCACGGCGGGGTTCCGCGAGGTCTACGGCAGCGAGCCCGGCGGCGTCTGGGCGGCACCGGGCCGGGTCAACCTGATCGGCGAGCACACCGACTACAACGACGGCTTCGTCATGCCGCTCGCCCTGCCCCACACCTGCCTGGCCGCCGCCTCCCCGCGCACCGACGGGGTGCTGCGACTGCACTCGGGCGACGTCCCGGGCGGGGTGGTCGAGCTGCGGGTCGAGGACCTTTCGCCGGTCGCGGGCGGCGCCGGCGGCGGCGACCGCGGCGGCTGGGCGGCCTATCCGGCCGGAGTGGTCTGGGCGCTGCGCGAGGCGGGGGTGCTGACGGGCGCGGACGGCGGCGCGGAGCTGCACTTCGAGTCCACCGTGCCCACCGGCGCCGGGCTGTCCTCGTCCGCCGCGCTGGAGGTGGTCACGGCCACCGCGCTGAACGATCTGTACGGGCTGGGGCTCACCCCGGCGCGCATCGCCCGGCTGTGCCAGCGCGCGGAGAACGCGTTCGTGGGCGTGCCCTGCGGGATCATGGACCAGATGGCGTCGGCGTGCTGCACCGAGGGGCACGCCCTCTTCCTCGACGCCCGTGATCTCGCCCAGCGCCAGGTGCCGTTCGACCTGGCGGCCGAGGGGCTGCGGCTGCTGGTCGTGGACACCCGCGTCAAGCACGAGCTGGGCGACGGCGCGTACGCGAGCCGGCGCGCCGCGTGCGAGGCGGCCGCGCGGGCGCTCGGGGTGCGGGCGCTGCGGGACGTGCCCTTCGAGGGACTGGAGGCGGCGCTCGCCGAGCTCGAGCGGCTCGGGTGCGACGCGGCCACCCGGCGGCGGGTGCGCCACGTGGTGACCGAGGACCGCCGGGTGGAGGAGGTCATCGAGCGGCTCGACGCGGGGGACACCCGGTCCATCGGGCCGGTGCTGACCGCCGGGCACGCCTCCTGCCGCGACGACTTCGAGATCTCCTGTGAGGAGCTCGACCTCGTCGTGGAGTCGGGATGCGCGGCGGGGGCGCTCGGGGCGCGGATGACCGGAGGCGGCTTCGGCGGCTCGGCCATCGTGCTGGTGGCGGAGGGGGACGCGGAGGCGGTGAGCAAGGCGGTGACCGTGGCGTTCGGCGCGGCCGGGCACCGGCCGCCGCGGATCTTCCCGGCGGTGCCCAGCTCGGGGGCGCGACGGCTGTAGGCGCGGGTGGCGAAGGCTGTGGGCCGGGGCCCGACGGCTCTGGGCGGGCCGTCGCCACCGGCCCCTTGATCGCCGCTCGGTAAATTTTCGCCGCTCATGGATCCCTCACTCCCCAAGAGCGAACAAGAAACCCACAGTGAACAGCCGAGAGCGGTCAGTTTCGCTAATCCGCTTCCTATATGAGACCACGGCCTTACTCTGAGTACAGCGTCGGTGGGGGCCGACGCTTATCAGGGGGCGAGACAGTCAGGTACGACGCCCGGGGTGGGGTAGCAATCACAGCACGGCGGCGGCCGTGCGGGTTGCGGTGACCTTGCGCCGGGCGCCGTACCCGCACTGTTTCTCGGTGTATCCGGGATCTTTCATCCGGCGACGTGGGGGGTTGTCCGTGGCACGTATTCGGGTTCTCGTGGTCGACGACCATCGTATTTTCGCGGAGTCCTTGGCGGCCGCCCTCGCGGCGGAGCAGGACGTGGACGTGGCGGCGGCCGGTAGCGGTCCAGCGGCGCTGCGCTGTCTGGAGCGCGCGGCGGCGGAGGGGCGCCGCTTCGACGTCCTGCTGGTCGACGCCGATCTGGGCACGGCCGCCGACGGCGTGGGGCCGCCGCTTCCGGTCCCGGCCGAGCTGCCCTACGGCGGGGCGAACGGCACGGCGCA
The DNA here is from genome assembly GCF_016103465.1 of Streptomyces sabulosicollis. Lineage (GTDB taxonomy): Bacteria > Actinomycetota > Actinomycetes > Streptomycetales > Streptomycetaceae > Streptomyces > Streptomyces sabulosicollis. The sequence continues at coordinate 12,172 of NZ_JAEEAP010000219.1, forward strand.
CAGCGGCATCCACGGCACGGGGCACGGCGGCGCGCACGGCGGGCCGCACGGCGGGGCCCATGGCGGGCCCGCCCGGGCGGTGAACGGCCGGGCGGCCGACGGCATATCGCTCGTCGGCGCGGTCCGCTCCGCCCAGCCGGGGATGCGCACCGTGGTGCTGGCCGAGCGCGACGACCCGCGCCGCGCGGCGGCGGCGCTGCAGGCCGGGGCGTCCGGCTGGGTGGCCAAGGACTGCTCGCTGGTCCGGCTGCTCGCGGTCATCCGGGGGGTGCTGCGGGAGGAGACCCATCTGCCGCCCGCTCTGCTCACCGGTGTCCTGCGGGAGTTGACGGCCGCCCGTAAGCACCGCACCGAAAGCGAGCGTCTGGTCGAGTCGCTGACGCCGCGTGAGCGGGAGGTGCTGCGCTGCATGGTGGCCGGGCTCGGCCGCAAGGCGGTCGCCGAGCGGCTCTTCCTCTCGCCGCACACCGTCCGCACCCATATGCAGAACGTGCTGGGCAAGCTGGGCGTCCACTCCACGCTCGCGGCCGTGGCGCTGGCCCGGCGCGCCGGTGTGGGCCCGGTCGACCTAGCCGGGGAGATTGTCGAACGGGGCGGTCAACTGGCGTAGCAGCGCGGCCAGTTCGGCGCGCTGGGCCTGGGAGAGCTCGGCCAGGATGGCGTGCTCATGGTGCAGCAGCCCGGCCAGTGCCTGATCGGCGCGGTCACGCCCTTCGGCGGTCAGCCGGACCAGCACACCGCGCCGGTCACTGGGGTCGGGCCCCCGCTCGACCAGCCCCTTCTTGGCGAGCCGGTCGATGCGGTTGGTCATGGTGCCCGAGGTGACCAGGGTCTGGGTCAGCAGCTGCCCGGGGGAGAGCTGATACGGGGGTCCGGCCCGGCGCAGCGAGGTCAGGACGTCGAACTCCCAGGGCTCCAGATTGTGCTCGGCGAAGGCGATCCGCCGTGCCCGGTCGAGATGGCGGGCGAGCCGGCTGACCCGGCTGAGCACTTCGAGCGGTTCCACATCGAGGTCGGGGCGTTCCCGCCGCCACGCCGCGACCAGCCGATCGACCTCGTCCTCCATGGCGATCAGTGTAGTGGGTCTGTCGACATGAAGTCTCTTGACATCAAGAGATATCGTGGAACACGGTAAGGCGCCGGAACGCGCACGAGCGGCCCGGCGCCTCGTACCGACCGTACCCACAGGGGGACCGACCATGACCACCGCGCCCAACTGGGACCCTCGGCAGTATCTGCGCCACGCGGGCCACCGCACCCGCCCCTTCCAGGACCTGCTGGCCCGGGTCCCCGAGCCGCCCGCCGACCCCGGCCGCCCGCCCCGCATCGCGGACCTCGGCTGCGGCCCGGGCAACGTCACCGTCCTGCTCTTCGACCGCTGGCCCGACGCCCAGGTCACCGGCCTGGACAACTCCGCCGAGATGCTCGCCGAGGCCCAGCCCCTCACGGGCCCCACCACCGGCGGTGGCCGCCTCGACCTCCGGCTGGCCGATGTGCGGAACTGGGCGCCGGACGAGCCCTACGACCTGATCGTCTCCAACGCCGCCCTCCAGTGGATCCCCGGCCACCCCGACGCCTTCCCCACCTGGCTGGCCGGGCTGCGGCCCGGCGGCACCTTCGCCTTCCAGGTCCCCGGCAACTTCACCGCCCCCAGTCACACCCTGCTGCGCGACCTGTGCAACGCGCCCGAATGGCGCGACCGCCTCGCCACCCGCCTCCGTGACCCCGCCACCGTCCTGGAGCCCACCGAATATCTGGAGCGCCTGGCCGCCCTCGGCTGCGAGGTCGACGCCTGGGAGACCACCTATGTGCAGATCCTGACCGGACCCGACCCCGTCCTGGACTGGGTCAAGGGCACCGCCCTGCGCCCGGTCCTGACCGCCCTCGCCGACGACCCGCCCG
>NZ_JAEEAP010000021.1 GCF_016103465.1 Streptomyces sabulosicollis
GGGTCGGAGGGCATGGGGTCGGAGGGCATGGGGTCCTTACGGGCGAGGGAAGCGGAAAGCGGCTACGGGCAGCGCCGTGGCGGTCAGACGATGCCGCCGTTGGCGCGGACGAGCTGGCCGTTGACCCAGTGGCCGGCCGGGGAGGCGAGGAAGGCCACGACCTCGGCGATGTCGGTGGGGGTGCCGAGGCGCTCCAGCGGGGGCTGGGCCGCCATCCGGGCGATGGTCTCCTCGTCCTTGCCGTCGAGGAACAGGTCGGTGGCGGTGGGGCCGGGGGCCACGGCGTTGACGGTGACGTCCCGGCCGCGCAGCTCCCGCGCGAGGATCAGGGTGAGCGCCTCGACCGCCCCCTTGCTGGCGCTGTAGGCGCCGTAGCCGGGGAGGGCCAGGCCCACGATGGACGTGGAGAAGGTGATGAGCGCCCCGCCGCCGCGGAGCCTGCGGGCGGCCTGCTGGGCGACGACGAAGGTGCCGCGGATGTTGGTGCGGTGCAGCCTGTCCAGCTCGGCGAGGTCCAGCTCGGCGATGGGCGCCAGATACATCCGGCCGGCCGCGTGGACGACGACGTCGACACCGCCGTACTCGGACTCCGCGGTGTCGAACACCGCGGCCACCTGCTGTTCGTCGGCGACATCGGCCTGGGCGGCGACGGCCCGGCCACCGGCGGCGGTGATGTCCTTGGCGGCGGCTTCGGCCGGTTCGCGGTGGCCCGCGTAGCCGATCACGACGGCGTACCCGTCGGCGGCCAGCCGCCTCACCACCTCGTGGCCGATACCGCGGGAGCCCCCGGTGACGATGGCGACGCGGGGCCGGTCGGTGGGGTGCTGGGGCGCGGTTTCCTGGGGGGACATGGGGACTCCTGGGGGACATGTGCTGGCTGGCGGATGCCACGGCGTACGGGCCGTGGCCCCCCGGGGCGCCGGCGTCGTTCGCCGCCGTGCCCCGTCGGTGTTTCCAGCTTGGGCCGGGATCGGCCGGCCAGCCACGGCTCTCCCCACCCTGGGGTTGTCAGCCCCTGGCTCGCCCCACCGGCACAGGCGACCATGGAGGGCGTGAACCACTCCGAACTCGCCGCGTTCCTGAAGTCCCGGCGCGACCGCATCCGCCCGGCCGACGTCGGTCTGCCCGCCGGTCCTCGGCGCCGGGTGCCCGGCCTGCGGCGGGAGGAGGTCGCCCAGCTGGCCGGGCTGTCCGCGGACTACTACACCGAGCTGGAGCGCGGGCGCGGCGCTCAGCCCTCCGCCCAGGTGCTGACCGCGCTCGCCCGGGCGCTGCGGCTGAACGGCGACGAGCGCGACCACCTGTTCCACCTCGCCGACCGCCCCGTCCCCCCGGCGACGCACGGCCCGGCCGCGCAGGTCCAGCCGGCCCTGCTCGGCCTGCTGGACCGGCTCACCACCACTCCCGCCCAGATCATCACCGATCTGCACCAGACCCTGGCGCAGAACGAGCTGGCCGCGGCGCTGGTCGGCCGTGCCCCGGCGGTGCGCGGGCCCGCGGCGAGCCTTGTCTACCGCTGGTTCACCGATCCGGACGCCCGTGGGATCTACCCGCCCGAGGACCACCCCCACCACTCCCGGGTCTTCGTGGCCGATCTGCAGGCCGTCGCCGCCCGGCGCGGCGGCGACTCCGAGGTGCGGCGGATGGTGACGGCGCTCCGCCGCCGCAGCGAGGAGTTCGCCGCCCTGTGGGACACCCGTGACGTGGCCCTCCGGCGGACCGACCACAAGCGCATCGTCCACCCCTCGCTGGGCGTCATCGAGCTGGACTGCCACTCCCTGTTCAGCGAGGACGGCCACCAGCGGCTGCTGTGGTTCAGCGCCCCGCCGGGCACCGAGGGCGCCGCCCAGCTGGAGCTCCTCTCGGTGATCGGCACGCAGGACATGACGGCCGACGAGAAGAGCGCGTCACCGTGACCCCCCGCCGTGCGACGGCGGAGCGGCGGCCTCGGAGGCCGGACACGGCGTCCTGAGCGCGCCAACGTGGTGACGTTCGGGGTGCGGGGTGAGCGAGCGGCCCGGCACCGGGAACCCCTGTCGCAGTACGAGCGGGCTCTGCCCGGTGCCGGGGGCCACGGCGCCGGCGGTGGGGCCGCCGCTCCCCGACTCACCCAAGGACTCCGTATGACTGGACCGGCACCGCTTCTGACCCTGAACAACGGCGTGCGGATGCCCGCCCTGGGCCTCGGCGTCTACCAGAGCCCGCCCGACGAGACCGTCCCCGCGGTGACGACCGCGATCGAATGCGGTTACCGCCTGATCGACACCGCGGCCGCCTACGGCAACGAGAAGGAGGTCGGTGAGGGCATCGCCCGCTCGGGCATCGACCGCGAGGACATCTTCGTCATCACCAAGCTGTGGCTGACCGACTACGGCTACGACTCCGCCCTCCGTGCCTTCGACACCAGCCTCACCAAGCTGGGCCTCGACCACCTCGACCTGTATCTGCTGCACTGGCCGGTCCCGTCCGCGTACGACACCACGGTGGCCTCGTACAAGGCGGCCGAGAAGCTGCTGGCCGACGGCCGGGTGCGGGCCATCGGCGTGTGCAACCACTCCCCCCAGCACCTGACCGATCTCATGGCGCGCACCGAGGTGGTGCCCGCGGTGAACCAGGTCGAGCTGCACCCCCATTTCAGCCAGCCGGAGCTGCGCGCGTTCGACGTCCGCCACGGCATCGTCACCCAGTCCTGGTCGCCCATCGGCGGGGTGAACCGCTACGGGGGCGAGGGCGCGGACAAGGTCAGGGACCCGCTCCAGGAGCCGACCATCACCGGCCTCGCCGAGAAGTACGGCAAGAGCCCGGCCCAGATCATCCTCCGCTGGCAGGTCGAGCACGACCTGTGCGCGATCCCGAAGTCCGTCAAACCCCACCGCATCGCGGAGAACATCGACCTCTTCGACTTCTCCCTGACCCCCCATGAGGTAGCCGCCGTCGACGCGCTCGACACCGGAACGCGCGGCGGCCCCGACCCCGACCAGGTCGGGCCCCGCACATTCGCCTGAGACACCTGCGCGGGGTGGCCGCCGGGCCGCCCCGCACCCGGCCGGCCGGGCAGGAGACGACCGGGGCGCGTCGTGGAATGATGGCGCGGTGCTTTGGTCGGTTCCAGACCTCTGTCGTTGGGAGAGAGGCATGAGGGGACTTCAGGGCAAGAGGATCGTCATCGCGGGGGGCGCCACCGGGATCGGCGCCGCCACGGCCGAGCGGCTCGCCGGGGAAGGCGCCTCGGTGGTCGTCGGCGACATCGACCTCCCGGGCGCGAAGGCCACCGCCCGGCGCGTCGCCGAGGCCGGCGGCACCGCGGTCGCCGTCCCGTTCGACCTCGCCGACGAGGAGTCGATCGGCGCCCTGATCGACATGGCCGCCGCCGAGCTCGGCGGGGTCGACGGGCTCTACAACGTCGGCGCCGACCTCTCGGACGAGCACCTGGGCCGGGACACCGATCTGCTGGAGATGGACCCGGCGGTGTGGCGGCGCACCCATGAGGTGAACCTGCTGGGCTACGCCCTCACCTGCCGGGCCGTCATCCCGCGGCTGCTGGCCCAGGGCGGCGGCGTGATCGTCAACACCTCCTCCGGCGCGGCCTGGGGAGGAGAGCCCCGGCGTCCCGCGTATGCCGCCTCCAAGGCCGGGATCAACGCGCTGACCCGCCATATCGCCTCCCGCTGGGGCAAGGAGGGCATCCGCTGTAACGCCGTGGCACCCGGGCTGGTCATGGGCGACACCCAGAAACAGCGGGACGACCAGCGGCTCCAGGCCATGGCGCTGAAGATCGCCCGCAGTCCGCGGCTGGGCGAACCCGCGGACGTGGCGGGCACCGTGGCCTTTCTCCTCTCGGACGACGCCGAGTGGGTCAACGGCCAGGTGTGGTCGGTCTGTGGCGGCATGAGCCTGCGCGACTGATGCTCCCCCGAGCCCGTCCTACGGCGTGCCGCGTCGTCCTGCGGCCCCCTACCGCGTCCTACGGCCTCCTACGGCGTCCAGGACGCGGACACCCGCCAGCTCACGCCATCGGCCCATGACGTGGCGCTGTCGAAGGGGTTGGGCCCTCCAGCACTGCGTACCGAAGTTGATGGCGTCCCTGCGGCCGTGCGCGGAGGAGTAGCCTCCTGGGCGGCGACTTGTTCGGTCCGTTCGCCCCCACCCCACGCCGAGGAGAGACCGTTTGTCGACGTTTGTCGTGTTCGACCTTGAGTTCACCTCATGGCCGGGAGCGCTCGAGCAGGATTGGTCGGAGCCGGGGCAGCTCCGCGAAATCGTCCAGATCGGCGCCCTGCGCATCAGCACCGACCGTTCCGCTCACTCCTACGCCGTTGTCGAGGAATTCGAAGCGCTGGTCAGACCGGTGGTCAATCCGCGGCTGTCCCCGTTCTTCACCGGCCTCACGGGCATCGACCAGGAGACGCTGGACCGCGAGGGAGTCGCCCCCGCCGAGGCGATCGGCGACTTCCTGGCCTTCTGCCAGGGGCAGTCCGCCCTCTCCTACGGCAATGACATGGTGGTCCTCGGGGAAAACGTGGGATGGGCCCGGGCCCGCGGCGAGGAGATCAAGAACGGCTTTCTCACCACCCCCTTCCTGAACATCCGGCCATGGCTGAACACCGTCGCGCCGACCACGGCACCGGCCAACTCCGGTCGGCTGTGGGAGGCGCTCGGCCTGCCCAAACCCGTGTCCGGCGGGGAGCATTCGGCGCTCTTCGACTGCTATTCGATCGCCGCGGCGATCGGACACGTATGCGCCGGCGGGGCCGCCCTGCCCGAAGGGTGCCTCCAGGGACCGAACCCATTCGGCCGTCGGTGAGCGTGACGTCCGCCGCGCCGAACGGCGAGTGACACGATGGGCCGGAGAGGCCGGAGATCTTGCTCGGCGGCGCTCACCCGCCGTCCAGTACGCACCGAGGAAAGGAACCCCCGCATGACCGCAGTGCGCGGAACAGCCGTGGACATCCCCACCCAGGACGGCATCGCCGATGCCTATCTGGCCCATCCCGACGACACCGGCCGGCACCCGGCCGTCCTGCTGTACATGGACGCGTTCGGCCTCCGGCCCCATCTGCGGGGGATGGCCGACCGTCTGGCCGCGGCCGGTTACACCGTGCTGGTGCCCAACGTGTTCTACCGCCACGGGCGCGCCCCCGTGGTGGAGCTGCCCGACTTCCTCGACCCGGCGGCACGTCCCGCGATCTTCGAGCAGATCGCCCCGATCGCGCGGGAGCTCACTCCCGAGCGCGCCATGCGCGACGCCGGCGCCTATCTCGACTGGCTGGCCTCCTGCGCGCAGGCCACCGACGGGCCCGTGGGCCTGACCGGCTACTGCTTGGGCGCCGGGCTGGCCCTGCGGACCGCCGGAGCACACCCCGACCGCGTCGCCGCGGCGGCCGGTTTCCACGGTGCCTACTTGGCCACGGAGGCGCCGGACAGCCCGCACACGGTGGCCGGGCAGATCACCGCGGAGCTGTACTTCGGACACGCGGACCAGGACCAGGCCCTTCCCCCCGAGCAGATCGAACGCCTGGACAAGGCCCTCACCGAGGCCGGTGTCCGCCACCGCACCGAGGTCTACGCGGGCGCCCAGCACGGCTACACCCAGGCCGACACCTCCGCCTACAACGCCGAGGCCGCCGAACGCCACTGGGAGGCGCTGCTCGACCTCTTCGGCCGCACTCTCTGACCGTGGTCGGCCATGGCTGGTGACCGGCCGCCCCGGGCCGGTCACCGCCCTCCGGCCTAGAGCTGCCGGAGGTGGTCCCGCAGGGTGCGGGCCACCTGCGCCATCAGGGCCTCGGCGCCGGGCTGGGCCCGGGCGGGCACCAGTGACTCGGTCAGCACGGCGACGGCGAACGCCTGCCCGTCGGAGTGCTCGACGATCCCGATCTCATGGCGGAGGTTGAGCAGGGTGCCGGTCTTGGAGGACCAGGTGGTGGCATCGGAGCTGAAGTCCGGGGCGAGTCGGTGCCGCAGCACGTTGTGCGCCATGAGGTCGCGTACCCGCAGCGCCACTTCGGGGTGGATCTTCGACGGTGTCCACAGCGCTTGGAGCAGCTCCACCCAGGCGCGTGCGCTGCCGGTATTGGCGCGGGTGGTGTCGAGTTGCGGCACCCGATGGCCCCGGCCGCTGGTGCCGGCGTCGATGGCGAGGGCGTGGGCGAGGTGCACCTGCGCGGCGTCGAAGCGCTCCACGGGGGTTTCGCTCAGTTCGCGCATGCGGTGCCGGACGGTGATGCCACGCAGCCCGAGCTCATGGAGGACCTCGGCCACCCGGGCGGGCGGGGTGAGGTCGAACAGCGCGTCGGCCGCCGTACCATCGCTCACACAGGTGCTCAGGTAGAGCAGATCGTCGATCGCGATCCGGACGGGGTGGCGGAACCGGCTCAGCCCGGTGGGACCGGGCGTGGTGATCCGCCCGGGCGGCACATCGAGCATCGTCGCTCCGTCGAGCTCGCCACGCCGGATGCGCTCCGCCGTCGCCAGCGCGAGCGGGACCTTGACCAGGGAGGCGGAGGGCAGCTGGGTGTCCGGGTCGATCCCCAGCTCATCACCCGTGTGGAGGTCCCGTACGAGCAGACAGCCGTGCAGGCCGCCGTCGCGCAACTGCCCGCGCAGATCGCTCAGCAGTGCCTCGGTGCTCATGCCCCGGCCCTTTCCGCGGTGTCCGACCGGGCCCCCGCGTCCGCGGTGTCCGACCCGGCCGTCGCGTCCGCGGTGTCCGCCCGGGTGCCCGCGCCGAGGCAGCGGGCGATGGCGCCGCCCAGGCGCCCTTCGAGGTGCTGGGGGTTGCCGTCCGCCGCGGCGGCCAGGGCGAACCCCCGGCTGAGCGCGATCTCCCCGATGGGCCGCCACCTCAGGGCGAGTTCTTCCGCCTGCGCGGGAGAGCACAGCAACAGGTCGCGGCCGCAGAGGACTTCGGCGGCGGCGGTCGGCAGGTCGGTGGCGGCCACGAGCTGGGCGGGCCGCAGACCGACCGCGTCACGCAGCCGGGTCAGCGGGTCACGGATGTGCGGCACGTCGTCCTCCGGCTGGATCCAGATGCGCCGGGCCGGGCCCGGAGCGGCCCGGCCGACCCGCAGCGTCTCGAGATAGACCCGCCGCACACCGGGATCCTCGACCCCGGCGAGCCCGAGCGGCACGGACCACGTGGCCTCGTCCGCGGGCACCGCGAGCAGGGCCGCGCGCACCTGCTGTGCGTGGATGAGCTCCAGACGCCGCGCCGGGGCCGCCACGCGGAGTTCGAGGGTGACCCCGTGGCCCCGCGCGTCGGCGACGAGGCGGGCGAGTCCGGCCGTGGAGCAGATGCCGGGCACCGCGAGCCGCCACGGCTTGCGCTTGGCGGCTTCCGCCTCGTGCAGCAGCACATCGGCCGCCTGTACCAGCTGTCGGGCCACCGGCAACATCTCCCGCCCGAAGGGGGTGAGGACGGCCCGCCGCGAGGTGCGCTCGAAGAGCTGCTCCCCGAAGCGCTCCTCCAGCGCGGCCACCCGACGGCTGGCCACCGACTGGGACATCCGGGCGGCGGCCGCCCCGACGGTGAAACTTCCCCGCTCGCTCACGCTGACGAACGCCCGGCACACTCCCACCAGATCCACAGCCGCACTCTATGCCAGATCAGCATGAAGAGGCGCGGGAACGTATTGGACCGCATAGCCACCCGGCGGCGAGGGTGTTCCCGACGCCATGACCGCCCCCCGGAAGAGGGGCCCGGTCATTCCATTCCGTGTGCGCCCCGCGTGACGGGGACCCAACCGGAGGTTCGGACCATGCGATTCACCCGTACCCGGCACACCGCTGTCAGCGCGCTCGCCGCGCTCGCGCTCCTCGTCCCGCTGACGGCCTGCGGCGAAGGGGACTCCCCGGACGCTTCGGGGCCGTCGAGCTCCTCGTCCACCTCGGCCGAGAGGGCGCGTACGACGCCTCCGGGCGCGGACGCGAAGGCGTTCACCGGCGAGTTCAGGAAACTGGAGCGCTCCTACGACGCGCACCTGGGGGTCTACGCGCTCGACACCGGCACCGGACACGAGGTGGCGTACCGCGACGGCGAGCGGTTCGCCTTCGCCTCCACCTTCAAGGCGCTGGCCGCCGGTGCCGTGCTGCGGAAGTACAAGCTGAGCGGGCTGGACCGGGTGATCCGGTACGCCAAGGACGATCTGGTCGACAACTCCCCCGTGACCGAGAAGCACGTGGACACCGGGATGAGCCTGGGCGCGCTGTGCGACGCCGCCGTCCGCTACAGCGACAACACCGCGGCCAATCTGCTCTTCGACCAGCTCGGCGGGCCCAAGGGTCTCGACGCCACCCTCGAGGAGCTGGGCGACGACGTCATCCGGATGGAGCGCCCCGAGCCGGAGTTGAGCCGCTGGGTGCCGGGCGAGACACATGACACCAGCACCCCGCGGGCGATGGCCAAGGACCTGCGCGCGTTCGTCCTCGGCGATGTCCTCGGCAAGGGAGAGCGCGCGCAGCTCACGAAGTGGCTGCGGACCAACACCACCGGGGACGAGCTCATCAGGGCGGGAATGCCCAAGGGCTGGCGGGTCGGCGACAAGACCGGAAGCGGCAGCTACTACGGCGCCCGCAACGACATCGCCGTGGTGTGGCGGCCCGACGCCGCTCCCCTGGTCATGGCGATCATGTCGTACCGCGGCGACAAGGACACCCCGTTCGACAACAAGCTGATCGCGGACGCGGCGTCCGTGGTGGCCGACACGCTGTCGTAGCGGGCCACACGGCGGGCCAAGTCCTCAGCCGCGCGGGTCATCACGTCCTCAGCCGCGCAGGAAATACAGGACGGTCATGGTCACGGCGGTGGTCAGAATGACCCCCCGCAGCAGCCACGCGGGCAGACGGCGGGCGATATGCGCTCCGGCCACACCACCGGCCACCGCCCCGACCAGCATGGCGGCGAGCAGAAGCGGTGCGCCCAGCGCGTCCGAGGCGATGAGGAACAGCCCGGTCGCGCTGAGGTAGATGGCCGTGATCTGGGTGACCCGCATCGGGTTGCCGGTCGAGGTGTCCAGGCCGAGGCCGATGCTCCACACGGCCAGCATCATGATGCCTACGGCACCGCCGAAGTACCCGCCGTACACGGCGAGGAGGAACTGGCCGAGCAGGACGGCCCGTGGACTCATGCCGACCGCACGGCCCCTCGCCTCGCTCACCGCGCGGGAGACACGGCGCCCGAAGGCGAGGACCACCGTGGCGAAGGCGAGCAGCCAGGGCACCGCGGCGTTGAACGACACCGCGGGCAGCGCCAGCAGCAGACCGGCACCGAGCCCGCCACCGATCACGCTGACCGCCGTCAGGGCCCGCGTGGACGTGCCCCCGACCGGGGCGAGATCGCGTCGGTACACCCACGCGCTCGCCACGGTCCCGGGGACGAGGGCCACGGTCGAGGACGCGTTCGCCGTCACGGGGGACAGACCGGCCGCCACCAGGGCGGGGAGCGCCACGAAGGTGCCCCCGCCCCCGACGGCGTTCAACGCCCCGGCGGCCACACCCGCCAGCAGAACAAGCACTGTCTCGGCCACCCGCCGAGCATCGCCCCCTGGCCCGTGGGCCCACAATGCGTGATCCGCGTAGCCGGCCCAAGGCTGTGCCATAGGCTCATCCAGGTGCGGTACGACCTGGACGACCTGCGGCTCTTCCTTCACATCGTGGCGGAGGGCTCGATCACGGCGGGCGCTCGCCGGATGCATCTGAGCCTCCCGTCGGCCAGCGCGAGGGTGCGCTCGCTCGAGCACCACGCGGGCGTGGACCTGCTGATCCGCGGACGGCGGGGAGTGCGCCCCACCCCGGCGGGGACGGCACTGGCCCGCCACGCACGGGACGTGCTCGACCGGACCGCACGGCTCGAAAGCGCGGTGGCGAGCTACGCCCGGCCGCCGACCGCCCCGCTGACCCTGCTGGGCGGCGGCTCCGCGATGCACCGCCTCGTACCGCGGGCCCTGGTCTCGTTCCTCCGCGCCCACCCGGACGTCGACGTCGCGGTGTCCGAGAGCCGCACCCCACGGACCGTGCGGATGCTCGCCGACGGCGAGGCGGACCTGGGCGTCGTCCTCGACAACGAGGCCCGCGACTGCGGTCTCACCACCGAACCCCTCGGCGACGACTCGCTGGTGGTGATCGGCCAGCGCGGCGGGATCCTCTCGGGGCGCGCCGAGGTGGCCTACAGCGAGGTGGCCGAGCACCCCCTGGTGGGGCTCGACGCCGGTTCCTCGCTGCGACGCTCGATCGAGAAGAACCTCGGTCCGCACGCTCCGGCGGTGCGCTACCGCACCACCGTCGCCCACCTCAGCACCCTGGTGTCCCTCGCGGCCGCCGGTGTCGGACTCGCCCTCGTGCCACGCCGTGCCATCGCCCCGTACCATCCGCTCGACGTGTGCGACCTGCGCGATCCCTGGGCACGCCGCCGCCATCTGCTGGCCTGGGGCGCGAAGGCCCGGGCCTCGTCCACCGCCACCGCGGCACTCGCCGAACACCTGCGCCGCGCGGCCGTGTCGGAGCCGGACGGGGGCGATGGCGTTCCGGCGAGGTGACCGCCCACCCGGCTCAGCGGGTCGTCATGGCGCGGTAACCCGCAGGTGTTGTCGTTCGGCCAGTTCGTCCGCGCCGACCACGGTCGGAACCGGGGTACCGGGCGGCGCGAACATGGTCACCACCAGCTGCGACCGCGTGTCCGGGAGGTTGTTGGCCGGGGGCAGATGTGCGCGCTCGGCGCTCATGCGTTCCTCCAACCAGCGACTGTCCACGACAAGGACCGGACGGCCTCCCCGTTGGTGACAGCCCGCTGGTGACAGCCCCCGGATGCGAAGGATGTGGCTCCGCCGCCGGATCCGGGGCCGCGGTGACGAATCGCCACCGCGACGACGACATATGTACAAGACGGCCGGTCGGCGGCCCCGGCATCATCCCCGCATGAGTGAACACGGCGTTGAGCTCGCGCACGGCATGCATGTGGTCCACGACGGCCCCCGGCAGGCACCACCGCTGGTGCTCATCCACGGATCGGGGGCCTCGGGCGGCTTCTGGAGCCCGGTGGTCCCGGCCCTCGCGCGCCACCATCACGTCATTCGGGTCGACCTCCCGGGCTGCGGCCAGTCCCCGCCCGCGGCGTCGTACGACGTGCCCGCGCAGGCGGGCCAGGTGGCGGCGCTGCTCGACGGCCTCGGCCCGCGTCCGGTGGTCGCGGTCGGGCACTCCAGCGGCGGCTACGTCGCCACCGCGCTGGCCGAACACCGCCCCGACCTGGTGAGGTCGCTCGCGCTGATCAGCAGCGGCCCGAGTCGTGACGCCCTCCTGCCGCAGCCGGTCCTTCTGCGGGTCCTGCTGGCCCCGCCGCTCGGCCCGCTCCTGTGGCCGAGGCGTTCGGACGCGACGATCCGCAGGGGGATCAACGCCACGTGCGCTCGCCCGGTGGACGTACCGGACGACGTGGTCGCCGACCTGCGGAACATCACCTATCCCGCGCTCAGGACCGTGCTGCGCCGGAACGCGGCGTACATCGCCGAGCGGAGCGTGCCCGAGCGTCTGGCCGCCCTCGAGGTCCCGGTGCTGGTGATCTTCGGTGCCGCCGACCCCCGCTGGGAGCCCTCGTCGGCGCACCATTACGACGCGGTGCCGAACGCGCGGGTCGAGCTGCTGCCGGGCGTCGGGCATGTGCCCATGCTCGAAGAGCCGGGGGCGACGGGCACCCTGCTGCTGGGCTTCGCGGCAACGGGCGTCGACAACCCGCCCGTGCGGCCCTGAGACCTAGACTGGTCGCGTGATGTCGGCCGGGACACCATTCGACTGGGCGTCAGTGGACGTCGCGGTCCCGCGCCCGTCCAGCCGGCTGCCGGGGGTCAGCATGGCCGGGTTCCGCCAACGCGTCCCCGCGCCGGTGGACATCGCCATGGTGGCGCACCCGTCCGTCACCCTGCTGGTCGACCTGAGCGAGACGGAGGGCCTCGTCTACGACGCACACGGCCGGCGCGGGCGCGGCAGTGTCGTCGTCGGGCTCCACCCGGGGGATGTCCGGGCGGGCGGCCGGGTGGGCGAGTGCCTCCAGATCCGGCTGGAGCCGGTCGCGGCGGCCGCGGTGTTCGGCCCGTCGGCCGAGCTCAGCGGGAGGGTGGTGCCCCTCGATGACGTCTGGGGTCCCCACGCCGGGCGAGCCGAGGACAGGCTGCGTGCCGCCGCGTCGTGGGACGAGCGGTTCGCGATCGCGGCGGACATCCTCGGACGATGGCCGGGGAGTACCCGCCCGCCGGTCGACCCGGAGGTAGCCCACGCCTGGTGGCGGACGCTCACCGGCCGGGGGCGGGTGCGGGTCGAGCACCTGGCGGAAGAGGTCGGCTGGAGCCGCAAGCGCCTGTCGGCCCGCTTCCGGTCCCAGCTCGGCATCACGCCCAAACGCGCCGCTCGACTGGTGCGGTTCGACCACGCGGCCCACCTTCTCGCGGCGGGCCACGCCGCCGCCGGTGTCGCCACCGACAGCGGCTACGTCGACCAGTCCCACCTCCACCGGGAGGTCAAGGCGTTCACCGGGCTCACGCCCGCGGCCGTGGCCGTCGCGCCGTGGCTCGCGATCGACGACCTGGCGTGGCCCGCTTCGTCACGGGTCCGGAGGCCGCCCGCGAGGACCGCGGGGGTGGCAGCCACCCCATGAGGCGGCATGGCTGGCGCCCCTGGCGAGGAAACGGATGACCACGGAGCCGGGCTCGGATCAGCCCTGCCGAGCGTGCCCGGTGCAGAGGCCGCGCAGTTCGCGCACGCTGTCCGCGAGCGTGCGGTCGCCCAGCGATGCGAGGACCGCTTCCTCGGCCTCGGCGGTGAGCGCGGCGAAGTACTCACCGCCGTGCGCGGTCACCGGGCACACGGGATCCACCCCCGGTGAGGGGGCGAACAGGGGCTTGTCGCCGACGGCACAGCGGTAGATCTCGGCCAGGGTGACCCGGTCGGCCGGCCGCCCCAGCCTCGCTCCGCCGGTGCGGCCCTTGACGCAGACAACCAGCCCCTCGTCGGTCAGCGGGACGAGGAGTTTCCGGATCAGGCTCGGGTTGGCGCTCAGCTTCTGGGCCAACTCGGCGGAGCTCAGCGGCCCGGCCCCGTTCTCGGCGGCCATGGCGAGGAACAGCATCACCTGCAGCGCACGGGAGAACCGGATATCCAACATCTTCTCCACCTCCGCCACCAGATCGGGGCACAGCCTACTCGACGGTGCCGTTCCCCCTCGCCCAAAAAGCAACCCACACAGTTGCAGTTTACGCCGCGAAAACTGTACCTTTGAGACTCACACTTTCGAGGCTGCGGGGGAAGCCTCCTCGGCACGACACGTCTGGAGAGCGACACGGTGAACACCCGCCTGACCACGGCACTGTCCCGCCCGTTCACACTGGGTTCGGCCAAGCTGCCGAACCGGATCGTCATGGCACCCATGACCCGCGGCCACTCCCCCGATGGCATTCCCGGTGCGGACGTCGCCGCGTACTACGCGCGCCGGGCGGCGGCGGGGACCGGCCTCATCATCACCGAGGGCACCACCGTCGACCACCGCTCCGCCGGTTATCTCGACGGCGTTCCCCGGTTCCACGGCGAGGAACAACTCGCCGGGTGGCGAAGGGTCGTCGACGCCGTGCACACCCAGGGTGGCGCGATCATGCCCCAGCTCTGGCACGTGGGCATACAGCGCACCGCGGGAGCGCCGCCGTTCCCCGACGCCCCGTCCGTGGGCCCGTCCGGGATCGCGCTGGACGGCACGCCCGGCGCGGGCGAGACGATGACCCTCACCGACATCGACGACGTCATCGGCGCCTTCGCGAAGGCCGCGCGGGCGGCCGAGGAGCTCGGCTTCGACGGCGTGGAGCTGCACGGCGCCCACGGCTACCTCATCGACCAGTTCCTCTGGGAGCGCACCAACCGGCGCACCGACACCTACGGCGGTGACCCGGTCTCCCGGACCAGGTTCGCCGCCGACCTCGTGTCGGCCATCCGCGAGCGGGTCGCGCCCGACTTCCCCGTCGTCCTCCGGTTCTCCCAGTGGAAGTCCGACCAGTACGACGTCCGGCTCGCCGAGAACCCCAAGGAGCTGGAAGCCGTGCTCACGCCGCTGGCGGAGGCCGGGGTCGACGCGTTCCACGCCTCAGGGCGGCGCTACTGGCAACCGGAGTTCCCCGACACGGGATCGGACCTGAACATCGCCGGATGGGCGAAGAAGGTCACCGGCAAGCCGGTCATCACCGTCGGCTCGGTCGGCCTGGACAGCGTCTTCAACCCCGGTTCCCTCTCCGGCGCGAACGCCGCCGTGGAGTCCATCGACCGGCTCCTGGAGCCCCTGGAGCGGGACGAGTTCGACCTCGTCGCGGTCGGCCGCGCACTGCTCGCCGACCCCGAGTGGGCCGACAAGGTCCTGACCGACCGGGCGAGCGAGCTCATTCCGTTCAGCCGGGACGCGGTGGAGTCCCTGCGCTGAGTCCTCGCGCCGATCCCTGCCCGAGGGGGACGGCGCCGGCCGGCACGGGGGAATCCGGCCGGCGCCGGGCACGGGGTGCGAGAGTTAGTTTAACATTTCACGAACGCCTCGCATTCCCGGTGCTAGCCGGTGGCACAGGCGCCACCGTCGAGAGTGAAGGCGGTCGGCGCGGAGTTGGTGGCGCCCTTGCCCGCGGTGAAGCCGAGGGTGACCGAGCCACCGGCGGGGATGGTGGCGGTGTACGAGGCGGGGGTGACGGTCACCGCGGCACCGTTCTGCCGCGGCGTGCCACCCCACATGGTGGTGATGGTCTGGCCGCCCGCGAAGGCGAACCCCAGGGTCCAGCCGGTGATGGCGGCGGTGCCGGTGTTGCGGATGGTGATCTCGCCCTGGAAGCCGCCGCCCCATTCGCTGGCCACCCGGTAGCCGACCGAGCACCCGGCGCCGGAGCCGCCACCGCCGTAGACGGTGGCCTCGCGGGAGGTCTCGGCGATGCCGTCGGCGCCCTTGAAGACGCGCTTGCCCCAGTCGGTGAGCCTGGCCGGGTCGAAGCCGGTGGCCAGGTCCAGAATGGGATCGGTGTTGCCGCTCCAGGACCAGGCCAGATAGCCCAGCCTCAGCCGCTGGGCGGTGGCCATCATGGTGTTCTCGTCCGGATCGCCCCACTGGTCGGCGGGTCCGCCGAACTCGCCGATGAGGATGGGCAGCCCGGCGCCCACGAAGGCGTTCAGATAGTCGGTGATCTCCTGCGCCGTGTCATAGACGCTGTACATGTGGATCGAGAAGATCAGGTTGCCGGTGGGGTCGGCGTCGTAGACCGTCCGCGCGTTGGCGCGCATCACGTTCTGGAGGTCCTGTCCCCAGTTGGGCGCGTCCACCATGATGGTGTGCTGGAACCCGGCGGCGCGCAGTTTCTGCACGGCGGCGACGGTGGGGGCGGTCCAGCCGGCCGGGTCGGTGTTCCCCCAGGGTTCGTTGCCGATGTTGATGACGACGTAGTTCTCCTGGCCGGTGAGCACGCTCTTCAGGCCGATCCAGTAGTCGGCCGCCTGGTCGAGCGAGGCGGCCGCGGCCTCCTCGCCGTAGCCGGTGGTGTCGTGCACCTCCAGGACACAGATGAGCCGGTTGGCCTTGCACTGGGCGATGACGGCGGCCACGTCCTCGGGGCTGTTCCTGGTCCAGCGGTGGCCGTTGGAGAGGACGACCCGGACGGTGTTGGCGCCCAGGGCCTTGATGTCGGCCAGCGATCGTGTCTCGCCCGGGAACCAGGTGTGGGCGTGGTTGACCCCGCGCATGACGAAGTCGTTGCCGTTGCCCTCCAGCAGACGGCCGTCGCTGATGTGCAGGCCCGTGGCCACGGGGGCCTGCGGACGGGCCGGCGCGGCATGGGCGGTCCGGCCGAGACCCGCGATCCCGAAGAGGCTGACCAATAAGGCCAGTAAGGCGGCCAGGGATCTCTTCCGTCTCATCATGACTCCAAGGAGTGAACGCGTGATGGTGTCCGTACGGTGTTTGGGAGCGCTCCCATCCATTGCATCGGGCCCGGGAGACGTCAAGACCTCCGGGAAGGGCCGGCAACCGGAATGCGGACCGGGAGGGCCGCGGTTATGCCGTGCATGAGCGATTCATCCGGTGATGCCGCTTCCTCTCCGGCCGAGCCCGGGGCCGTCCGCGAGCGGCTGGCGGCCGAGCGTGCCGGGACCAGCGAGCGGATCGCCGCCCTGAGCCGGGAGTTCGACGCGATCGTCGCGTCGAACGCCCTGGTGGCGGTCGACGACGAGCACGATCCGGAGGGGTCGAGCACCGCCTTCGAGCGAGCCCATGTCGCCGCCTTGCTGGCCCAGGCCCGCGATCATCTGACCACCCTGGACGAGGCGCTGGAACGGCTGGACAGCGGCGACTACGGATGGTGCGCGGTGTGCGGCGAGCCGATCCCCGCGGAACGGCTGGAGGCGCGGCCCACGGCGACCACCTGCCTGCGCTGCGCGACCGCCCACCCCCGCTGAGCGGCTCGCCACCGGGCGGGCGCCTGGCGGGCGGCCACCCGACCGGGGGAGCTCCGCCCCGGACCCAGCCGATATCAGGTGGCGGACCAGCTGTCGGGCTGCGAGCCGTCGGTGTCGGTGAATCCGTACTCCCTGGCGAGTTCGGCGGAGCTCACCGACCGCCGGTTCCACCTCGCCCGGTCCGGGTCGGCGGCCAGCGCGGCGACGGCGCGGCCGACGTAGCGCGGTGATTCGGAGGACGCGAAGGCTCCGGGGGCGGTCGGGCGGCCCTCGCCACGGTCCGGGAGCAGGGCGTCGCGCCAGTTGCCCTCGCCGACCCCGTACGCGTCCAGCATCATCTCCGAGCGCAGCCAGCCCGGTGTGAGGGCGACCGCCGTCGCCCCGTACGGCGCCAGCTCGTGGCCCTGGGAGAAGGCCAGCCGGTTCACTGCCGTCTTCACCAGGTCGTAGAAGACCGAGATGCGGTAACGGTCGGCGTTGTACGCGGCGGTGCCGTCGGTCACCTCCACGAGCAGGCCACCCGGTGTGCCGATCAGCAACGGCAGCAGGTGGTGCGAGGTGATCAGGTGGGTGTCCAGACCCAGCCGGAGGATGCGCAGACCGTCCTCGAGGCTGTGTTCCCAGATCGGGGTGTTCCAGTCGGCGGGCCCGCCCTTGAGCCGCTCGGCGCCCCAGATGTCGTTGACCAGCACATCGATGCGGCCGTGATCACGGCGGATGCGCTCGGCCAGCCGCCCGACCTGCCCGGAGTCGAGGTGGTCGGTCCGTACGGCGATACCGGTGCCACCGAGCCGGGTGACGAGCTCGGCCGTCTCCTCGATCGTCTCGGGCCGGTCGTAGTCCGAGCCGCCCCCGCCCGACACACTGCTGCGTCCGGTGCAGATGACGGTCGCACCGGCCTCGCCCAGGCCGGCCGCGATACCGCGCCCGGCACCACGGGTCGCCCCGGCCACGACGGCGACACGTCCGCGCAGCGCATCGTGGTCGAGTGTCCGGTTCACACGATGAGTGTCGCAGATCGCGGGTCAGCGGGCGCGCGCTCCGTGGCCGCGCGTGGCCGCCCCGGAGCCGCCTTCGGGTCAACAGCGTTGGCCCGGACACTAGTTGTTTCCCCAAGGACACCACGTGTCCGCCACCCCGGAGCATGGCCGATTTTCGCCTGGTGAGACGATGCGCTCGCCCGAAACACACCTCAACAAGCGAAACGGAGGGCGAATGCATAAACGTCGTGGAACCGTGACCCGCCGCTGGAGAGTCGCGGCGGTCGCGTCCACGGTGGCCGTAGCGATCGCGGTCCCGGTGGCGATGGCCCAGGCTTCGGCCGAACCGCCACCGGAGGTCAGCGCCCAGGGCGCGTACCTGCTCGACACCGGTTCCAACAAGGAGCTGATGGCCAAGGACGCCGACACCAAGCGTCCGATGGCGAGCACCACGAAGATCATGACTGCCCTCGTGGTGCTCGAGACCCGGGGTCTGGACCTCAACAAGCAGGTCACCATCAAGCAGGAGTACCGCGACTACGTGACCAAGTCCGGTGCCAGCACGGCGGACCTGCAGACCGGTGACAAACTCACCGTCAACCAGCTGCTGTACGGGTTGATGCTGCCGTCCGGCTGCGACGCGGCGATGGCGCTGGCCGATACCTTCGGCACCGGCGACACCACCGCCGAGCGGACCAAGTCGTTCATCTCCAAGATGAACGCGAAGGCCCAGGACTTGGGGCTGACCAACACCAAGTACGACTCCTTCGACGGTGTCTCGGCCGACGCCGACAACTACTCGACGCCCCGTGACCTGGCGCAGCTGACCCGGCACGCCATGGAGAACGCGACGTTCGACACGGTTGTCAAGTCGGTTTCCACCAAACAGGAGGCACCGGCGGCCAACGGCCGCACCCGGTACTACTCCTGGGACAACACCAACCAGTTGCTGGGTTCGTACCAGGGCGCGATCGGCGTCAAGACCGGGACCACCACCCCCGCCGGGCCCTGCCTGGTGTTCGCCGCCAAGCGCGACGACAAGACGGTCGTGGGAGTCATCCTCAACGACGCGGACCGCTACCCGGACGCGAAGAAGATGCTCGACTGGACGTACGACACCACCACCGAGGTGAAGTGGCGCCAGCTTCCCGAGGACGCTCAGCGGGACTGATCCACCAGCCCGTGAGGCGACAGCGCGGTGCCCCGGCCGGACGCGTTCCGGCCGGGGCACCGGTGCGCCGCGCCGGACCCCGTACACGCGAACGACACACACCCCGATCGGGTGATGTGGCGGATACACACATCACAGGAGCCCGGCGCGGCCGAGGAATGACTGCGGGTCGGCGGCGCGAAGGGGGAGTTCCGCGATGACCATGCCCACGGGTGGGGACATCACGGCCGACTGGTTCCGCATCAGGGACACCCTCCAGGCCAACGACGCACTGCTCGCCGAGATCAGGGCCGAGCTGGCACAGCTGCCGCCCGAGGTCGCCCGCCCCTGGGGCGTCTTCGTCCCGCCGCCCGGCCTCTGTACCGGCACTCGAGCGCAACTCGGCACTCTGTGAGGACAGTTGGGGCTGCGGCCCCGCCGTCCTCGAACGGAGTCGACCATGGCCTTCACCCTCGACCCTGAACTCGCCGCGGTTCTCCAGGCCCTCGCCGGACAGAGCGACCCCACTCCCCCGCCCGAACGCGACGACTGGCGGACGCTGCGCGCCAGGGGCACGGCCTCCATGCGGTGGATGGCCTCGCTCCTCCCGGCGTACCCGTCCGGCTATCCGCTGGTGAAGGCGTCCTCGCACAAGGTGCGGTCCGCGGACGGGGTGGAGATCCTCGTCCGCTGGTACGAGAAGGCCGAGTCCGCGCCGGGTTCCGCGGTCGTCTACGCCCATGGCGGAGGGATGATCGCCGGAAGTGTCGACCTCTACGACTCCGTCGTCGCCGGGTACGTCCAGGCCACCGGGGTGCCGTTCCTGTCCGTGCACTACCGTCTGGCTCCCGACGCGGCCACCGGAACGGGTCCCGTGGAGGATGTGTTCGCCGCGCTGAGCTGGCTGGGCGACCGGGGGCCCGAGCTGAGGGTCGACCCCCGCCGCGTCGCCGTCATGGGCGACAGCGCCGGGGGCGGGCTCGCCGCGGGGGTGGCGATCCTCGCCCGTGACCGAGGCGTTCCCCTCGCCCGCCAGGCCCTTCTGTACCCCATGCTGGACGACCGCACTCTCACCCCGGACCCACAGCTGACCCCCTATGTGGCCTGGACCTGGGACGACAACTGGACCGGCTGGCACGCCCTGCTGGGCGCGGCGTTCGGGACCGACGACGTGCCGCCGCAGGTGGCACCCGCGCGCGTCGCCACCGTCGAGGGTTTGGCACCGGCCTATGTCGAGGTCGGAGAGCTCGACATCTTCCGCGCCGAGGCCGTCACCTACGCACAGCGGCTCGCCGACGCCGACATCCCCACCGAACTGCATCTGCACAGCGGCGCCATCCATGAGTACGACCGCCTCGCCCCCGCTTCCCGGCTCGCCCGCCGGGCCCTGGAGGACCGCGGACGGGTCATCTCCTCGCTGTGAAGCCCGTCAGGAGCCGGAGCGGACCGCGTCGGTCCGCCGGGCCGCGGCGCTCTCGCGCAGCGAGCCGAGGAACGCCCCGGCGGCGGGGGTGAGGGCATGGTCGGCCATGCGCACGAGCAGGATGCGGCGCACCGGCGCGGGCGGGCGCAGGGGCAGCACGCTGACGCCGGGACGGATGCCCTCCAGGGCCAGGGTCGGGGCCAGTGCCACGCCGAGACCGGCGGCCACCATCGCCTGCGCCTCCTGGTAGTCGTGTGCCTCGTAGGCGATCTGCGGTTCGAAGCCGACCGCCCGGCAGCTGCGCACCAGGGCCTCGGCCACCGGGTGGCGGTCGGCACGGGTGATCCAGGAGTCGTCGGCGAGGTCGGCGAGGGTGGCGTCGGCGCGGGAGGCCAGCGGGTGGCGGTCGCCGACCAGGAGGGCGGGGGGATCGTCGAGGAGCGGGGTGATGTCCACGTCCTCGCGGTCGATGCGGCACCAGTCGTAGTCCCACATCAGCGACATCTCGATCTCCCGGTTCTCCAGCATCGACCACAGCCCCGCGATACGGGCGCTGCGCACGGTCAGCCGGACGTCCGGGTGGGTGTCGCGGAAGGCGATGACGGCGGGCGGCAGCAGCGAGGCGCCCACGGTGGGGAAGGTGCCGATGCGCAGGGTGCCCGCGCGGAGCCCCGCGAAGTCGGCGAGCTCACTCTCCGCGGCCTTCAGCTCACGGGCGATCCGCTCTCCCCGGTCGGCCAGGGCGCGCCCGGCGTCGGTGAGGGTGACACCCCGTGCGTGGCGGTCGAGCAGCGGCTGGCCCGCTTCCGTCTCCAATCGGCTGATCTGCTGGGACACCGCTGATGGCGTGTAGTTCAGGGCGCGGGCGGTGGCCGTCACCGAACCGCGCCGGGCCACCTCGGCGAAGAGCAGAATGCGCCGGACGTCCAGCACGGCATCACCCCAAGCGTTCAGTCCTGCTTAATACCCCTGCAGATTTTCGAGATTGTACTTCACGCTGCCGTCACACACCGTAGATGCCACCGCCCACGGAGCAGCCGTCGGCGGGTGTCGATTGCACGGCCATGGGGAGTCCGTTGTGTTGCGTCTGCAGGGCGAGATGATCCGCGGGGGTACCAGCAAGTGCTGGATCTTCGACCACCGCGATGTGGTGGCCACCGGAGTGGATGCCGACACCCTGCTGCTCGCCGCTTTCAACGCGGCCGACCCCCGCCAGATCGACGGGGTGGGCGGCGCCTCGTCCACCACCTCCAAGGCCGCGATCGTGAGGACACCGGAGGTGGCGGGCGTCGATGTCTCCTACGCCTTCGCGCAGGTCGGCATCGGTGACGAGCGGGTGGAGTGGACCAGCAACTGCGGCAACTGCGCCACCGCGGTCGCGCTGTACGCCATCCACCGAGGTCTGGTGCCGATCACCTCGGACACCACCACCGTCCGCATGCTCAATGTGAACACCGGGGCCCGCCTCACCGGCACCATCCCCACCCCCGGCCTGACCGCGCCCGACGAGGGCACCGCCGTGGTGCCCGGCACCGACGCGCCCGGGGTGCCGGTCCTGCTGGGGTTCCAGGACCCGGCGGGGTCGACCACCGGCCGTGCCCTGCCCACCGGCCGCCCCCTGGACACCCTGACCGGGCCGGACGGCCCCGTCGAAGCCTCGCTGGTGGACGCGGGCGCGCCCGCCGCGCTCTTCGACGCCAAGGCGTTCGGCCTGGACGGCTCCGAGTCCCTGACCGCGTTCGCCACCGTGGTGCCCGCGCTCACCGTGCTGCGCCGCACGGCGGCGCTCGCGATGGGGCTGGTCCGCGAGGACGCCCCGGTCAGTCACGCGGTGCCCAAGGTCGGTGTCGTCGGCGGCCCCGTAACATATCGCACCACCCACGGTCACCCGGTCACTCAGGACCAGTACGACGTGGCCGTGCGCATGGTCTCCATGCACGCCCCGCATCCGGCGATCGGCCTCACCTCCGCCGTCGCCCTGGCGACGGCCGCCGCGACCCCCGGCACCCTCGCCCACCGCGTCACCCGGCAGACCGCCGACGGCACGCTGCGGCTGGGCACCCCCGCGGGCGTCATCACCGCCCGAGCCGTCCCCGCACCGGACGGCGCGTCCCCCACGGTGCTCCTGCACCGTGCCGCCCGGCGCATCGCCCGAGCCGAACTCCTCGTTCCCGTCCCGGAAGGACGCCCCGTATGAGCCGCAACGTCGCCGCCCCGGGCACCGTCGCCGCCCCCGACCGGCCCGGCCGCATCCGCCTGCTGCTGTCCCGCCTCTATGTCCAGTGCCTGCTCGGGGTCCTCGCCGGGGTCGTCGTCGGTTCGCTGTGGCCCTCCTTCGGGGCGGAGCTGAAACCGCTGGGAGACGGCTTCGTCGCGCTGGTGAGGATGATGATCGCGCCGATCATCTTCTGTACGGTCGTCCACGGCATCGCCGCCATGAGCGACCGCAGAACGGTCGGCCGGGTGAGCCTCAAGGCCCTGGTCTACTTCGAGATCCTGACCACCATCGCCCTGGTCATCGGCCTGGTCGTGGTCAATGTGGTGCGGCCGGGCAGCGGACTGCACGTCGATGTCTCCTCCCTCAGCACCGACAGCCTCCCGGCGGAGGCGACCCAGGCCCATGAGAGCTTCGCGGACTTCGTCCTCAGCACCATCCCGGACACCCTCGTCAGCGCGCTGACCGGCGAGGAGATCCTGCCGGTGCTGTTCGTGGCGGTCCTGTTCGGCTTCGGTCTGCAGGCCAGCGGCCAGGCCGGGGCGAGCCTCGCCGCGGGCGTCGAGAAGCTCTCCACGGTGCTGTTCCGGCTGATCCGCTGGATCATGCGGCTTGCCCCGATCGGCGCCTTCGGCTCGATGGCCTTCACCATCGGCAACTACGGCCTGGGCACCCTGCGCCATCTGGCCCTGCTGGTCGGCTCGTTCTGGCTGACCGCCCTCTTCTTCGTCCTGGTGGTCCTCGGCGCGGTGATGCGCCTGGGCGGCCTGCGCCTGCTGCCGTTCCTCCGCTACATCAAGGAGGAGCTGCTGATCGTGCTCGGCACCTCGTCCACCGAACCGGTGCTGCCGCGCATGATGGCCAAGCTGGAACACGCGGGCGCCTCGAAGCCGGTCGTGGGCATCACCCTGCCCGCCGGGTACTCCTTCAACCTCGACGGGACGGCCATCTACCTCACCATGGGGTCGGTGTTCCTCGCCCAGGCGGTGGGGGTGGACCTCAGCCTCACCCAGCAGCTGACCATGCTCGCCGTCATGCTGCTCACCTCCAAGGGCGCGGCGGGGGTGACCGGTTCGGGCTTCGTCGCCCTGGCCGCCACGCTCAGCGCCGTCCCCCATGTCCCGGTGGCGGCCCTCGCGCTGATCTTCGGCATCGACCGGTTCATGTCCGAGGCGCGGGCCCTGACCAGCCTGGTGGGCAACGGTGTCGCCACGTTGGCCGTGGCCCGCTGGGAGGGGCAGCTGGACGAGGCCCGGGCCCGGGCGGTGCTCCGGGGTGACCTCCCCTTCAACCCCGATGACACGGCCACCGACGACCTCGTTCCCGAGGAGCCGGCGGGATCGCCCCGCGCACCCGTCCCCGCCATCGGCTGACCACACCCGCGACATGGCGATCCGCCCGGGCCGAAGCGAACGCTTCGGCCCGGGCGTCGCTCGTCGGCCCGCCGTCTTCCGTTGCACACGGGTAAACCCAGCAGTGCCATCTGTGCAATTGCCGTCATCGACGAGGGTGCCTACGGTCGGGGCACAGACGGCGAAGCGCGCGCCCAGCCTCCCCACTCTCTTTCACCGTTCGCGGGAGCACTCATGTCCACATCCACCGGCACCACCACCGGCGCCACCACCGGCACCGGCCTCGACGCCGCCTTGCTCACCCGGGTCACCGAGGCCGTCCGCACCGCGGGCGACCTGCTGCGGGAGCGCCACACCCCACAGGCCCGCGGCGTGGAGCTGGACGAGATCGTCTCCGAGATCCACGCCAACGACGACGCGGTGCTCGACGTCCTGAAGGCGCCGCTGATGGCCGCCAGGCCGGGCGCGCGGTGGGCCGAGGACGAGCTGGAAGGCGGCGCGCTGCCGCCGGGCGAGTGGTGGATCGTCGACCCGGCCGAGGGCAACATCAACCATGTGCACGGCATGTCCGACTGGGCCGTGACCGCCACCCTCGTCCGCGACAACCGCCCGGTGCTCACCGTCGTCCACCTCCCGCTGACCGGCGACTGGTACACCGCGGTGGCCGGGCACGGCGCCCAGCTGAACGGCGCGCCACTGCGGGTGTCGGCCAAGACCGACCTGGGCGCGGCCCTGGTCGGCACGGGCCAGGCCCGGCCGGGTGAGGACGAGCACACCTTCCACCGGATCGGCGCCTCGGTCACCGGGATGCTGATCCACGGCCTCGTCGTCCGGGTCTCCGTGCCCGCCACCCTCCAGCTGATCCAGGTGGCCGCCGGGCGCATGGACGCGTTCTGGCAGTTCTCCGATGTGCGCTCGGGGCTGGTGTCCGGTGCCCTGCTGGTCGCGGAGGCGGGTGGCACCGTCACCGACACCCGGGGCAATCCCTGGGACCTGGCCTCCGGTGACTTCCTGGCCACCGCCCCCGGCATCCACGCCGCGGCCGTCTCCGTCCTGTCGCCCATCGTCTGACCACCCCTTCCCCCACAAGGAGTTCATCCGCATGACCAGCATCGGCATCCTCGGCACCGGACGCGTCGGCGGCGGTCTCGCCCGCGCACTCGCCACCACCGGTCACCGGATCACCCTCGGCCACCGGCAGCCGCCCCTGGAGACCCCGGCCGACGGCACCGGTGCCGTCCCGGCGATCCGCCACACCGACCAGCGCACCACGGCCGCCACCACCGACATCGTCATCAACGCCACCCCCGGCGGCACCACCCTGGACCGCCTCTCCGCCCTGCACACCGAGCTGGCGGGCAAGATCCTCATCGATATCTCCAACGCCACGCGCCACACGCCCGACGGGCTCCCCTCGGACCTGTGCTACCCCGGCGACAGCCTGGCCGAGCGGCTCCAGCGGGCCCTGCCCGCGACGCGGGTGGTCAAGACCCTCAACACCATGCTCTTCCCGGTGATGACCGCCCCCGCCGATCTGTCCACCCCGCCCACCGCCTATCTCTCCGGCGACGACGCGGACGCCAAGGCCATCACCGCCGGACTCCTCGCCGACCTCGGCTGGAAGCCCGAGTGGATCGAGGACCTCGGCGACATCACCACCGCCCGTGCCACCGAAGCCCTCGTGCTGCTGGTCCCCCATGTGCTGCGCCGCCATGGACTCCGGCCGTTCGCCGTCTCCCTGGCCCGCTGACCGCCCCGCACCTCCGGCACCGCGGGGACGTGTCGTACCACAGGTGAGGAAACACGCGCTTGCGCATCGGTAGAACCTCGGGCCAGCATCGATCGTCTTCTCTTCCGAACAGCCGCCGGACGAAGGACGCGCATGACAGGCAGAGACGGGGAGACCGCGGGGCGCGCTACCGCGCAGCGGGCGGACGCCGGGCAGCGGCGCCAGGGGCGCCGCCCGCTGCGGATCGCCCTGGTGATCGTGGTGTCGTTCGTCGTGCTGCTCGGCGGCGGAGTGGGCTGGCTCTACTTCACACTGAACGGGAACATCACCACCTTCGGGGCGGACGGTCTGTCCGACAACCGGCCGGAAGGGAACGCGGCAGGTCAGAACGTGCTGGTCATCGGCTCGGACACCCGGTCGGGCGGCAACCGCGAGCTGGGCGGCGGCACCGGGGACGTGGGCCGTTCCGACACCGCCTTGCTGCTGCACGTCTACGCCGACGGCAAGCACGCGGTCGGGGTGTCGATCCCCCGCGACACCCTGGTCGACATCCCGCCGTGCCGGCTGCCGGACGGCTCATGGACCAGGACGCGGCGGAACGCCATGTTCAACTCGGCGTTCTCCGTGGGCGAGACCGCCCAGGGCAACCCGGCCTGCACCCAGAACACCGTCGAGAAGCTGACCGGGCTGCGCATGGACCACACCATCGTCATCGACTTCGAGGGCTTCTCCCGGATGACCTCCGCGGTCGGCGGGGTCCAGGTGTGCGTGCCCCAGGACGTCTACGAGCGCGATCTGAGCCCCAGCCGGTCCACCCGTGGCAAGCGCATCTTCAGCAAGGGGGTCCAGACGGTGTCCGGCCAGAAGGCGCTGGACTACGTGCGCATCCGCCACGGGATCGGCGACGGCTCCGACATCGGGCGCATACGGCGGCAGCAGGCGTTCATCTCCGCTCTGCTCAAGAAGGTGAAGAGCCGGGGAATCGACCCGACCACGCTGTACCCGCTCGCGGACGCGGCCACCAAGTCCATGACCGTGGACCCGGGGCTCGGCTCGGCGAAGAAGCTGATGTCCTTCGCCCTGTCGATGAAGGACATCGATCTGCACAACACCAAGTTCGTCACCATTCCCTGGCGCTACCAGGGCGAACGGGTCGCCATCGTCCAGCCCGACGCCGACGGGCTCTGGGCCGACATCAGGGCCGACCGCACCATCGACGGGAAGGCGGCCGGCGGGAGGAAGGACGGGCCCCGGGACCCCGCCACGCCCACGCCCGCGTCCACCGTGTCGGGCGCGGGCATCAGCGTCACCGTCTACAACGGCACCACCACCCCGGGGCTCGCCGCACGCGCCGCGGACACGCTCAGGACCCACGGTTTCACCGTGACCGGCGCCGTGAACGCCGACACCCAGGACCACGCCGCCACCGTGGTCGGCTACGGCCCCGGTGAGCGGGACCGGGCCCGGACCGTGGCCCGGCTCTTCCCCGGCGCCGGACTGCGGCCCGCCACCACCCCGGGCATCAGCCTCACCCTGGGACGCACGTACCTCACCGCGCCCTCCCCCGACGCCTCCACGCCGTCCGCGCCGTCCACGCCCTCCTCCCACGTGGCCGACGACGCCCGCTCCGCCGACGACGACCCCTGCTCCAACCTCTCCTACGGCTGACCGGTCCCCCACGGCCCGCACACCCGGTGCAGGCATGGCGCACCGTTCCCCGGGCATCCGGAAGATCAAGCCACTCGCAACCACCGCCGAGCCGGCCGCGTCTTCGTTGACGCCCGTACACCTGCGCAACCGACTCGACACGATCATCGACCGGGCTCACTCACCCCGGCACGACAGCACGACAGCACGACGAAGGGGACGAACAACGTGGGTATCGTGAGCTGGATCATCCTCGGCCTGCTGGCCGGAGTCATCGCCAAGATCCTCCTTCCCGGGCGGGACCCGGGCGGGCTGGTGGGCACCACGTTCATCGGCATCGCGGGCGCGTTCGTGGGCGGCTGGATCTCCGCGAAGTTCTTCGACCGCCCGGTGCAGAAGGAGTTCTTCGACCCCGCCACCTGGGGCGCGGCGATCGGCGGCGCCTTCGTCCTCCTCGTCGTGTACCGCCTGTTGTTCGGCAACTCACGGAACTGAGTCAGGGTGCCGCCGCGCCCGCGAGCCCGCGGATCGCACGGGCGGAGGGGGAGCCTGGGTCGGCCGTGATCAGGACCACCTCCTGGTCGTCCTCGGGGACGAGCAGGACGTCGCAGTTCAGCCGGAGTGGCCCGGCCGTGGGGTGGTCGACGGTCTTGGTCCGGTGTCCGGGCGCGTGGACCGGACGCTCCTCCCAGATCCGCCGGAACTCCTCGCTGCCGGCCCGCAGTTCGTCCAGCAGCGCGGTGAGCGCCGCGTCCCGGGGGTAGCGGTCGGCGGCCCGGCGCAGCCGGGCGACCACGATATGCCCGAACTCCTCGGCGCTCGAGCTCTCGTACGCGTGGCCACGGCCGAGGAAGCGGCGGCGGGCGAGGTTGCCGTGGGGTCCGAGGTCGTCGCCGAGCAGGGCCTGCGCCAGCGGGTTCCAGGCGACCACGTCGTAGGCGGCGTCGGTGACGATCGCCGCGGTGTCGGGCAGCCGCCGCAGCATCTGGGCGACATGCGGGCGGACCCGCCGCACCGCCCGGGCGCCCGGGGGCGCGCTCGTCCCCGCGAGCCGGAACAGATGGCTGCGCTCGGCGGGCGCCAGCCGCAGCGCCCCCGCCAGCCCGTCCAGGATGCGCGCCGAGGGCCGGGGGCCCCTGGCCTGTTCCAGGCGGGTGTAGTAGTCGGCCGACATATGGGCCAGCTCCGCCACCTCCTCCCGCCGCAGCCCCGGCGTACGGCGGTGGGGGTCGGCGGGCAGGCCGATGTCCTGGGGGCGCAGCCCCTCGCGGCGGTCCCGCAGGAAGCGGGCCAGCTCGTACCTCGCCATGCTGCCTCCTTCGGCTGACGGGTGCTGCCTGGGACAGGTTGTCCCTGGCAGGGTGATCGTGGCCGGGGAACCCTGGATGCCATGAACGATCGCACAGCACTGGTCACCGGTGCCAACAAGGGCATCGGCAAGGAAATCGCACGCCAGCTCGCCGCCGAGGGACTCACCGTGTACGTGGGCTCGCGCGACGCCGAGCGGGGGCGGCGGGCCGCCCGGGAGATCGGCGGCGACGCCCGGCCGATGGTGCTCGACGTGACCGACGCCGACAGCATCGCCACGGCCGCGGCCCAGGTGGAACGGCTGGACATCCTGGTCAACAACGCGGGCATCATGGTGGACAGCGGCACGGCTCCCGAGGCCGATCCCGAGGACTTCCGCCGGACCTATGAGACCAACGTCTTCGGTGTGCTCGCCGTCACCAACGCCTTCCTCCCGGCCCTGCGCCGCTCGTCCGCGCCCCGGATCGTCAATGTCTCCAGCGGCACCGGCTCGCTGACCTGGAGCGCGGACCCGGAGCACCCGTTCGCCGTCTCCGCCGGGTCGGGGGCGGCCTATCGCTCCTCCAAGACGGCGCTGAACGCCCTGACCCTCTACACCGCGCAGGCCCTGGCCTCCGAAGGCTTCAAGGTCAACGCGCTGGCCCCGGGACTGCGCAGGACCGATCTGAACGCCCGCGCCGCCGGGAGCGAGGGGGATCCGGCCGAGGGCGCGGCGGGCGCGGTCCGGCTCGCCCTCCTCCAAGACACCGGGCCCACCGGCGGGTTCTTCTCCTGGGACGGCACTCCGGCGCCCTGGTAGGGCCCCGGGTGCACACGGCCGCCGGGGCGGTGGTCCTCCCGCCGTCGCCCCGGTGCCGCCACCCCGCTCGACGCCGACCGGGTCAGTCGGCCGAGAGCTGGGTGTTCGGCACCCGCCAGGCGGCGATCACGAAGGCGATCAGGCCCACCGCGGCCCCGGTGAGGAAGACCACACGCAGCGCTTGGACGTAGCCCTCCAGGAACGGCTGCGCCACGGCCGGATCGAGGTGGCGGAGGAAGGCCGAGTCCTCCAGGTTCACGCTGCCGTCGGGCCGCACGACGCCCTTCAGCGCCTCCGCGTTCGCCGGTTCCCCGGCGAGCCCGCGGAACGACGCGTCCTGGGACGCCACCGCCAGGCGATCGCTGATCCGCGTACCGGCCAGGGAGAAGAGGATGGACAGGAAGGCTGCGGCGCCCACCGTGCCGCCGTTGGAGCGGAAGAAGTTCACCGACGCGGTGGCCGCCCCCATGTCCCGTCCGGGCACCTCGGACTGGGCGAGCGTGGTGATCGTCTGCATCGCCGCGCCGAGCCCCGCCCCCATGAACACCATGCCGATGGCCACGTACCACAGCGGGCTGTCGTCCCTCAGCGTGGCGAACACCAGCATGGCGACGGTGAGGGAGCCGACGCCCGCCGTCAGATGGACCTTGAACCGGCCCGTCCGTGACATCAGCCGGCCCACCACCAGGGTCACCGTCACATTCGCCGCCATGGTGGGCAGCGTGGCCAGGCCCGCCCCCATCGGGCTCATGCCCTTGGCCAGCTGCAGATACAGCGGAAGGGTCGTCATGGCGCCGAACATGGTGATGCCCACGGTGAAGTGCAGCACGGTGCCCAGCCGGAACGCGCGGATGCGGAACAGCCTGACGGGCAGCAGCGCGGCATCCGCCATCCGCCGCTCCAGAGTCACGAACGAGATCAGCCCGACCACTCCCACCGCGTACATCACCAGCGCCCGGGGAGAGGCCCAGCCCCAGCTCCGGCCCTGTTCGGCCACGACGAGCAACGGCACGATCCCGACCGCCAGCGTCAGCGCCCCGCCGTAGTCCAGCCGGTGCCGTACGGGCTGGTGGGGTATGTGCAGCACGCGCAGGATCACCACGATGGCCAGGGCCGCCAGCGGCACGTTGACCAGGAAGATCCAGCGCCATCCGTCGATCCCCAGCAGAGTGGCGCGCCCGGCGAACACCCCGCCCACCAGGGGTCCGACGACGCTGGACCCGGCGAACACCGCCGTGATGTAGCCCTGGTAGCGGCCGCGCTCGCGGGGCGAGGTGATGTCCGCGATGATCGTCATGGCGAGGGACATCAGCCCGCCACCGCCGAGGCCCTGCACCGCCCGGAAGGCCGCGAGCTGGTGGATGGAGGTGGCGAATCCGCACAGCAGCGAACCGAAGGTGAACAGCACGATCGCGGCCAGATAGACCGGGCGGCGGCCGTAGATGTCCGAGAGCTTTCCGTACAGCGGGGTGACGATGGTGCCCGTGACGAGATAGGCGGTGGTCACCCACGCCTGGGCGGTGAGGCCGTGCAGATCGTCGGCGATGGTGCGCAGCGCCGAGGACACCACGGTCTGGTCCAGCGCG
Source organism: Streptomyces sabulosicollis (assembly GCF_016103465.1). Classification (GTDB taxonomy): domain Bacteria; phylum Actinomycetota; class Actinomycetes; order Streptomycetales; family Streptomycetaceae; genus Streptomyces; species Streptomyces sabulosicollis. The sequence goes on from NZ_JAEEAP010000021.1 coordinate 30,642, forward strand.
GCGAGGAACATGCCGAGCACCAGCCCGGACAGCACGGTGACGACCTGGCGGTGGCTCAGCCGGGCCGGGGTCCGGGGCTCGGTGGGCTCGGTGGTGGTGGATGAGGACGACATACGTACCTGCGAACCTTCTCTGCCGCGCGTGGGGGACGTAGCGGGGCGCGGAGCCCGGGCTCGGGGCCCGGGCTCCGCGCGGGGTGTTATCCGGCGAGCTTCTCCAGGTCGGGGACGGCGCTGTCGATCTCCGGCAGCGCCAGCATCTCCAGCCGCGCCCGGCGGGCCACGGCGCGGCAGCCTTCGTCGGCCAGCACCTCACGGCAACTGGCGACGATACCGTCCGCCGTGGTGTCGGTGATGTGCTTGCCGAGGCCGAGTTCCTCCACCCGCTGCGCGTTGCCGGGCTGATCGCCGAACTGGGGCAGCACCGCCATCGGTGTCGCCGTGCGCAGCGATTCGCGGATGCTGTTGAAGCCGCCGTGGGTGAGGAAGAGGTCCACGGATTCCAGCAGCAGGGGCTGGGGCAGCCGATCGGTGAGGTGGACATGCGGCGGCACTCCGTCGGTGTCCACGGGGATGCCCCCGGTGGCGAGGACGACGGTGCACTCCTCCAGCCGCGACAGCGCCTGGACCATGGTGCGCAGCGTGTCCACGGGGTCCGGCATCGGCATGGCCGGCGCGGAGGCGTCCGCCTCGCGTGCCTTGTCGCGGAGCATGGGGATCGCGGTGCCGATGGCCGCGAACACCAGCGGGCGGTCGGTGGGCAGTTCGGCGACCCAGCGCGGCAGCACGGCGCCGCGGTCCACGTCCACCGTCTGCCGGTAGGCCCAGGACGTCGGCAGGTGCTGGGCGAAGGAGAAGGCCGGGGGCACGTAGTCGATCCGCCCGTGCGGGACCACCGACAGCGGGTCCTGCGAGGCGGACAGTCCGCGCTGCCGCCGCAGGGCGTTGAGGTGCGGCAGCACCTTCTCCGGGTTGAAGGTGTTGCTGCTCCCGGAAGGAGTGGGCAGCTGGGGTATGCCGAGGATTTCGGCGATGAGGCAGGAGCCGAGGTCCATGCCGTCGCGCAGGATGAGGTCGGGCCGGAAGTCGCGTGCCACGGGGAGCAGGGCGTCCAGGAGCGTCGTGGCCATCGGGCCGGACAGGACCTTGGTGACGACGCGCAGCAGGAGGGCCTGCCGCTCCGTGTCGTCCATCCGGGCCATGTCCGGCGGACCGGCCGGGCCGGCCTCCTCGGCCATCGCGGGGCCGAGGAAGGTCGCCGGGGAGAGGTCGTCGAGGCACGTGGCCACCCGCACATCGTCCGACGCGAAGACGGGGGCGAGGACCGGGGTGGTGGCCACCAGCACCTCATGGCCGGCCGCCGCGAGGGCCCGGGCCAGGGGAAGCTGGGCGCGGCCGTGGGAGGGGCTGCCGAGCGTAGTGAACAGTACCCGCAACGCAGGGGCCTTTCTGTGGGAAGGGTCTCGTACGGCGAGAAGAAGCGGGGTGGGGCGCCGGTCAGCGCGCCATCGCGGGCGTGCGTCCGATGCCCTCGCAGGTGAATCCGGCGCGGCGCAGCCGGTCCGGGTCCAGGAGGTTGCGGAAGTCGTAGACCACCGGGGCGGCGAGCAGTCCGGCGGCGCGCTCCCAGTCGAGGTCGCGGAACTCCGGCCACTCGGTGAGCACGAGGCAGGCGCGCGCTCCCCGGAGGGCCTCCTCGGGGGTGTCCGCGAGGGTGAGCAGATCGCTGAGGTCGGGGCGGGTCTCGCTGAGCGCGGGGTCGTAGGCGTGGAGTTCGGCGCCCCGCTCCTTGAGCAGCCGGGCGATGGCCAGGGCCGGTGAGTCGCGCAGATCGGAGGTGCCCGCCTTGAAGGCCAGGCCAAGGACGGCCAGCCGTACGCCGTGCAGCGAACCGTCGCCCGGGGTGCATCCGGCCACCACGCGCTCGACGAGCCGCCGCTGGTGCTCGACGTTGGTCTCGATGGTGGCGCCCAGCAGAGGGAAGTCCACCCCCGACTGCTGGCAGATCGTCAGCAGGGCGTGGGTGTCCTTGGGCAGGCAGGAGCCGCCCCAGCCGGGGCCCGGCTTGAGAAAGGCCGAGCCGATGCGGGGGTCGTGGCCGATGCCCGCGAGCACGTCGTCCACGTCGGCGCCGAAGTGCTCGCACAGCGTCGCCAGGTTGTTGGCGAAGGAGAGCTTCATGGCCAGGAAGAAGTTGGCCGCGTACTTGGCGAGTTCGGCGCCCGCGGCGTCGGTGAGCACCAGCGGGGCGTCCAGCCCGGCGTACAGGTCCGCCACCCGCCGCGCGGCGTCCTCGTCCGCGGCGCCGACCACGATGCGGTCGGGGTGGAGGAAGTCGCGCACCGCGTAACCCTCCCGCAGGAACTCGGGGTTGCTCACCACGGCCACGTCGGGACGGTCCAGCAGCGCGGCGACGCGCTCGGCGGTACCGACGGGCACGGTGGACTTGTTGACCACGACACTGCCGCGCGGCAGCGCGTCGCGGATCTGGTCCGCAACCGCCTCGACGGCGGCCAGGTCGGCGGCGCCGCCTACGCCCATCGGGGTCGGCAGGCACAGGAACACCACATCGGCGTCGGCGACCGCGGCCCGGGTGTCCCGGACGAACGCGAGCCGCCCGGAGTCCAGTCCCTCCCGGACGAGTTCGGGCAGCCGGGGCTCGAGGATGTCGACCTGTCCGCGCCGGAGCCGTTCGACCTTGGGCTGGTCGGTGTCCGCGCACACCACTCGATGGCCGAGGGTGGCGAGGCAGGCACCGGTGGTCAGTCCGACATAGCCGGTTCCCACCACCGCGACGCGTCGTATCTGCACAGGGGATCACCACTTCTGCTGGGGGTCAGATGCGGGCGCGTGGCGGAGGCGGCGCAGGGCCGCCCGGTCGGGAGACGAGCAGGCCGGACACCGTCGTCCGGCCGGAACCGCGCGAGCCGGGAACAAAGTCACCACGCGTTGACAAAACATAACGCGCCGACCCACAGCTTGGTCAACAAGCGATGACAACGGTGGATGACTTCTGGACATGCGAGGCTGAACCGGCAGCATGTACGGCACGGTCCAGGCGGAGGTACGACGAGTGAACCGGGCAAGCGACTCAGGAGGGTGCGACGACAGCGCCCGCCGCCCCCGCAGATACGACGCGGAGGGCACGCGCGGCGCCCTGCTGTCGGCCGCCGCGCTGCGCTTCGCCAGGTACGGCTACGACGGCTGCGGCGTGCGCGACATCGCCAAGGACGCGGGGGTGGACGCGGCGCTGGTCTACCGCTATTTCGGCTCAAAGGAGGCGCTGTTCGACGCGGTGTCGACCAGCACCGGCCTGTTCGAGCCGCTGCGCCACCTGCCGCTGGACGAGGTGTCGGCGTGGATCTGCGAGGTGGTCTCCAGGGGGCCCACCGAGGATGAGGCCCCGCATCCGCTGCTGACCAAACTCCGCTCCTCCAGCCGGGAGGAGACCGTCGGGCGGCTCCGCGAGGAGGTGACCGAGGTGTTCTCGGAAGGGCTCGCCCGGCGCCTGGAGGGCGAGGACGCCGAGCTGCGGGCCGAGTTGCTGGCGGCGTGGCTGATGGGCATCACCCTGCTCCGCCTGGCGATCCGCTCGCCCGCGCTGGCCGCCACGCCGGACGACACCCTGCTGCGCTTCCTCCGGGCGGGTATCGACCCGCTGCTGGACGCGGGCTGCCCCGGGGGCGGGAGCGAGGACCGCTGAGGGCCCTCTCCTCGCTCCGCCCCGGGGCAGGGGGAACGCGGTGTGGTTCGGAGGCCGTGGTCGCGGCCGGAGTCCGTCTGACGGACCCTAGACGTTCGGCACGCGCAGCTTGTCCCAGCTGGTCTTGCCGGGAATGCCGTCCGCGTCATCGCCGGAGTAGCCCAGTTTGCGCTGCCAGGCCGCGTAGGACGTGCGGTCCGCCTCGGTCCACTCCGGGCCCGGGCCCTCCTCGTAGCGTCCGCAGCCCTCGGCCACCAGCCGTTTGCCCATCGCCGTGATGATCTTGCTTTCCCGGCCGTTCCGGAAGAAGTCGGCGCCCGGGAACGGTTCGTAGGACGCCGGTGGCTCGGGTGCCGGGCCGTCCGGTTTGGCGCCGAGGCGCTTGGCGATGCGGCCGCGCATGCTGTCCATCGTGAAGCCACGCGGGTCGATCTTGCCCGGCTGCCACTCCAGATGGCCGATCACCGAGCGCTGGGTCCAGCCGTGGGCGCGGCAGATGGCCGCGGACACCTTCTCGATCGCCAGCTTCTGCGCCTCCGGCCAGGGGTCCTCGCCGTCGCCGAGGTTGATGCACTCGAAGCCGTAGAAGTGGCGGTTGCCGTCGGTGTCGGCCTCGTTGTCGGCGGGCAGCGCCGATTCGCCCACGACGGCTCTGAGCACATCGCCGTCGCCCAGCCCCGCGTGGTTGGCGCGGCCGTTGCCGACCAGGTGGACCGCGCCGGACTTGTCGATGACGCCGTGGCACAGCGGTCCCGGCAGCGAGGCGTGCCCCTCGTAGCACAGCTCCACGGAGGAGTCCGTGCCCCTGGTGACGGTGTGATGGATCATCACCCCGTTGACCGGGCCCCAGGGGCCCTTGGAGTTGCGGTTGTGAGTACGCCAGTCGCGGTACTCGTGGACTTCCAGTCCCTCGTCGCGAAGCGCCTTGAGCAGACGGTCGGCGGTGAGCGGCGTGGCCATGGTGATGTGCTCCTTAGGGATGAGGCATGGTGATGTACGGATGCCACGGGTCCGGAACTCAATCGGCTCCGGTCCGGGCCTGCGCTTCCGGTCCGGCGTCCTCCCTGGCCCTGGTCCCGGCCTCCGCTTCGGCCTCCGCCGCGAGCGCCGAGGCGGCCGTGGCCGGGGCGGGCGTGGCCAGCGGCCCGAACACCATCCGCAGATCCAGCTCCGCCTGCTCGGCCGTCACCGGTCATCTCCTTCACGGCGTATTACTGGATCGTTTCATACCCTCCATGAAGTTAACCAAGCCATTATCGTGCGCGAACACTTCCGGCAATTCGTGATCGCAAAATCCCGGCCGGTGCCCGCCGACGACGAGAACGAGCCGAAAAGGTGAACGGTTCGGCGCGCCGTTTTGCGGTCCCGCGCTCCCGGCGATATCACACCCGCGCCCGCGGGCCGCGCCCGGTGAACGGGCAGGTCAATCGCGCGTGAGCGGGGACGGCGCGAGGATCGCGTGGCCGTCCAGCCAGGCCGGGCGGCTCAGCAGCGGCCGGAAGCGGGTGAACAGGGCGAGGAGTTCGGGGCCGCGCCGCTCCCGCAGGGCCGGGTCGAGTCGGGCCAGGTCGAGCTCATTGGCGGCCGACAGCTCGGCGAAGTCCCGGAGCAGCCGGGGTTCGGGGGTGTGCGCACGGCCGGTGAAGCGGTCGTGGAAGACCGCGTCGGTGTCGCCGAGCACCGGACAGGTGGCCTTCCGGTCACAGCTCGCGTAGAGGTACACGATGGCTTCGGCCTCCGCGCCGATCACCGCCACGAGTTCGCCGCGGCGGCCGAGGGGCAGCAGGGTGACGGGGAAGCCGTCGGTGCCGTAGAACGCGTGGCACAGCCCGGCGAGCTGGAGTTCCGGGCGGGCTCCCCAAGCGGCGAGCCGGGCGCGTACGCGCTGGAGGTGGGCGAGGAGGGTGCCCCCGGGGTGGGCGATGTGAGCGGCGCCGAGGCGGCGCAGGAGGGTGGCGGCCCGGTCGGCGGCGGCGGGAGGGGGAGCGGCAGGCACAGGTCGTGTCCTTTCGGTGCTTGGCAGGTCGGCACCCGCACCGCGCCCCCACCCGGTCCGGATCCTCGCGCGAGCGCCGTACGGGTTGCCGCCTGAGCCCTGCGACGATCGTCGCGAGCACCGGCCACCCCAGTCAATCCTGGGGATTGCTCGCCAACTCCAAGCTCTACCTTGGGGGTTATGACTCTGGATGATCTGCGGGTGTTCGTGGCCGTGTGCCGCGCCGGAAGTCTCAGCGCCGTGGCCAGGGAGCTGACCTGCACCCAGTCGGCGGTGAGCCAGCGGGTGAAGCGGCTGGAGCGCGAGACCGGCGTCAGCCTGCTGGAGCGCCAGGCGCGCGGTGTCGTGCCCACCCCCGCGGGACGCATTCTGTGCGAGGCGGCCGCCGACGGGATCGCCGGGCTCGATCTGGCGCTGCGGCGCCTGGGGGACCTCGTGCACGGGGAGAGCGGTTCGGTGCGGATCACCACCGGCTCCACCACCGTGCGGCACTTCATGGCCGAGGCGATCGTCTCCTTCCGCCGCCGCTATCCGAAGGTGAACCTGGAGTTCCAGACCGAGAGCTCCAGCCGGGGCTGCCTCGGCGCCCTCATCGCGGGCAATCCGGACCTGGCCTGGATCACCCTCGGCGGGCCGGTGCGCGGCGTCGAGCAGCGACCGGTGGCCGAGCTGCCGTGGGTGCTCGCCCTGCGGGCCGGGGATCCGCTCGCGGCCCGGTCGCGGGTGGAGGTGTCCGACCTCGCCGAGATACCCCTCGTACGGCTGCCGCCGAACTCCACCTCCGGCGGACGCCTCCACGCGGCCCTGGCCGAGCTGGGCGTACGGGCCGGTTCCGACACCGGCGTCGCCGACTGGGACACGGCCCTGCTGCTGGCCGAACTCGGCCTGGGGCGGGCGGTGGTGCCCGCGCTGCCCGGGCTGCCGGTGCCGGGGGACGCGGGGCCGCTGCGGCTCGTCCCGATCCCCGCGCTGCCGCCGCTGCCGGTCGGCTGGGCCGCCCGCCGCTGGGAGGCGCTCCCGCCGCTGGCCCGGGCCTTCGCGGACACCGTGGCCCGCACCGTGCGCGACAACGCCTCGTCCGGGGGCGCTGCGCGGCACGACCCCGCCGAAGGGCGCTCCGCACGGTCCCGTGAGTGATCACCGCACGACCCGGTGAGTGATCATTTTCGGACTTCCCGCGTCAACGCGCCGGGATGGGCCGTCCCGGAGTGGCGCACACCCCTATGCTTCTACATGCGTGTAGAAGCACGGAGGGAGGACGCACGGTGAACGTGCCACCGGCCGCGGAGGTTCCGCGGCGCACGGCCCGCTGTCGCCCGACCGCCGTCCTCCGCCGCACGCGCCGAACCCCCCACGCACACGCGACAGTACGCACATTGAAGGAGTGGACGCCCCGATGGTGTTCAAACGACTGCTCGGCTCGCTCGGTGTCGGCGGGCCCACCGTGGACACGGTGCTGGACCCCGGACCGGTGCGCCCCGGCGGGCCGCTGACCGGTCAGGTCCATCTGCGGGGCGGCACGGCGGACTTCGGGATCGAGCAGATCACGCTGGAGCTCGTGGCCCGGGTGGAGGACGAGCACGGCGACGAGGAGCGGGAGGGGGTCGTCCTCTTCGACCGCTTCACCGTCGGCGGCGGCTTCCGGCTCGCCGAGGGCGAGCACCGCGGCCTCCCGTTCACGGCCCAGCTCCCCTGGGAGACACCGATCACCGAGCTGTACGGGCAGCCGCTGGGCATCATCCTCGGGGTCCGCACCGGGCTGGAGGTGGCGGGCGCGAAGGACAAGGGCGACCTCGACCAGCTGACCGTGTGCCCGCTGCCGGTCCAGGAGGCCGTTCTGGAGGCCCTGGGGCAGCTCGGCTTCGGCTTCAAGTCCGCCGACCTGGAGCTGGGCCATGTGGGCGGCACCGGGCAGCGGCTGCCGTTCTACCAGGAGATCGAGCTCGCCCCGGCTCCCCAATACGCCCACGCGATCAACGAGTTGGAGGTGACCTTCCTGGCGAGCCCGGGCGGTATGGACGTGGTCCTGGAGGCCGACAAGCGCGGCGGGCTGTTCTCCTCGGGGGAGGACACCCTCGCTCTCTTCACCATCGGCCATGAGGGCGTCGAGCACCGCGACTGGAACGCCGAGGTCGACGCCTGGATCCGCCAACTCGTCGAGCGGCGCGCCGCCTACGGCTCGTACGGCTCCCACGGCTCGTACGGCTCCCACGGCTCGTACGGCCACGGCGAGCACGACGGCCACGGCTACGGGCACGCGGACCACCACCACGACGGGCACCACGACGGCGGGCGGCGCTCCGGCCCGAGCACCGCGGCGATCGTCGGAGGCGTCGCGGCGGGTGTCGCGGTCGGCGTGGTCGGCGGAATGGTCGCCGCGGAGGTGGTCGACGAGATCGGCGACGCCTTCGAGGACGAGGAGGGAGACGAGGACTGACCCGCCTCCCCCGGCCCGGGGCGGCCCCGGGCCGGGGGAGTCCTGCTCGCCGGTTCGGCCATGACCCCGATGCGGCCGGGGCTCCACGGCCGTGGTCCCATGAGGCCCGACAGGCCCCAGGGGCCCGACCAGCCGTCGAGGAGGACGAACGACGATGACCGCCGACAGCCGCCCGGAACCACCCCACTTCGGTGACGAACGCGCAACCCTGCGCGCCTTCCTCGACTACCAGCGGGCGACGCTCGCCATGAAGTGCGAGGGGCTCACCGACGAGGAGCTGCGGCAGCGGTCGATGCCGCCCTCGACGCTCACGCTGCTGGGCCTGGTGCGGCACCTGGCCGAGGTGGAACGGGCCTGGTTCCGGCGGGTGTTCGAGGACAACGACGCACCGATGGTCTGGTCCCCGACGATCGACTTCCAGGCGGCGTACGACGTGAGCGGCGCGTCCGGAGCCGAGGCGTTCGCGGCGTGGGAGGCGGAGGTCGAGACCTCCCGCCGGATCGAGCGGGAGGCGGAGTCGCTCGATCTGGTGGGCCTGCAGCCCCGGTGGGGCGAGGAGGTGTCGCTGCGGATGGTGCTGGTACACGTGCTGCTGGAGTACGGCCGCCACAACGGGCACGCGGACTTCCTGCGCGAGGGCGTGGACGGGGTCGTGGGGGCCTGAGCGATCGCTGGCCCGTCCGTGCCCATCGGCGCGTTCACCTCGCCGTTCCGGCCGCCAGGAACAGGGGCACGGCGAGGAAGAGCCGGTCGGCGCGGGCGCGTTCGCGCTGTTCCGCGCACCACGCCCCGGCCTGGTCCCGGGTGATCGCGCCGGCCGCGCACGCGGCCTCGGCCAGGCCGGTGAGCAGCGGCAGCGTCTCGGGCCCGGTGAGGACGGTGGTGTGCGCCTCCGCGGTGACCTCGCGGAGCCCGGCGTCCAGCAGCAGACCGCGCTGGCCGCGTGCGGCACGCGGCGAGGGGATGAGGCTCGCGCGGGCGCGCACGATGGTGGCGGTCAGGGCCGCGTCGTCGGCGTCGACGACCAGCGCCTCCCAGTCCTGGCCCACCAGCACCACCCGGCCGCCCGGCGCGAGCACCCGGCGGGCCTCGGCCAGCGCCCCTGCCGGATCGGGGAGTTCATGGAGGACCTTGTCGGCCCGGCAGCCGTGCACCGTGGCGTCGCCGAACGGCAGGCGGTGCACGTCCGCGACCCTGATGTCGGTGCCGGGCCACCGTTCGCGGGCCACGGCGACCATCCGCTCGTCGGCGTCCACACCCGTGGCCCGCGCCCCGCGCGCGGCCAGTTCGGCCACGGCCCGCCCGGCGCCGCAGCCCATGTCGACCACGCGGGCGCCCGGCTCGACCGCCAGGAGTTCGTAGGTCCTGGCGCGCAACCGCTCGGCCTCGGGCGACCGCTCGGCGCGGTCCAGCCGCGCGATGAGGGCATCGGTGGCCCCTTCCCGTACGTCCCGCTCGCTGTGCTTCTCCTTGGACATGACCGCGAGACTGCGACTTAATGTCGGCATGAAGTCAAGCGGCGCCATGGCGGCCATGGCCATCGGCGAGGTCGCGCGGCGGTTCGGGGTGGCCACCCATGTGCTGCGGCACTGGGAGAGCGTGGGCCTGCTGCGCCCCGCGCGCGACACCGCGGGACGCCGCCGCTACGGCGCGGACGACCTCGTCAGAGTGGCCGTCATCCTGCGCGCCAAGGAAGCCGGGCTCGGCCTGGACACCATCCGCGCCCTGACCGCCACGACCGAGCCGGCCGTCCGCCGGGACATCCTGCGGCGCGAGGCGGAGACGCTCCGCTCCCGCATCGCCGCCGCGCGGGACTCGCTGGCGCTCGTCGAATGCGCCCTCGGCTGTGAGCACGACGACCTCACCCGGTGTCCGCACTACCGGCGCCGGGTGGCTCCGGAGGGCTGAGGCCGCTGGACGCCCGGGCGGGCGACGGGGCGCGGGGGCTGGTTGAGGCGGCCGGGGCTGGGCACTCCGTGGGACGCGTGGCCCGATAGGGCCGGCGCGTGGCCCGATACGACCGTGCCGAATCCCAAAGGACGATCATGAGCGAGCCCAGGACATCGATTTCCCCGCGCATGCTCGGCATCTACCTCAACGACCATCTGGCCGGGTCGACGGCCGGAATGGAGCTGGCCCGCCGGACGGCCCGCGAGCACCGGCAGTCGCCCTTCGGCGGCGACCTGGAGGACGTCGCCGCGCAGATCATGGAGGACCGCGAGGCGCTCCTGACCGTCATGGCCGACCTCGGGGTGCCCGTCCGCCGCTACAAGGTCTACGGGGGCTGGCTGGGCGAGAAGGCCGGGCGGCTGAAGCCCAACGGCCGATTGCGGCGCCGCTCCGGGCTCAGCACGCTCGTCGAGCTGGAGGCGCTGCGGATCGGGGTGGAGGGCAAGGCACTGCTGTGGCACGCGCTGCTGGCCGCGGCCGGTGAGGACCCCCGGCTGGACCCCGATCGGCTCACCGAGCTGCTGAACCGGGCGCGGCGGCAGCGCGCCACCCTGAAGTCGCTGCACGAGGCCGCGGCCGCCACGATGTTCAGCCCCGGCCGGCGGGAGCCGCGGGAGGCGGTGGCCGGCACATGACTCCTCCCCCGGACGGCGCCGCCGAGTTCCTCTTCGTCGGCAATGCCACGCTCCTCATCCGCTACGGCACGCTGACGCTGCTCACCGACCCCAACTTCCTGCACCGGGGCCAGTACGCCTATCTGGGCAAGGGGCTGATGTCGCGGCGGCTGACCGAGCCCGCGCTGGGCGTCCCGGACATCCCGTCCGACCTGGACGCCGTGGTGCTCTCGCATCTGCACGGCGACCACTGGGACCGGGTGGCGCGCCGGGGGCTGGACCGCTCACTGCCCATCATCACCACCCCGCACGCCTCCCGGCGGCTGCAGGGCGTCCATGGGTTCAGCCGGGCGACCGGGCTGCCCACCTGGCACGATCACGTCCTGGTGCACGACCGCGACCAGGTCCGGATCACCGCACTGCCCGGCAGGCACGCCCCCGGCCGGTGGCAGCGGCTGCTGCCACCGGTGATGGGAAGCCTGCTGGACTTCGGCGCGCCCGGGGAGCCTCCTCGGCTGCGGGTGTACATCACCGGTGACACCCTGATGTTCCCGGGCATCCACGAGATCGCCCGGCGCTACCCGGAGGTGCATCTGGCGGTGGTCCACCTGGGCGGCACGCGGCTTCCGGGCGGGCTGATCGTGACGATGGACGCGCTCCAGGGGGCCGGTCTGGTCAAGGCCGTGCGGCCGGAGCGGGTGCTGCCGGTGCACTACGACGACTACGCCGCCTTCAGCTCCCCGCTCTCCGCGTTCCTGGAGGAGGCCCGGCGCCCGGACTTCCCCTCCGAGGTGGTCCACTGCCCCCGTGGGGAGCGGGTCACCGTGAACGCGCGAGGCGTGCTCCAGGCACCGTGACGACGGCCCGCGGGGGGCGCTGGTGGGCCCGCAGGGGGACGGTGCCGTCAGGCCGCGCTGGTGGGCGTCTGGTCGTCGCTGCGCAGCAGCCGCAGACGTTCCAGCAGCTGGGGACGGTGCAGGTCCACGACGCACGCCATCAGGTCCGGATGGCGCATCAGCGGCGCCGCCTGCCAGTCGTGGGTGTCGGGCTCGGTGAGCCGCCGGAACTCTCTGGGGGACCCTGCGGCGTGCTCACAGTCGGCGAGCGCCGCCACGGCCTCGGACGCCAGGGTGGAGCAGGTGAGCAGGGCCGCCGCCCAGCTCGCCACGACCTCGTCCACCCAGGTGCGCCAGACGCCGTCGGGGCCACGGATCTCGTACGGCTCCGCGTCCACGAGCCAGTCCAGCCGGTAGGAACCGCCCGGTCCGGCCATGGTCACCAGGGCGGCGTCGGTGGGGGTCGGGTAGCGCAGCCACGCGGCGACGGTCACGGCCTGTCGCGCCTGCGCCTCGGCGAGCGCCGCGTTCATCGCGCCGTCGGCCGCCGGATAGGCCCTGATCAGCCACTGCGTGGTCGCCGCTATGACGGATGACAGGTCCAGGGACAAACGAGCCGCTCCTCTTACGCGATAGCTGTCAGCACCGTACCCCCGGAACGACGGTGTCGAACATGACGTAGATCACTCTCAATGACGGCGCGCCGGTCTGGACGGCCGGGCGCGCATCGCGTAGTGGCCGGGACACCGGCGTACCGCATAGCGGCCGGGGCGCCGGGTACCTGGTGTCCATGAACGCGCCAGGTCCCGCCGTCGGTGTGGTCATCGCCACCCGCGATCGCGCCGACAGACTCGCCACCGCCCTGGAACATCTCACCGCCCTGCCGGAGCGGCCACCGGTCGTGGTCGTGGACAACGGCTCGACGGACCACACCAGGGCCATGGTCGCCGAGCGCTTTCCCCAGGTGCGGGTCCTGGCGCACGGGGACAACCGCGGCGCACTCGCCCGCAACGACGGCGTACGCGCCATCGGCACACCTTACGTGGCCTTCAGCGACGACGACTCCTGGTGGGCGCCGGGGTCCCTGGCGCGGGCCGCCACCCTGCTGAACGGCCATCCCCGGCTGGGGCTGCTGGCGGCCCAGGTGCGGGTCGGCCCGGAGGAGCGGCCCGACCCGCTGAACGCCACGCTGGCCGCCTCCCCCGCCGGTCGCGCCGAGGACCTTCCCGGCCCGGAGGTGTTCGGCTTCCTCGCCTGCGGGGCCGTGGTGCGCCGCGGCGCCTTCCTGGAAGCGGGCGGCTTCCATCCGCTGATCTTCTTCGGTGGCGAGGAGACCCTGCTCGCCTATGACCTCGCCGCGATGGGCTGGGGCGTCACGTACTGCCCGGAGGTGGTCGCCCACCACCATCCGGACCCCTCGCCGCGCAAAGAGCGCACCGCCTTGATGCGGCGCAACGAACTGATCGGATGCTGGCTGCGCCGCCCGCTGCCGCTCGCGGCGCGGCGCACCGCCGGGCTGCTCACCGAGGCCGGGCGGGACCCGGTGGCGCGGACCGCGCTGCGCGGTCTGCTCGCCCGGCTGCCGGCCGCGCTGTGGCAGCGCCGGCCGCTGCCGCCGTGGGTCGAGGAGGCCGCACGGCGCGTGGACGGGCAGCGGACGGACGACGCACCCCGACGGGAGGAGAGGCAGGCCGTCACCCATGACCGATGACCAGGACCAGGACCAGGGCGCTGGGACCGCCGACGGCCGCACCACGGTCGTCATCATCACCCGCGACCGGCGGGACGAGCTGCTGCACACCCTGGACCGGCTGGCCGAACTGCCCGAGCGGCCGCCCGTGATCGTCACCGACAACGGCTCCACGGACGGCACGGCGGAGGCGGTGGCCCGGCTCCATCCGCACGTGACGCTGCTGCGCCCCGGCCGCAACCTGGGCGCGGTGGGCCGGAACGTGGCGGTACGGCAGGTGCGGACGCCGTACGTCGCCTTCTGCGACGACGACTCCTGGTGGGCGCCGGGGTCCCTGGCGGCGGCCGCGGACCTGCTGGACCGCCATCCGGGGCTGGCGTCGGTGACGGCCCGGATCGTCGTCGAGCCCGAGGGCACCGAGGACCCCATCGTGGCGGAGCTGCGCTCCTCGCCGGTGCCGGGCCCGCGGTGGCTGCCGGGCCCTGCGCTGGGCTCCATCCTGGCCGCCGCGACCTGCATGCGGACCGCTGCTTTCCGTTCGGTGGGCGGGTTCTCGCCCCGGCTGTGGCTCGGCGGCGAGGAGGAACTGCTCGCCGCCGACCTCGCGGCCCTCGGCTGGTGGCTGGTGTTCGCGCCCGGGCCGGTCATCCACCACGCGCCCTCGGACGCCCGCGACGCCACGGCACGGCGGGTGCGCGGGCTGCGCAACACCCTGTGGTTCACCTGGCAGCGCCGCCCCCTGACCTCCGCCGCCCGCCGCACCCTCTTCCTGGCCCGCACGGTCCCCCGCGACCGGGCCAGCCTACGAGCCTTCGCCCAGGCCCTCGCGGGCCTGCCCGGCACGCTCGCCCGCCGGTCCGTGGTCCCGGCCCGGGTCGAACACGGCCTGCGCCTGCTGGACGAGACCCAGCGGGTGTCCACGGCCCGGCGCTACGTGGGATGAGATGACGACGTGGGGGCCCGGGGCAGCCCGGGCCCCCACGTCCCGCGTGCGACCCCGCGTGCGACGGATCCGCCGCCAAGCCGTCCCGGGCGGGGTCAGCCTCCGGCGCCGGTCAGGGTGGGGCG
>NZ_JAEEAP010000220.1 GCF_016103465.1 Streptomyces sabulosicollis
CGGAAGGAATCCCCCACCCACCGCGCCCCGCCGTTTCCGCCGTCCGTCACCAACGTGCCGGGACAACACACCTAGGGCCGCTGCGGTTCCTCGGCCCGCTCCTCCGCCTCGTGCTCCTCGTGCTCCGCCACCTGCTCCTTGGTGAGCTTGGCGACCTGGCCGTCGCGACCGAAGTAGCTCCGGGACAGCGAGACCCGCAGCCGCTCCTTGAAGGAGAGCTTGCGGGCGACCCCGGCCTCGTCGACCGACGGCGGCAGCTCCAGCGGCAGATACTGCTCGTACGCGGTCATCGTGTACTTCTCCCCGGGCGAGAGCGGCTCGTGCACCTCGATGTACTCGCCGTGCGGCAGGCGCCGGATGATGCCGGTCTCACGGCCGTGCAGCAGCTTGCGCCGGTCCCTGTGCTGGAGGCCGAGACAAATCCGCTTGGTGATGACGAAGACCACGACCGGTGCCACGAAGAAGGCGATCCGGGAGGCCCAGGTGATCGCGTTGATCGACAGGTGGAAATGGGTGGCGATGAGGTCATTGCCGCCGCCCGCCAGCAGGACCGCGTAGAGGGCGATCCAGGCGGCGCCGAAGGCGGTGCGGGTCGGGGCATTGCGGGGGCGCTCATTGAAATGGTGCTCGCGTCTGTCCCCGGTGATCCACGCCTCCAGGAACGGATAGAGCCAGATCACCAGCAGCACCGTGGGGAAGACCAGGAACGGGATCAGCACCCCGAGCACCAGGGTGTGGCCCCAGAGATTGATCTCCCAGCCCGGCATCAGCCGGATCAGCCCTTCGGAATAGCCCATGTACCAGTCGGGCTGGGCGTCGGTGGACACCTGGTCGGGCCGGTAGGGGCCGTAGGACCACACCGGATTGATCTGGGCGATGGCCGACATCAGGGTGGTGACGCCGAAGACCAGGAAGAAGAACCCGCCGGACTTGGCCACATAGACCGGCCACAGGGGCGGCCCCACGATATTCATGTTCTTCGCCCCGGGCCCCGGGTGATGGGTGTGCTTGTGGTAGACGAGCAGGATCATGTGGAGCGCCAGCAGCCCGAGCATGATGCCCGGAATCAGCAGGACGTGCACGGTGAACAGCCGTGGCACGATCGCCGATCCCGGGAATTGGCCGTCGAAGAGGAAGAACGACAGATAGGTGCCCACGATCGGGATGGACAGGATCGCGCCCTCCATGAAGCGCAGCCCGGTGCCCGACAGCAGATCGTCGGGCAGCGAATAGCCCATGAAGCCGTCGAACATCCCGAGAATCAGCAGACCGGCGCCGGACAGCCAGTTGATCTCGCGCGGTTTGCGGAAGACGCCGTTGAAGAACGTCCGCATCATATGGACGAGCATGCTGGCGATGAAGACGATGGCCGCCCAGTGGTGGACCTGCCGCATCAGCAGTCCGCCGCGCACGTCGAAGCTGATGTCCAGCGTGGACTCGAACGCCTGCGACATGCGGATGCCGTTCAGCGGCGTCCACCGGCCGTCGTAGACCACCTCGTTCATCGCCGGTTTGAAGAACAGGGTCAGATAGACACCGGTCAGAATGATGATGACGAACGTATAGAGGGCGATCTCACCGATCAGGAACGACCAGTGGTCGGGAAAGACCTTGCGCAGATTGGCCTTGGCCATCTTGAACAGGCCCACCCGGCCGTCGAACCAGTCGGCGAGGGCCTCGCCTTTTCCGGCGGGCGCGCGCCGACCGGATGGCTCATCGCGGAACCGCTGCCGGCGCTCCGGAAATGCTCTCATGTCTCAATGGGTTTACCAGGCATTCTCAACGGATGGCGGCGCCCTTCCGCCGGGTGGATCAGGGCGTAACCCCATTGAAGGAAGAACGCCCCGGTCGGCTTGCGCCCGGGTGCGCACCTCCGCCGCCATCCGCGGTGCCGCCCGCCCCCCAGCGGGCGGCACCGCGGACGCCGGTCCTCAGGGTCAGGCCGCCGGAAGCTCTCCGGTGCGGGCCACCTGGGCGTACCAGCGGGCGCTGGACTTCGGCACCCTGCCCTGCGTCGGGTAGTCGACGTAGACCGCGCCGAAGCGCTTGCTGTAGCCGTACGCCCATTCGAAGTTGTCCATCAGCGACCACAGGAAATAGCCGCGCAGATCGGCGCCGTCCGCGATGGCCTGGTGGGCCACGGCCAGATGGGCCCGGAGGTAGTCGATCCGCCGCGGGTCGTGGACCGCGCCCTCCGCGTCCGGCTTGTCGTCGAACGCGGCGCCGTTCTCGGTGATGTACAGCGGCACGCCCGGCGCCTCACGGCTGTAGCGCATCAGCAGGTCGTGCAGTCCGGTCGGGTCGATCGTCCAGCCCATCTCGGTGCGCTCGCCCGGGGTCTGGTGGAAGGCCACCCGCTCCGAGCCCGGCCAGGGCGAGTGGGCGCTGGCGCCGTGGCCGTCGTGGCGGGCGGGCGAGCCGTCGTTGTCGGTGGCGGCTGATACCAATGACGGTGTGTAGTAATTGATGCCCAGGGCGTCCAGGGGGTGCTTGATGACGGCCAGATCGCCATCGCGGACGAATGACCAGTCGGTGATCGAGGCGGTGTCCTTGATCAGGTCGCTGGGGTACGCACCGCGCAGCAGCGGCCCGGTGAAGACGCGATTGGCCAGCGCGTCGATACGCCTCGACGCGTCCAGGTCCTCGGGCTTGTCGCTGAGCGGCCGGACCACGGCCGGGTTGAGGCTGATGGCGAGCTGGGCGCGGGCCGGGAGCGCGGCGCGCAGCGCCTGGGCGGCGAGGCCGTGGGCGAGGTTCAGATGGTGGGCGGCGCGCAGCGGGGCCAGCCGCTCGGTGCGGCCCGGGGCGTGCACCCCCGAGCCATAGCCCAGGAAGGCGCTGCACCACGGCTCGTTGAGGGTGGTCCAGAACTCGACGCGGTCGCCCAGCGCCTCCGCCACGATGCCCGCGTACTCGGCGAACCGCTCGGCGGTCTCGCGCTCCGGCCACCCGCCCGCGTTCTCCAGCTCCTGGGGGAGGTCCCAGTGGTAGAGGGTGAGCACCGGCTGGATGCCCGCGCCCAGCAGCTCGTCCACCAGCGAGCGGTAGAAGTCGAGCCCGCGCTGCACGGCCGGTCCCCGGCCGGTCGGCTGCACCCGTGACCAGGACACCGAGAAGCGGTACGCCCCCAGGTTCAGCTCCGCCATCAGCCTGACGTCATCGCGGAAGCGGTGGTAGTGGTCCACGGCCACATCACCGGTGTCACCGGCGAGCACCTTGCCGGGGGTGTGGCTGAAGGTGTCCCAGATGGAGGGGGTGCGGCCGTCCTCCTGGGCGGCGCCCTCGACCTGATAGGCGGCCGAGGCCGCGCCCCACAGGAATCCGGGCGGGAAGGTAAGAGTCATGGAAGCGCTCCCATTCGAGGTCGTGGGGAGGGGAAGAGACGGGGAGGGAGGACGGAGCGGTGGTCGCGGGCCGCTCAGCCCTTGACCGCGCCCTGCATGATGCCGCCCACAATCTGCTTGCCGAAGAGGACGAAGGCGATCAGCAGCGGCAGCGTGCCCAGCAGCGCCCCCGCCATGATCAGTGATTGATCCGGGGTGTACCCACGGCTCAGACCGGTCAGTGCCACCTGCATGGTCGGGTTGCCGTTCTGCGTGAGCGCGATGAACGGCCAGAAGAAGTCGTTCCACGATTGGACGAAGGTGAGCATCCCCAGCACCGCCATCGCCGGACGCGCCGCCGGGAAAACGACATGCCAGATGATGCGCACGCTGCTGGCGCCGTCCATCCGCGCCGCCTCGATCAACTCGGTCGGCAGCGCCTGGGAGAGGTACTGCCGCATGAAGAAGACCCCGAAGGCGCTGACGAGCGTCGGCACGATGACCGCCTGGAGCTGGTCGGTCCACTCCAGCTTGGCCACCATCATGTACAGCGGCACGACGCTGAGCTGGGGCGGCACCATCATCGTCCCGATGGTGAGCATCAGCAGGATGTTCTTGAAGCGGAAGCGCAGCTTGGCGAAGGCGAAGCCCGCGATGGTCGAGAACAGCACGGTCGACGCCGCGACCGTGCCCGCCACCACCGTCGTGTTGAGCAGCGCGGTGCCCATGTTGGCGCCGTTCCACGCCTTGTCCAGATTGTTGAAGAGGTTGCCGCCGAACCACAGGGGAGGGGGTGTCTGGGCCAGCCGGGTGTTGGTGCGGGAGGCGGCGATGGCGGTCCACACCAGCGGGAAGAGCGAGCCGATGGTGAACAGGATCAGCACGGCGTAGGTGATCTTGCCCCCGTGCAGCTGCCTGCCCGCTCGGTTGCGGCCCAGACCGTCCCGGGGAGCGGTGCGCCCGGAAGCTGCCGGATCACGTGTCCGCCGGGAAGAGACAGTGACGCTCATGGTTCTCCTCGTCTCCCTCACTGGCTCTTTCGCAGCCGTCGCGCGAACAGCGCGTTGGCCGCGGCGATCAGCAGCAGGATCAGGAACATCGTCCAGGCGATGGCGGAGGCCCGGCCGAGGTGCAGGTTCACCCAGCCCTGCTCGTACATGTACAGGCCGAGCGTCTGGTACTGGTGATCGGCGCCGCCGGTCGCGGTCCCCGCGGTGTTGAACAGCAGCGGCTCACCGAAGAGCTGGGTGGCCCCGATCGTGGAGACGACGACCGTGAAGAGGATGGTGGGCCGCAGCGACGGGATGGTGACGTGCAGGAACTGCTTCCAGCGCGAGGCCCCGTCCAGCGCCGCCGATTCGTACAGATCGTTCGGCACGGCCTGCATGGCGGCCAGGTAGATCAGCGCGTTGTAGCCGGTCCACCGCCAGATGACGATCGTGGAGACCGCGATCTGCGAGGTCCAGGTGCCGTTCTGCCAGTCGACGCCGTCCAGCCCGACCAGCCCCAGAGCCCAGTTGACCATGCCGTAGTCATGCCCGAAGAGCAGCGCGAACACCAGCGTGGCGGCGGCCACGGAGGTGGCGTACGGGGTGAGGATCGCCACCCGGAAGAACATCGAGGCGCGCAGCCGGTAGTTGAGCAGATGCGCGATCCCGAGGGCCATCAGCAGCTGGGGAACGGTGGAGATCACCCCGATCGTGAAGGTGTTCCGCAGCGCTTTCCAGAAGAACTCGTCTTCCCACAGCCTGGAGTAGTTGTGCCACCCCGCCCACTCCATATGGGTGGGGTCGGTCAGCTCCACTTGGTGCAGCGAGGCCCACCCCGTGTAGAGCAGGGGGAAGAGGCCGAAGGCGGCGAAGAAGACGAAGAAGGGGGCGACGAAGGCGTACGGACTCCATCGCACGTCCCAGCGGTAGCGGCGGCTGCGCCGGTCGCGCCGCCGCTGCTCGGCCGGGTCGGGCGCCGGCGCGGTCGCGGCGCGCGGGGCCGCACCCCCCTGCCCTGTGGGGGGCGCGGCCGCATCAGGAGTGAAACCGGAAGGTGCGGTCATGTCCGGGTCACTGGTCCAGCGCGTTGTCGTTCGTCTTGATCGCGGCCTTCCAGCCTTCGTCGGCGGACTTCCCCTGCTGCTCGACCTGGAGCAGGCCGACATCGGTGAAGTTCTGCTTGATGACGGCGTCCTTCGGGCCCAGGACCTGTGTCGGACTGTCCTTCGCGGCCTGGGAGAAGATCTTGCCGATGGGCGCGTTGTCGAAGTAGGCGAGCTTGGCGTCGGCCACCTGGGGCAGGTCGTACGCGGCCTGGGCGCTGGGGAAGCTCGCCTGCTTCTCGAAGAGCTTGGCCTGCTGCTCGGGCGCGGTCAGCCAGGTGGCGAGCTTGACCGCCTCGTCCTTGTGCTTCGCCGCCTGCGGCACGGAGAGGAAGGAGCCGCCCCAGTTGGCGGGCCGGGGTGCGGCCGCGACGTCCCACTTGCCCGCGTACTTGTCCCCGGCGTACTCCTTGATCTGGCCGAGCATCCAGGCCGGGCAGGAGACGGTGGCGAACTTGCCGTTGGCGAGCGCCTGCTGCCAGGGCTTGGTGAACTCCTGGAGTTTGGCGGAGAGTTTGGACGCGGTCGCGTCGGTCGCCAGCTTCCACGCCTTCTTGACGGCCGGGTTGTCCTTGTAGATGGGCTTCCCGCTCTTGTCGTAGTAGACCTCCGAACCGCCGGAGACCGCCGCGTTGAACAGTCCGCCGGCCGAGTCCAGGAACGCGGCTCCGCCCGGCGCCTTCTTCGCGAAGTCCTTGCCGGTGTCGAGGTACTTCTGCCAGTCGCCCGCCCAGAGCTTGGAGACCGCGTCCCGGTCCGCCGGGAGCCCGGCCTGCTGGAAGAGGTCCTTGCGGTAGCAGATCGCCATCGGGCCCACGTCCGTGCCGAGGCCGATCGTCTTTCCGTCCTCGGTAGTGGCCTGCGCCCACTTCCAGTCGAGGAAGTTCTCTTTTTTGGCGCCGTTCGCCTTCGAAAGATCAACGAACTTGTCGGCCTGGGTGGTGGTGACCTCATTGATGTTGCCCACCTCGACCGCCTGGATGTCGGCGAGCCCGCTGCCCGAGCCGAGATGGGTGAGCAGCTGCGGGTAGTAGTTCGAGGCCGGGTCGATCACATTCTCTTCGATCTTGATGTCCGGGTGCAGCTTCGTGTACTCGTCATAGAGCCCGGCCTGCTTGTAACCCATGACGCCGTACGTGCCGACGGTCACGACCGTCTTGCCGTTGCTGCTGCCGCCGGACGAGTCGGCGGATCCGTCCTCGCCGTCATCGGCGCAACCGCTGAGCAGCCCGGTTCCCAGAGCGGCGACGGCCGCGAGGACCACGGCTCTGCTGCGGTGACTTCCAGTGCTCCTGCGCATTCCGTCCTCCTAGCGCCCCGCCCAACGGCTTCCGGTCAAAAGTGGTGATACATGGCTCTTTGCAATGCATCGAGTCGGGTGGGCATCGTGCGGGTTGTGTATGGCTCAGGTACGGTGGGAGCGCTCCCAGTCGTGATGTGTTGAAGGGTTGCGGCTCCCCGCCGGGGTGTCAAGGGAGTGCGCGAAACAACTTCCCGAAACGACACTGCTGTTGAATGTCCCGCAGCCACCCATGTGGGGGGTTGGAGCTGCTGGGCATGGACGGCTGGAGGCGTGATATGGCAGGAACGCGGCGGCATGGCGCGGGGCGGGGACGGCCGACCCTCGAGGAGGTGGCGGCCCGCGCCGGAGTCGGCCGCGGCACCGTCTCCCGGGTGATCAACGGTTCGCCCCGGGTCAGCGACCGCACCCGCACGGCCGTGGAGCAGGCCGTCGCCGAACTCGGCTATGTGCCCAACCGGGTGGCGCGCGCCCTCGCCGCCAACCGCGCCGACGCCGTCGCCCTGGTCATCCCCGAGCCCGAGACCCGGCTCTTCGCCGAACCGTACTTCTCCGACATCATCCGCGGTGTCGGGGCCGAGCTCGCCGACACCGATCTCCAGCTGCTGCTGACCCTCATCCGCACCCCCAAGGAACGGCAGCGGCTGGCGGACTACCTCTCCGCGCACCGGGTCGACGGGGTGCTGCTGGTCTCCGTCCACGCGGACGACCCGCTGCCGGACCTGCTGGAGCGGATCGAGATGCCCGCGGTGCTCAGCGGCCGCCGTTCGGCGCACGAATCGGTCCCGTACGTCGACTCGGACAACACCGGGGGCGCCCAGTCCGCCGTGGAGCACCTCATCGGCCGTGGCCGCGAGACGGTCGCCACCATCACCGGCCCGCTGGACATGTATGTCGCGCAGTGCCGCCTGGAGGGCTACAGCGCCGCGGTCCGGGCGGCGGGCCGGGAGGTGGAGGCGGAGCTGGTGGCGTCCGCGGACTTCACCGAGGAGGGCGGCCGCCGGGCGATGCGGCAGCTGCTCAGCCAGCGCCCCGACCTGGACGGGGTCTTCGCCGCCTCGGACGTGATGGCCGCGGGCGCCCGCCAGGTGCTGCGCGAGACCGGGCGCGTCGTCCCGGACGACGTGGCGCTGGTCGGGTTCGAGGACTCGGCCGTCGCCCGCCATATGGACCCTCCGCTCACGAGTGTCCGGCAGGCCACGGAGGAGATGGGCCGGGCGATGGTGCGGGTGCTGCTGGAGGAGATCCAGGGGCGCTCGGACCGGACCGCCAAGCGGCCGCAGATGGTGCTGCCGACGCAGCTGGTGCGGCGGGAGTCGTCCTGACCCGTCGCCAAAAGGAACAGGGCCGGTGGACGATGTCCACCGGCCCCAGGTCGTGCGGTTACAGCGCCGGATAGGCGTTCTTCAGCAGCTCCTGGAACTGGGCCGAGAACCAGTGGCCCGACAGCGGAGCGTTCGGCAGCGCACCCGACATGTTGTTGCCGTTGCGCGGGTTGCCGGTGTACGTCGGGTCGCACATCCGGTCGAAGCCCTTGCCCTCGTCGTTCGGGATCTCGGAGCTCGCCCCGTCCGACTCGCCCGGGGGCTTCATCCACACGTACGCGTCGATCCCGGACGCGGGTGCCGCCTTGGGCCGCTCACCGAGCCCGGCGCCGGACTGGTTGCACCAGTTGCCGATGTGGATCCGGCGGTCGTAGCGCCCGCCGTTGACGTACGTGTCCACGTCCGTCTTCGCACCGGGGCCGCTGGGCCGGGCCGAGCCGCCCCAGCCGTTGCGGGAGGTGTCGATCAGCGCGCCGATGTTGCTCGGGAAGCCGACGTTGACCAGCTCCTGGCGGAACGCCTGGGCGAAGGAGAGCTCGTCCACGTACCGGTTCCAGTCCACCCACTTCGACTGGCGCACGGTGGTGCCGTTGACCGAGTCGTTGACGGTGAAGTTGTTCTCCTTCAGCGCGCTGTAGTTGGCCGTGTTGACGATGATGCCGGCCACCTTGTCGACCGTGCTGCCCTCGGCCGTCGCGGCCTGCTTGATGATCTGTGCGGTGGGGTTGAAGTTGTCGTCCCAGCCGATCCAGCCGTGGTGGCCGGCGTCCACGTAGTTGTAGACGTTTCCGATGGCGCCCAGCTTGTTCAGGGCGTAGCCGACGCCCTTCACATAGTTGCCGTTCGCCTTCATCGTGTCGCACTGCGGGGTCGCGGTGGGCTTGCCGCCGGTGTTGGTGACCAGGTTGGGCAGTGAGTCGATCTCGATCGTGGTGACGATCCGCAGATTGGAGTTGGCGTACTTCGACTCGGAGAGGATCGCCGCGATCGGGTCGATGAACTGCGTCTTGTACTTGTCGATCTCGGTCGGGCCCAGCTCGCCGTTGGACGCCAGTGCGGAGCAGTCACGGCCGGGCAGGTCGTAGACCACTAACTGGACGACGGTCGGGCTGCCCCCGGACTGCTTCAGCGCCTCGTCGAGGTGGGCACGCAGCCCCATCGCGCCGCCCGTGCCGTTGATCGCGGCGATCCGGTCCAGCCAGATGCCGGTCGGCTGGTTGGAGATCTTGCTGCCGCCGGGCTCGGCGGCGGCCTTCGCCGACCAGTCGGGGTTCACGTACACCTTGGCGCCCGAGTACGGGTTGTCGACCTTCGCGGCGGCCGCCCTGCCGCTGTCCACCTGGGCGGACGCCACGCCGGTCAGCGCCCCCATGGTCAGCGCGGAGGCGGCGAGCAGGGTGCCCGCCATTCGGATTCTGCGGCTCATTGCATTCCCTTCAGGTGATCGCGGAGTCCCACGCCGTAGTTGGTCGGCGTGCCGTTGTAATCGCTGATCAGGGATGGTCCCGAGGAACAGTCCCAGGTGTTCCAGGTCCACCCCAGATACGAGGCGCCCCTGGCGTCCAGCCAGGCCATGACCCGGTCGACATAGCCGTGGGCGCAGGTGTTCTCGCCGATCTCGCCCGCCACGAACGGGACCTGGGCGATGACCGGGGCCAGCTGTTCGTTGAAACAGCTCTCGCTGGCGCAGGTGTTGAAGTTGTAGGTGTGCCAGGCGGCGGCGAGGTTGCCCGCCGGGTCGTTCGGCTTGTACGTCAGCCACTGGCGCAGATCGTTGGAGTAGGCGACCCCGGGGATGAGCACCAGGTTCCTGGCGCCGGTGGCCCGTACGGCGTTCAGCAGGGTCTGCATCCCGGCGACCTGGAAGTCGATCCCGGGGCAGCTCCCGCCGTCGCGCCAGCACTTCC
Source organism: Streptomyces sabulosicollis (assembly GCF_016103465.1). Classification (GTDB taxonomy): domain Bacteria; phylum Actinomycetota; class Actinomycetes; order Streptomycetales; family Streptomycetaceae; genus Streptomyces; species Streptomyces sabulosicollis. The sequence goes on from NZ_JAEEAP010000220.1 coordinate 9,948, forward strand.
ACGCGGCCGTGGGGTCGGAGGTGGCGCGGTCCGGGAACGGCTCGTTGAACAGGTCGAAGACCACGGCCTGGTCGCCCTTGAAGGTCTGGGCGACCGAGGTCCAGAAGGCCGGGGTGTACCGCGCGTCCGGCATCGGCTTCTGACAGGTGGCGTACTCGGTGTCGGGGCAGTGGCTGTCCCCGCCGGTGTACCTGCCGTGGCTCCAGTGGAGTTCGACGACGGGCGTGATGCCATGTGCCTCCAGCCGGGCGACGAGCGCCTTGACGGCAGCGATGTAGTTGGCCCCTCCGTAGGCCGCGTTGATGTGGGAAAGGCCCAGCCAGCACTCCTCGTTGAGCGGGATCCGGACCGCGTTGACCTTCCAGCCGGCGATGGCCTTGACGGCCGCGTCGTCCACGGGGCCGTCGAAGATGCCACGCCCCTGGACGCACATGAACTCACCGCCGGAGCGGTTGACGCCCAGCAGCCGCCGGGCGGCTCCGTTCTCGTCGATCAGCTTGTTGCCCGAGGCGCGGAGCTTCGGTGGTGCCGCGTTGGGCACGGTCACCGCTGGGGCGTTCGCGGCCGAAGCGTTCCTCGCCGTGGCGCTCGCCGCCGAGGCGGTGGTGGACGCCGTGGGCACCAAGGCGGTGCCCGCCACGGATAACACCGCGGCGGCCACCAAGGCATAAAGGCGCGGGGGTGCTCGCATGGAGCGACTCCTCGAGGTCCAAGCGCCGTTCGATGCGGCGCAGACTGCTGGAATCGCTCCCACTGGTTGAAGTGACCGTAGCGCTCGACGGGCACATGTCAACAGCTCCGTTCACGAATCATCGGTCGAAGACGTTCGATGACCCGGTGTTGTTCAAAGACTTGACACGCCTTCAGGGTGACCCGAACCTTGGGAGCGCTCCCACTGGTTCGCACACCTGGTTCGCAACACTCCCCCACCACCCGCACGAACCGCGAGGAGGTCCCCCAGATGCGCGTACAGCGTGGCTCGCCCTTATCCGGTCCACGACGATCAGGGGCACGACGACGGATGAGACGGCTGGTGACCACCCTGGCCGCCGCCCTCTCGCTCCCCGTGGCCATGACCGCGGCGGGCGGCGCCGCCCCCGCGCACGCCGCCGCGGTCCAGTGCGGGGTCGACTACAAGACCAATGACTGGGGCTCCGGCTTCACCGCCGACCTCACCCTCACCAACCCCGGCTCCGACGCCATCGACGGCTGGACCCTCACCTACACCTACGCGGGCAACCAGAAGCTCGCCGGCGGCTGGAACGGCAGCTGGTCGCAGTCCGGCAAGACCGTCACCGTCACCAACGCCGGGCACAACGCGAAGATCGCGGCCGGGGGCAATGTCACCACCGGCGCCCAGTTCACCTACAGCGGCACCAACACCGCCCCCACCTCCTTCGCCGTCAACGGCGTGGCCTGCCGGGGCGCCCACCAGCCGCCCATCGCGGTGCTGAGCAGCCCGTCCCCCGGCGCCGTCTTCACCTCCGGCGGCACCATCCCGATGACGGCGACGGCCGCGGCCGCCGACGGGGCGACGATCAGCAAGGTGGAGTTCTACAGCGACACCAAGCTCCTCGGCACCGACACCACCTCCCCGTACACCTTCGACTACCAGGACGTCCCCGCGGGCGACTACTCGCTCTACGCCAAGGCGTACGACAGCCAGGGCGCCGCCGCCGAGTCCACCCCCGTCGGCATCCACGTGGCGGCCGGGCCCGCGCTGGTGGCCAGTCCCGGGCAGCTCGGGGTGCAGCAGGGCAAGTCGGGGACGTTCGGCGTCAAGCTGTCCACCAAGCCGTCCGCGAACGTCACGGTCTCCGTCGCCCGCACCTCGGGCAACACCGGGCTGACCATCTCCTCGGGCGCCACCCTCACCTTCACCCCCGCCAACTGGGACACCGCCCAGCAGGTGACCGTCGCCGCCGCGAACTCCGGCACCGGCGCCGCGACCTTCACCGCGACCGCGGCCGGCCACACCAAGGCCGAGGTCACCGTCACCCAGCTGGCCGCCGCGAAGGTCTACGACGCCCGCTTCCTGGACCTCTACAACAAGATCACCGCACCCTCGGCGGGCTACTTCTCGCCCGAGGGCGTTCCGTACCACTCGGTGGAGACCCTGATCGTCGAGGCCCCCGACCACGGCCATGAGACGACCTCCGAGGCGTACAGCTACCTGATCTGGCTCCAGGCGATGTACGGCAAGGTCACGGGGGACTGGGCCAAGTTCAACAACGCGTGGGACCTCATGGAGAAGTACATGATCCCCACCCACGCCGACCAGCCCACCAACAGCTTCTACAACGCCTCCAAGCCGGCCACCTACGCCCCCGAGTGGGACCAGCCCTCCCAGTACCCCTCGCAGCTCAACGGCAACGTCCCGGTCGGGAACGACCCCATCGCCGCCGAGCTGAAGAGCGCCTACGGCACCGATGACATCTACGGCATGCACTGGATCCAGGACGTCGACAACGTCTACGGCTACGGCAACGCGCCCGGCAAGTGCGAGGCCGGACCGAGCGACACCGGCCCGAGCTACGTCAACACCTTCCAGCGCGGCCCGCAGGAGTCGGTCTGGGAGACCGTGACCCAGCCCACCTGCGACGGCTTCAAGTACGGCGGGAAGAACGGCTACCTGGACCTGTTCACCGGCGACGCCGCGTACGCCAAGCAGTGGAAGTTCACCAACGCGCCCGACGCCGACGCCCGGGTCGTCCAGGCCGCCTACTGGGCCTCGGAGTGGGCCAAGGCGCAGGGCAAGGGCGGTCAGATCTCCGGCAACATCGCCAAGGCCGCCAAGATGGGCGACTACCTGCGCTACGCGATGTACGACAAGTACTTCAAGAAGGTCGGCAACTGCGTCGGAGAGACCGGCTGCGCGGCCGGGAGCGGCAAGAACAGCTCCCACTACCTGCTGTCCTGGTACTACGCCTGGGGCGGCGCCACCGACACCGCCGCGGGCTGGTCCTGGCGCATCGGCTCCAGCCACGCCCACGGCGGCTACCAGAACCCCATGGCGGCCTGGGCCCTGAGCTCGTACGCCGACCTCAAGCCCAAGTCCGCGACGGGCGCGAGCGACTGGTCCACCAGCCTCAAGCGCCAGCTGGAGTTCTACCGCTGGCTGCAGTCCAGCGAGGGCGCCATCGCGGGCGGCGCCACCAACAGCTGGCAGGGTCGCTACGCCACCCCGCCGGCGGGCACCTCCACCTTCTACGGCATGTACTACGACGAGAAGCCCGTCTACCACGATCCGCCGTCCAACCAGTGGTTCGGCTTCCAGGCGTGGTCCATGGAGCGCGTCGCGGAGTACTACAACCGCACCGGTGACGCCTCCGCGAAGACGGTCCTGGACAAGTGGGTGACGTGGGCGCTGTCCAAGACCACCGTCAACGCCGACGGCACCTACCAGATCCCGTCCACCCTCCAGTGGTCCGGCCAGCCCGACACCTGGAACGCCTCCAGCCCCGGTGCCAACGCCAACCTGCACGTCACCGTCGCCGACTACACCAATGACGTCGGCGTGACGGCCGCGTACGCCAAGACCCTGTCCTACTACGCCGCCAAGTCCGGCGACACCAAGGCCAGGGACACCGCGAAGGCCCTGCTGGACGGCGCGTGGAACAACTACCAGGACGCCCTCGGCATCGCGGTCCCCGAGACCCGCGCCGACTACAACCGCTTCGACGACCCGGTCTACGTCCCCAGCGGCTGGACCGGGACCATGCCGAACGGTGACACGATCGACTCCAGCTCGACCTTCCTGTCGATCCGCTCCTTCTACAAGAACGACCCGGCCTGGTCGAAGGTCGAGGCGTATCTCAAGGGCGGCGCGGTGCCCAGCTTCACGTACCACCGGTTCTGGGCCCAGGCGGACATCGCGCTGGCGATGGGGTCGTACGCGGACCTCTTCGAATAGTCGCTCAGTGTGTTTCTGGTCGCTCAGTGTGTTTCCACGCCTGACCGGCGGGGCTCCCGGAGCGGGGGCCCCGCCGCGCGTGCGGGGGAGCGCGGCCTACGGGGAGGAGCGGTCTCCCCCGCGCGTGCGGGGGAGGGCGTCTCCGGGGGC
>NZ_JAEEAP010000221.1 GCF_016103465.1 Streptomyces sabulosicollis
CGGCACCCCCGACCCATGCTCAATTGCGCCGAAGGCGCGAGACGGCGCCGCGCCCAACCGACGACCGCTACAGGCGGATTCCGGCCCAGCCCGTTTTGCCGACGATGCGCTCCCGGACGCCCGACCCGGGCCGCCGAGCTCCGGTCCAGGCCCCAGGCGCGGAGAGCGGCTTCGGCGGTGCGGCGGGCGTGTGGGACGCCCCCCACCACCGTCCACACACGGGACTCCAAGAACCCCGACGGCCCCCGCCTCCACATAGCCGCCACCGCCTGGGCGGACTTCCTGGCCTTCGCCGCCCGCTGAGCCCGGCCGCTCCGGGGTGTCGAGGTGCGGAGCCCCGGACCGGGGTCTAGACGAACGTCTAGGCCGCCGACGTCGGGGCGAACGCGGTGCGGTGTGCCTCGGCGAAGGCGCGGAAGGAGCGGGGAGCTCGCCCGGTGACCCGCTCGACGGTGTCCGTCGTACGGTCCTCCGCGCCGTGCCGGATGTCCTCGTCGAGCCCGGCGAGCACGGCGGCGAACTCCGGCGGCAGCCCCGTCGCCCTCAGCCTCTCGACCAACGCCCCGGTCCCCACCGCCACATGGCGGACCGGCCGCCCGGAGACCTCCGCCACGATGCGCGCCGCGTCCGCGTAACCGAGCGCCTCCGGGCCGGTGATGACGTGGTCCGTGTTGTGCGGACGGTCGTCCAGCAGGGCCCGGGTGGCGACGGCGGCGATGTCCGCCGCGTCGACGAAGGCCACCCTGCCGTCCCCGGTGGCGGTGACGATCTCGCCGTCGCCGCGGATGGCATGGGCCACCGGGTGGTCACCGGTGAAGTTCTGCATGAACCACGAGGGCCGCAGCACCGCCCACTCGGGAACGGTCCGCTTCACCAGCGTGTGCAGCGCGCCGAGACCGGTGTCGGCCTCGGGGACCGCGGACGAGCTCAGCAGCACCACCCGCCGTACCCCTTGGCCGACCGCGGTCTTCAGGAACGGTTCCACCACGGGCAGCGGCTCGGCCACCCCCAGGGGCGCGACGAGATAGAGCCGGTCCACGCCGCGCAGCGCCGCCGCGTGACCGGACGGGTCGTGCCAGTCGAACCGGACGGCGTCGGCCACGCCCGCCGCGGCCGCGGCCTCGGGCCGCCGGGTGGCCGCGAGCGCCCGCGCGCCCTCCGCGCGCACCAGCCGCAGCACCGTGGAGCCGGTGTTCCCGGTGGCGCCGAGGACCAGAACGGTGGGTTCAGCCATGGGTCCGGTCCTCCTCGGAGCCGAAGCCGGTCTCGTCGAGCATCAGCGGATTCCAGTAGTCACGGTACGAGGCGATCTCGCCATCACGGACGGTGATGACGGCGACGTAGCGGGGGCGGATCGGGCGGCCCGTTCCCACGGCCACGGCGTCCATCGAGAACTCCACGATCAGCACGCCGGGGTCCTCGGTGAGATGGACGACCTCGTGGGCGACGGCCCGCAGGTCGATGTGGTCGGTGTAGTCCCGCACGTACCCGCGCACGGCCTCACGCCCCTCCAGCAGGCGCGGCCGGCCGGGCGGGGCGAAGGGGAACTCCATGGTGCCGTCGACGGCCCACAGGTCCGCGAATCCCATCATGTCGTGGCCGAGCAGCAGCTCCTTGGCCCGCTCGAACAAGGTGACGCGGTCGTCCATGGCGTATCTCTCCCACAGTGATAGACGGTCAACAGGACGGGACGGTACCGTCCCGTCCTCCAGCATAGAACGATACGGTACCGTCCCGTCCATCTGTTACCCTCGGAGCCATGTCGGAGCCCACCCGGCGCCCTCCGAGCGGCGCCGCCACCCTGCGCGCGGACAAGACCGCGGCCATCTCCGAAGCCGTCCTCGACGAGCTCGCCGAGCAGGGCTACGGCCGGTTGTCGATGGAGGCGGTGGCCAAGCGGGCCGGGGTGGGCAAGAGCGCCCTGTACCGGCGGTGGCCCTCGAAGCAGCGGATGGTCATCGCGGTCGTGTCCGAGCTGAGCGTCGCCCTGGTCGAGCCCCCCGACACCGGGTCCCTGCGCGGCGATGTGCTGGCCGGGCTGCGCGCGGTGGCCGACTGGCTGACCCATCCCCGGTTCTCGCGGATCCTGCCGGACCTGATCGCCGAGGCGCAGCGGGACGAGGAGCTGAGCCGGGCCCTCGCGCGCTGCATCGGCGAGCCGCGGCGCGCCCGGATGGCCGATGCGCTGGACCGGGCGGTGGCCCGCGGTGAGCTGCCCCCGGACCTCGACCGGGAGCTGGCGCTCGATCTGCTCGGCGGGCTGGTCTACTGGCGCGTCTCGGCCCGTGGGGCACCGCTGGAGCCCGGCTATTTCGAGCGCGCCGCCGATATGGCGCTGCGGGCGCTGGACGCCCGGCCGCGCGGGGCCTGACGGCCGGATCGGCGCCGAAGGGCGCCCGGATCCGCGCCCAGGGACCTCCGGATCGGCGTCCACGGAGGCCGGATCCGCGCCCAGGGACGCCCGGGTCGGCGCCCGCGGAGGCCCGGGTCGGCGCCCGCGGAGGCCCGGGTCGGCGCCCAGGGACGTCCGGGTCGGCGCCCGCTGAGGCCCGGGGCGGCATCGCGGAGTGTTCCGGGCACCTCCTCCGGATGGGCCGGAGAACAGGGCATGGCGGGGCGCGGCCCCGCATCATCGCTTAGTGACGAGCGGTGGTGAGCCGCCGCACGTCCTCGACCCAAGGAGCCCCCATGCCCATCGGCCTCTCCGTCCACATCGGACTCAATCGGGTCGACCCCGCCGCGTACGACGGCTGGAGCGGTGAGCTGGGCGCCTGCGAGCAGGACGCCGTGGACATGGCCGGGCTCGCCGACGCCGCGGGATTCGACGCGACCGACCCGCTGCTGAGCCGGGCCGCCACCGCGGAGACGGTCACCGCCACCCTGGAGGCCGCGGCCGGGCGGCTGGCCGAGGGGGACATCCTCTTCCTCACCTACTCGGGCCACGGCGGTCAGGTGCCCGACCTCAACCACGACGAGACCGGCGACCGCCTCGACGAGACATGGGTGCTGTACGACCGGCAGCTGGTCGACGACGAGCTCTTCGAGCTGTTCGGGAAGTTCGCCAAGGGGGTGCGGATCTGGCTGCTCTCCGACAGCTGCCACAGCGGCACCGTGGCCCGGCGGCTGCCCGAGATGCTCAGCCCCCAGGAACTCGACCGGCGCTTCAGCACCACCGACCCCCAGGAGGTCGGCCGCAGGATCCGGGCCATGCCCCAGTCGGTGCAGGCCGCCGTCTACCGGCGCGACCGCGACGCCTACGACCGGATCCAGAACACCCGTACCGCCAAGGACCTCGCCAGGATCGACGCCAGTGTGCTGCAGATCTCCGGCTGCCAGGACAACCAGACCTCCGCCGACGGGATCGTCAACGGGCTGTTCACCGGTACCCTGTTGGAGGTCTGGCGGGGCGGTGCCTTCGCGGGCAGCTACCGTGGGCTGCACCGGGAGATCGTCAAGCGGATGCCGCCCGACCAGACGCCCAACCTCTTCCAGGCGGGCGTGCCGAACCCCGCTTTCGCCCGGCAGCGGCCCTTCACCATCTGAACCGGGATCTGAGACCGTGCCCATGTCATATCCGTGTGCGGCGGCCCGCCGGGCGAGGTATGACAGTAGGAGGGCACGGCGAGCCGGTGAGGTGCCGGTATGACGACGCATGACCGTGTGGACCAGCAGGACGAGGCGGCCATCAGCAGCATGGCGACCGCCCCGGGAGGGGTGCTCGACCTGCTGCGGGTCGCCGCCGTGGCGCTGGACGTCGAGGGGCGGATCGCCCTGTGGAGCCCCGAGGCCGAACAACTGTTCGGTTACCGCGCCGCTGAGGCGCTGGGGCGCCGCGCGGACAAGCTGCTGGTCCACCCGCGGGACCGCCGGGCGGCCGTGGAGCTCTTCGCACGGGTGCGGGCGGGGGACACCTGGGCCGGTGTCTTCCCGGTCCGCCGCCCGGACGGCTCCACCCTCAAGGTGGAGTTCCGCACCATGGGCCTGCGCGACGCCCACGGCGAGGGCTACGCGCTCGGGCTGGCCGCCGACGAGGGCACCGTACGGCGACTCGAGACCGACCTGGCCGTCTCCGGCTTCCTGATCAAACAGTCGCCCGTGGGGCTCGCGGTCTTCGACACCGAGCTGCGCTGGCTGCGCGCCAACCCGGCGCTGCAGCAGATGAACTCCATCACCGAGTCCCAGGTGCGCGGCCACCGCCTCGGGGAGGTGCTGCCGGGGCTCGACGTCGAGGCCATAGAGGGCGCGATGCGGCATGTGCTGGAGTCCGGTGAGCCGCTGCTGGACCAGCAGAGCATCGGCCGGACCCCCGCCGACCCCGACCATGACCACGCCTGGTCGGAGTCGTACTACCGGCTGGAGGACCCCAGCGGCCGGATCCTGGGCATCGCCGTCTCCATCATGGACATCTCCCGGCGCCACCGGGAGACCAGCGAGATCGCCGAGGCGCGCGAGCGGCTGGCCATGATCGCCGACGCGAGCGTCCGCATCGGCACCACGCTGGATCTGCGCCAGACCGCCCAGGAACTCGCCGATGTGACCGTGCCCCGGCTCGCCGACCTCGCCGCCGTCGACGTCCTGGACTCCGTGGTGCACCGCGAGGCCACGCCCCGGGTGTGGACCGACGGCTCCGCCCGCTTCCGGGCGCTGGCCGTCGCCGCCGGGTACCCCACCGACGCCGTCCACGCGGCGGACCCGGTCGGGGAGATCGCCCGCTACGACCCCACCCGGCTGATCACCCAGTGCGTCCGCGAGGCCCGGCCGCTGCTGGTGCCGCACGTGACCGAACAGGACGTACGGCGGATCGCCCGGGACGACCCCGCCGCCAGAGTGCTGCTGCGCGAGGGGGTGCACTCGTACATCGCCGCTCCGCTGATCGCCCGCGGCAGCGTGCTCGGCACCCTCAGCCTGCACCGCACCATCAACCCCAAGCCGTTCGACGAGGAGGACCTCACCCTCGCCTGCGAACTGGCCATCCGCGCCGCCCTGTGCATCGACAACGCCCGGCTCTACGCCCGCGAACGCGACGCCGCGCTCACCCTCCAGCGCAGCCTGCTCTCCCAGCAGCCGCGCGACCTGGACGGCCTGGAGATCGCCTCCCGGTACCTGCCCGCGGTCAGCGCCGCGGGCGGCGACTGGTTCGATGTGCTGCCCCTGCCGGACGGGAACGTGGGGCTGGTGGTCGGCGACGTCATGGGCAAGGGCATCCACGCCGCGGCGATCATGGGCCAGCTGCGCACCGCCACCCGGGCCTTCTCCCGGCTCGGGCTGCCCCCGGCCCAGGTGCTGTGCCATCTCGACGAGATCACGCCCAGCCTGGGGGAGTCCATCGCCACCTGCCTCTACGCGGTCTGCGATCCGCGCACCGGGCGGTGCGAGATGTCCACCGCCGGACATCTGCCGCCGGTGCTGGTGCATCCCGGCGGCGACGCCGAGCTCATCGACATCCCCACCGGCGCCCCGCTCGGCGTCGGCGGCGTCCCCTTCGCCTCGGTGGAGCGGGAGCTGGCCGAGGGGGCGCTGCTGGCCCTGTTCACCGACGGCCTGGTGGAAAAGCGCCACCAGTCCCTCGACGTGGGGCTGCACACCCTGGTCCAGCTGCTGCGCCGCCACCAGGGCCCGCTGGAGCTGATCTGCGACCAGGTGCTGGCCGCGCTGCACGGGGCGCCGGACGACGATGTGGCCCTGCTGCTGGCCCGGCTCTGCCACCCTCGCCTGCCGGCGAATCCCGTGGTTACCGTGGACAGTGGCTGAAGAAGGGCCGACCCGTCAGGTACTCCGTCGATGAGATGACGTCCCCATGGCTCAGCTCGCCCGCCGCTCCGGCGTATCGATCACTCTGGTGGCCCTCGTCCTGGGGACCACGGCCTCCCTCGCCGGTGCCGCGGAGCCGATTCCCAGGCCCACCCCCAAGGTCGCCGTCATCGGCACCGGGGGCACCATCGCGGGCGTCAGCCGGACGAAGGTGTCCTTCGACGACTACCAGGCGGGGAAGCTCCCGGTGTCCCGGCTGGTGAACGACCTCCGGCCCGAGGTGAACCGGGTCGCCGGCGTGACCACCCAGCAGTTCGGCAACAAGGACTCCAACAACTACACGATCCCCGAGTACCGCCGGCTCACCGCCGCCGTCGACCACGCCCTGAAGTTCAACGACGGGGTCGTGGTCACCACCGGCACCGACACCATGGAGGAGTTCGCGTACTGGCTGGACCTGACCGTCCGCAGCGACAAGCCCGTGGTGCTCACCGGCTCCATGCGGCCCTGGACGGTGATCGGCTCCGACGCCCCGGCCAACCTCTACAACGCGATCCACCTCGCCGCCAGCGGCCGGACCACCTGCTTCGGCACCGTGGTGATGCTCAACGACCAGATCCACGCCGCCCGCGAGGTGCGCAAGTCCGACACCCTGCGGCTGAACGCGTTCAGCAGCGGCAGCGGCGGAGAGCTCGGCGTCATCGACCAGAACCACATCCGCCTCAACCGCGCGCCCGCCCGGGTCGAGCAGTGCGGCAAGCCCGGCTGGAAGACCCCGTTCGACCTCGACCGGATCGCCCGGCGGCCGCTGCCGAAGGTCGACATCGCCTACAGCTACCAGGGCGCCGGACCCCAGGCCATCAAGGCGTTCGCCGACTCCGGGGCCGCCGGGATCGTCACGGCGGGCACCGGGGCGGGCGGACTCTCCCCGGCCATGACGAAGGCCCGGGACGACGCCGCCAAGAACGGGGTGGTCATGGTCTCCGCCTCCCGCACCGGCTCCGGCGCCGTCTACGACCCCGATGCGCGCGGTGTCATCGGCGCCCAGGACCTGACCCCGCAGAAGGCCCGGCTGCTGCTGCTCCTCTCGCTCGCCACCACCCACAACGAGCACCGGATCCAGAGCTGGTTCCACACCCTGGGCACCGGCCAGTTCACGGCCCGCCACTAGGCGCTCCGCGGGGAGGGGCGCACGGCGCGGTCATTCCTCCGCGGCCGCGTCGTGGCTGGTCGCGCCCGTGCGGCGGAGCCGCACATCACCACGGCCCGGCGCCCCTTCGGGGCGCGGCCGAACCGCACCGGACTTCAGCGAGGCCGCTCGCCGTGTGGTCCGCCGGACACCCCGTAGGGATGGGCCGGACTGCCCCGGAACGTGGCGCGGTAGGCGCTCGGTGACACGCCCAGGGCGGTGTGCAGATGCTGCCGCAGCGAGGCGGCGGTGCCGAACCCCGCGTCCGCCGCTATCCGGTCCACCGGCAGATCGGTCTCCTCCAGCAGCTGCCGGGCGCGCTCGAGGCGCCGCTGGGTCAGCCACCGCACCGGGGTCATCCCCACCTCCTCCCGGAACCGCCGGGAGAAGGTCCGTACGCTCATCGACTCCCGCTCGGCCAGCTCCCGCAGGGTCAGTGGACGGTCCAGCCGGGTCAGCGCCCAGGCGCGGGCCGCGCCCGTCGAGCCGCCGCGCCGCTCCGGCACCGGACGCCGGATGAACTGCGCCTGGCCGCCCTCGCGATGCGGCGCCACCACCGAGGCGCGGGCCACCTCGCCCGCCACCGCCGCGCCGTGGTCGCGCCGGATGATGTGCAGGATCAGATCGATACCGGCGGCGTCCCCGGCCGAGGTCAGCACCTCGCCCTCGTCCGCGTAGAGGACGTCCGGGTCGAGCGCGACGGCCGGGAACAGCCCCCGGAACCGGTCGGCCTCCTGCCAGTGGGTGGTCGCCCGGCGCCCGTCGAGCAGCCCCGCGGCCGCCAGTACGAACGCCCCCGTGCAGATCGAGGCGATCCGGGCACCGGGGCGGATCCGGGCGAAGGCGCCGGTGAGCGGGGCGTCCAGCCGGCCCTCGGTCTGTGGCGCGTCCGGTTCGTTGGCGGCCGGGACGAGCACGGTGTCCGCCTCGGCCAGCGCCTCCGGGCCGTGCGCCACGTTCATGGTGACGTCGGAGTCCGTACGCACCTCACCGGGGACCAGCGCGCAGGTCACCACCTCGTACAGCGGCTCGCCGGCGGCCGATACGGCCCGGCCGAACAGCCGGTGCGCGATACCCAGCTCGAACGGCAGCAGCCCGTGGCGGACCAGCACCGCCACCCGATGGCGGCCGGGATGAGCGAAGACGGACATGGCGCGATTCTCGCAGCCGCTGGGGATCCGGCCGTCACTTCTTGGCGCGGCTGGGCTGCACCCGCTTCGGCTCGCCCTTCATCTTCGGATGCTCCGGCGGATAGGGAAGGTCGCCCAGACCGTGCTCCCGCTCGTCCCGCGCGGCCAGCTCCAGCGCGGCCTCCAGGCGGAAGGCGTGCTCGTCCATGTCCGCGTGCACATCGCCCAGCTCGCGGTAGCGCACCGGCATGGTGGCCAGGTCGAAGTCGCGCGGCCGGGCGTCGGGGACCTCCTCCCAGCGCAGCGGCGCGGAGACCGGGGCATGGGGACGGGGGCGGACCGAATAGGCGCTGGCGATGGTGCGGTCCCGGGCGGTCTGGTTGTAGTCCACGAAGATCTTCTCGCCGCGCTCCTCCTTCCACCACTTGGTGGTCACCCGCTCCGGAGCCCGGCGCTCCAGCTCCCGCGCGATCGCGATCGCGGACCGCCGCACCTGGGTGAAGGTCCACTCCGGCGCGATCGGGACGAAGACGTGCAGCCCCCGGCCGCCGGAGGTCTTGGGCCACCCGCGCAGCCCCAGCTCGTCCAGCACCTCGCGCAGCTCACCCGCGGCCCGCACCGCGTCGTCGTAGTCGGTGCCCGGCTGGGGGTCGAGGTCGATTCGCAGCTCGTCGGGGTGTTCGGTGTCCCCGCGCCGCACCGGCCACGGATGGAAGGTCAGGCTGCCCAGATTCGCCGCCCACACCACGGCGGCCGGCTCGGTGGGGCAGATCTCGTCCGCGTGCCGTCCGCTGGGGAAGGAGATCCGGCCGGTCGGGATCCACTCCGGGAGGTTCTTCGGGGCCCGCTTCTGGAAGAACGACTCCCCGTCCACCCCGTCCGGATAGCGCTCCAGCGTCGTCGGCCGGTCCCGCAGCGCCCGCAGCGCGCCCTCGCCGACCGCCAGGTAGTAGCGGGCGAGGTCCAGCTTGGTGAACCCGCGCTCCGGGAAGTACACCTTCCCCGGGTTGGTCACCCGCACCGTGCGACCGCCGACCGTGAGCTCCACCGACTCTCCCATACGCACACGCTAGGCCCGCCCGCCCCGGGCCGCCTCCCGGCGGGCGCCCGGCCCACCGCGGGGGCACAATCGGGCATCATGGACCTTCCGGTGATGCCCCCCGTCGAGCCGATGCTGGCCAAGGCCGTGGCCACCATCCCGCCCGGGATGGTCTACGAGGGCAAGTGGGACGGCTTCCGTGCCATCGTCTTCCGCGACGCGGACGAGATCGAGATCGCCAGCCGCACCACCAAGCCGCTCACCCGCTACTTCCCCGAGCTGGCCGAGGCGCTGCTCGCCAACCTCCCGCCGCGCTGCGTCCTGGACGGCGAGATCGTCATCGTGCGGGAGGGGCGGCTGGACTTCGACGCCCTCCTGGAGCGGATCCACCCCGCCGACTCCCGGGTGCGGCTGCTGGCGGAGAAGACCCCGGCCAGCTTCGTCGCCTTCGACCTGCTCGCCCTCGGTGACGCCTCGCTGATGGACACCCCGCAGAGCGAGCGCCGCGCGGCCCTCACCGAGGCGCTCCGCGACGCCGGGGACCCGGTGCACCTCGCCCCCTGCACCGACGACCTCGAGCTGGCCCGGCAGTGGTTCGAGAGTTACGAGGGGGCGGGGCTCGACGGCGTCGTGGCCAAGAGCCCCGGCCTCCGCTACCGCCCCGGTGAGCGGGTGATGGTCAAGGTCAAGCACGAGCGCACGGCCGACTGTGTGGTGGCCGGGTACCGCGTCCACAAGTCCGGCCAGGGCATCGGCTCCCTGCTGCTCGGCCTGTACGACGACACCGGCCGCCTCCAGCACGTGGGCGTCAGCGCCGCCTTCTCCGCACGCCGCCGCGAGGAACTGATGGCCGAGCTGGAGCCGCTGCGGATGGGGACCGTCGAGGGCCACCCGTGGGCCGACTGGGCCCGCGAGGAGGCCCACGCCCAGGGCCGGATGCCGGGCGCGCCCAGCCGCTGGACCGGGGTCAAGGACCTGTCGTGGGTGCCGCTGCGCCCGGAGCGGGTGTGCGAGGTGGCCTACGACCACATGCAGAGCGGCCGCTTCCGGCACACCGCGCGCTTCCGGCGCTGGCGGCCGGACCGGGAGCCCCGGCAGTGCACCTACGACCAGTTGGAGGAGCCGGTCTCCTACGATCTGCGCCAGGTGCTGGGCTCGGCCGAGGCGTAGCCGGGCGCCGGGGTGGGCCGACGCGTAGCGGCCGTCCGTCAGCGCTTGCCGCCCCGGGCCGGGCGCTTGGCCATCCGTACGAACCAGTCGCGCGCCGCCTCGGCGGCCTGTTCCAGGGTGCCGGGCTCCTCGAAGAGATGGCTCGCCCCGGGCACCACATGGATCTCCTGCGGGGCGGCGAGCATGGCGGCCGCCTGCTGGTTGAGCCGCAGCACCTCGTGGTCGTCACCGCCCACGATGAGCAGCACCGGCGCCCGTACCCGGTTCAGCGCGCCGCCCGCCAGATCGGGCCGACCGCCCCGTGAGACCACGGCCGTCACCCGCTCAGGCCGCTCCGCGGCGGCCGTCAGCGCCGCCGCCGCGCCCGTACTGGCGCCGAACAGCCCCACCGGCAGCCCGGCGGTGGCCGGGTGCCCGTCGAGCCAGTTCACCGCGGCCACCAGCCGCCTGCCCAGCAGCGGGATGTCGAAGCGCAGTTCGGCGGTGATCGCGTCCACCCGCTCCTCGGCCTCGGTGAGCAGATCGAACAGCAGGGTGGCCAGATCCGCGTCCTGCAGTACCCGGGCCACCGCGCGGTTGCGCGGGCTGTGCCGGGAGCTGCCGCTGCCGTGGGCGAACGCGACGACGCCGATGGGCCGGTCGGGAAGGGCCAGATCGCCCACGAGCATGGCGTCGTCCGCGGCGATACGGGCGGTCTCGGAGCGCATCGGCCACCTCCTGCCGGGGGGTTGCGCGGGCTGCTGTCGCTGGGCGCCGGTCCGGTGCCGCCGCTAGGCGTAGGCCATGAGCCCTTGCCGCAGTTCGCTGTAGAGCCGCGAGAGCCTGCGGGATATGTGCATCTGCGAGAAGCCCAGGATCTCACCGATCTGGCTCTGCGAAAGCCCCGCGAAGAACCTCAGATAGAGGACGTAGCGGTCCTGTTCCGACAGCTCGGCGATCAGCACCCGCAGCGCCTCGCGGTTGACGACGCGTTCGATCGCGGCGTCGTCCGCGCCCACCGTCTCGGCGAGCAGCCGCTCCTCGGCGCCCTGGACCGCGGCGTTGAGGGAGAGCGGGGTGCAGGAGGCGCTGGCCTCCAGACCGGCCTTCACATCCTCCTGGGGCATGCCGGTGCGCAGGCAGATCTCGTGGATGGTGGGGGCGCGCCCGCCGAGCTCCTGCTCCAGCGCGTCGCGCGCGGAGCGGGTGCGGGAGCGGACCTCCTGGATGTTGCGGGGGATGTGCAGCGTCCACAGATAGTCGCGGAAGTGGCGCTTGAGCTCACCGGTGATGACGGGGATCGCATAGGAGGGGAAGGCGTGGCCGAGGCCGGGGTCATAGCGGTCGACGGCCTTCACCAGGGCCAGCGAGGCGACCTGGGTGAGGTCCTCCATGTTCTCGCCCTTGTTGCGGAAGCGCAGCGCCAGGCGTTTGGCGACGGGCAGCCAGGCGCAGATGATCGCCTCGCGCAGCGCGTCGCGTTCGGGCCCGGACGGGAGCCGGGACAGACGCAAGAAGGCACCGCCGGTGTCGGGAGTGTCGTCATGGCGTCGTTGGCGAGTCGCGGTTGCTGACATGGTCACTCGCCTCCGTGGTCCGATGTCACGGCGGTCGCCACCAGATTCGCATGGGCCCTAACACCTCGCAATTCGACCGAATTAGTGATGGTACGAGAGCTTTTGGGTGGTATGCGAGTTAAGGGCGCTTCGCCCTGGTCATGGAGGGGTACCCCCACGGGATGAACGCACGCCTTCGTCTCGCCCAGCAGCCCGAGGCGGACGCCCTGCTCGAGCGCGACCCGCTGGCCCTGATGATCGGGATGCTGCTCGATCAGCAGGTGCCCATGGAATGGGCCTTCACCGGCCCGTACACCATCGCGCGGCGCCTGGGCAGGGACGAGCTGGACGCCCAGGAGATCGCCGCCCATGACCCCGAGGGGTTCGCGGCGCTGCTGTCGGAGAAGCCTGCCGTGCACCGCTACCCGGGCTCGATGGCGGGGCGCGTCCAGCAGCTGTGCCGGTATCTGGCCGAGCACTACGAGGGCGACCCGACCGCCCTGTGGCGCGATGTCCCCTCCGGCCGGGAGCTGCTCCGGCGGCTGAAGGAGCTGCCCGGTTTCGGCGAGCAGAAGGCGCGGATCTTCCTCGCGCTGCTGGGCAAGCGGATGGGAGTGCGGCCGGAGGGCTGGCGGGAGGCGGCCGGGGCGTACGGCGAGGAGGGCGCGTACCGCTCGGTGGCCGACATCACCGGGCCCGAGTCGCTGGACAAGGTCCGCGCCCACAAGCAGGAGCTCAAGCGGCAGGCGAAGGGCGGCGCCTGAGCTCGAGCCTGGGCCTGGACCGGACCTGGGCCTGGACCTGGGGCTGGGCCTGGACCTGGGGCTGGGCCTGGGCCTGCTGGTCTCGGCGGACGGGCGGAATCGCGGCGCCGTCGTGGCTGCTCGCGCCGACGGCTGGATGGCAGGTCAGGGCAATGCCAGCGGAGCGCTCAGGCGGTGCCCAGCGCGTCACGGAGGGTGTCCACGGCCAGGGTGAGCGCGGCGCGCGCGGCCCGGGTGTCGCGGAGCGCGTCCAGCATCAGGAAGTCATGGATGATCCCCTGCATCCGCAGGGCGGTGACCGGCACCCCGGCCTTCCGCAGCTTGGCCGCGTACGCCTCGCCCTCGTCGCGCAGCACATCCGCCTCACCGGTGATGATCAGCGCGGGGGGCAGCCCGGCAAGCTGCTCGGGGGTGGCGCGCAGCGGGGAGGCGGTGATCTCGGAGCGCTGCGCCGGGTCGGTGGTGTACTGGTCCCAGAACCACTTCATCGCCTCACGGGTGAGGAAGTAGCCCTCGGCGAACTGTTCGTAGGAGCCGGTGTCGAAGGCGGCGTCGGTCACCGGATAGAAGAGCACCTGCCGCACCAGCGGCAGATCGCCGCGCCGCTTGGCGAGCAGGGTGAGGGCGATGGCCATGTTGCCGCCCACCGAGTCCCCGGCCACCGCGATCCGGGAGGCGTCGAGCCCCGCCCCCTCGCCGTGGGCCACGATCCACTGGCCCACCGCGTAGCTCTGCTCCAGCGCCACCGGGTAGTGGGCCTCGGGGGAGAGGTCGTACTCGGGGAAGACGACCGCGGCGCCCACCCGGACCGCCAGCTCCCGGACCAGCCGGTCATGGGTGTGGGCGTTGCCGAACACCCAGCCCGCGCCGTGGACGTAGAGGATCGCCGGAAGGGTGCCGACGGCCTTCGGGGGGCGGACGATCCGCGCCCTGACGCCGCCCGCCGGGATCCCCCCGACGCTGATCCACTCCTCGTCCACCTCGGGTTTGGGCACCTCGCCCGACTGCACCTCGTCGAGCGTGCGACGGCCTTCGGCGGGCGTCATCTGATACGGGTACGGCGGCTTGGCGGTGGCCTCGGCGAACGCCGCGGCGGCGGGTTCGAGGACGGGGCGGGCCGGAGCGGTGGTGGCCATCTGCTTCTCCTTTGCCGGTCCGGTTCCGTCCGACGGTCTCACTCCGACCGCCGCGGCACCCACCGCTGTTACGCCACCCGGGCGCTCACCCGGCGAGCTCCCTCCGGGTCAAGGGGCTCACCGGGTCAAGGGGCTCACCGGGCCGAGGGGCTCACCGGGCCGAGGGGCTCACCGGGCCGAGGGGCTCACCGGGTCAAGGGGCCGGGCGCCGGTGAGGGGTCCGGAACCGGATCCGGGCCCGGCGGCTTGGGCACCGGATCGGGGGACGGGTCCGGTGCGGGGC
>NZ_JAEEAP010000222.1 GCF_016103465.1 Streptomyces sabulosicollis
ACCCCAGAGAACGCCTCCAGCACCTCCACCCCAGGAGCCTGCTCCACGATCACATGCGCATTGGTGCCGCTGATCCCGAACGCGGACACACCGGCCCGGCGCGGGCGCTCGTTCCTCGGCCACTCCACCGGCTCCGTGAGCAGCCGCACCGTCCCGCCGGACCAGTCCGCGTGCGGGGTGGGCTCATCGACGTGCAGCGTGGCGGGCAGCAGTTCATGGCGCAGGGCCATCACCATCTTGATGACACCGGCCACACCCGCCGCGCCCTGCGTATGGCCGATGTTGGATTTCAGCGAGCCCAGCCACAGCGGCCGGTCCTCCGGCCGGTCCTGACCGTACGCGGCGATCAGCGCCTCCGCCTCGATCGGGTCGCCGAGGGTCGTGCCCGTGCCATGGGCCTCCACCGCGTCCACCTCGGCGGAGGCCAGTTGCGCGTTGATCAGCGCCTGCCGGATCACTCGTTGCTGCGAGGGACCGTTCGGCGCGGTCAGCCCGTTCGACGCGCCGTCCTGGTTGATGGCCGAGCCCCGGATCACCGCCAGCACCTGGTGGCCGTTGCGCTGTGCGTCGGAGAGCCGCTCCAGCAGCAGGAGTCCCACGCCCTCCGAGAAGCCCGTGCCGTCCGCGGTGGCCGCGAAGGGCTTGCAGCGGCCGTCGGGGGCCAGACCGCGCTGGCGGGAAAACTCCACGAAGGTGTGCGGAGTGGTCATCACGGTCACACCACCGGCCAGGGCCAGGGTGCACTCCCCCTGCCGCAGTGCCTGGCAGGCGAGATGCATGGCCACCAGCGACGACGAACACGCCGTGTCCACCGTCACCGCGGGCCCCTCCAGGCCGAGGGTGAAGGCCACCCGGCCGGAGACGACGCTCAGGGTGTTTCCGGTGAGCAGATATCCCTCCGCGCTCTTTTCGATCTGCGGGGTGCCGAAGCCGAGGATTCCGGCGCCCGCGTAGACCCCGGTGGGGGTGCCTTTCAGCGAGGTGGGGTCGATTCCGGCGCGTTCCAGCAGTTCCCAGGAGACTTCCAGCAGTTGGCGCTGCTGGGGTTCGGCGGCCAGGGCCTCGCGCGGGCTGATGCCGAAGAAGGTGGCGTCGAAGCCGTCGGCCCGGTCCAGGAATCCGCCCTGGCGGACGTAGCTGGTGCCGGAGTGGTCGGGGTCCGGGTGGAACAGCCCGTCCAGGTCCCAGCCGCGGTCGGTCGGAAACTCCCCGATCGCGTCGCCGCGCGAGGCGACCAGCTGCCACAGGTCCTCGGGCGAGGTGATTCCGCCGGGAAACCGGCAGGCCATGCTCACGATGGCCACCGGCTCCTGGGAACGCTCCTCCATCTCGCGAAGCCGCCGACGCGTCTGCCCCAGATCAGCCGTGACCTTCTTGAGGTACTGGCGGAGCTTCTCTTCGGTACCCGACATCAGTTCCGCGCCTCCATCAGGGCAGTTCACGGTCAATGAGCTCGAACATCTCGTCGTCCGAGGCGGCTTCGAGGGCGTCGAAGCCGGTCGCCCCGGCCGGGTCGCCGGACCCGCCGCCGTTCCACTTGGCCAGCAGGGCGCCCAGGCGTCGGGCGATCCGCTGCCGGCCTTCGTCGTCGGTGTCGAGGGTGGCCAGGGTGGCGTCGAGCCTGGCCAGCTCGCCCAGGACCGGGTCGACGGCGTCCCGCCCCGGCGTGGCCCCTTCGCCGGGTGCCAGCCGTTCCCGCAGGTAGTCGGCGAGTACGGCCGCTTCCGGGTAGTCGAAGACCAGTCCGGCGGGCAGGCGCAGACCCGTGGCGGCGGCGAGGCGGTTGCGCAGTTCGACAGCGGTCAGGGAGTCGAAGCCCAGCTCCTTGAAGCTGGCCTCGGCCTGCACGGCGTCCACATCGGCGTGTCCGAGCACCGTGGCGGCGTGGCCACGGACCAGGTTGAGCACGAGTCGGTGCCGTTCGGCCGTGGACAGGCCCGCGAGCCGGGCGCCCCAGTCCACCTGCCGGTCCTCCCCGGCCGCCGCCGCGGTGCGCCGCCCGGCGCCCGCACCGCCGCCGGTGGCGGCCAGGGCACGCAGTGTGGCGGGCAGGCTGTCGGCGGGCAGTCCGGCGAGGGTGCGGGGGTCCACCTGGGCGGCGACCAGATGGGCACCGCCGTGCTGGACGGCGGCGTCGAGCAGGGTCAGACCGTGCCGGGTGCTCAGGGCGGCCACGCCGGTACGGGACATCCGGGCCAGATCCGCCTCAACCAGGTGTCCGGTCATCCCGCTGGCGTCGGCCCACAGGCCCCAGGCGATCGATACGCCCGGCAGTCCGGCGGCCCGCCGATGGGCGGCGAGCGCGTCACAAAAGGCGTTGGCGGCGGCGTAGTTGGCCTGCCCCGGGCTCCCGAGTGTGCCCGCGGCGGAGGAGAAGAGGACGAACATGCCGAGCCGCAGATGGGCCGTCGCCGTGTGCAGATGGGCCGCGGCCGTGGCCTTGGCCGCCCAGACCCGAGCCAGCCGTTCGGGGGTCTGTGAGGTCACCACCGCGTCGTCCAGCACGCCCGTGGCGTGGATGACTCCGGTCAGCGGATGCTCGGGATCGACCCCCGCCACCAGATCCGCCACCGCCGAGGCGTCCGTGACATCCGCCGCCACGAGCCGCACCCGCGCGCCCCGTTCCTCCAGCCGGGCGGCCAGGTCGCGGGCGCCCGGAGCGTCCGGCCCTCGCCTGCTCACCAGCAGCAGATGGCCGATCCCCCAAGCGCGGACCAGGTGTTCGGCGATGGAGGCGCCCAGGGTTCCGGTGCCGCCGGTGATCAGGACCGTGCCGTCCGGGTCGAGGGCGGCGGGTACGTCGAGCACCAGCTTGCCGGTGTGCCTGGCCTGGCTCAGCTGCCGTAGCGCGTCCCGCGCCCGGCTGAGCGGCCAGGGCCGCACCGGCGCGGGCCGCAGCACTCCGGCGGTGAACAGCTCGCCCAGTTCGTGCAGCATCTCCCCGATGCGATCCGGCCCGGCGTCGGGGACCAGGTCGAAGGCGCGATAGCGGACGCCCGGATGGGCGGCCGCGAGGTGTTCCGGGGCGCGGATGTCGGTCTTGCCCATCTCGGAGAGCCGTCCGCCGTCGGCCAGCAGCCGCAGGGAGGCGTCCACGAACGGCCCGGCGAGACTGTTGAGCACCACATCGACGCCCCGTCCGCCAGTGGCCTCGCGGAACACCTCCTCGAAGTCCAGATCGCGCGACGAGGCCCGATGGGCCGCATCGACGCCCATCTCCTCCAGCACCCCGTGCTTGCCGGGGCTCGCCGTGGCATAGACCTCGGCGCCCAGGTGGCGGGCGATCTGCACCGCCGCCATGCCGACGCCACCGGTGGCGGCGTGGATCAGCACCGTTTCGCCGTTCCGCAGCCCGGCCAGGTCCACCAGCCCGTACCAGGCCGTGAGGAACACCACCGGTACGGCGGCCGCCTGCCGGAAGCTCCAGCCGTCGGGGATCGGCACGACCATGCGCGCGTCCGCCACCGCCCACGGGCCGAACGCGCCCTCGAACAGGCCCATGACCCGGTCGCCCACCGCCAGCCCGGTCACCTCCGGGCCGATGTCCACGACCACTCCGGCGCCCTCGCTGCCGCGGAACACTCCGCCACCGGGGTACATCCCCACGACGATGAGCGCGTCGCGGAAGTTCATGCCCGCCGCGTGTACGGCGATCCGGACTTCTCCTGGCCCCAGCGGCTCGAGCACCTCGGGGCACGGCACGGGCGTCACGTTGTCCACGGTGGACGCGCCCTCCACGGCGAGCCGCCACGCGGGGTGCGCCAGCGGGCCCACCAGACCGCCGCTGCCGGGGCCGCCGGCGCGCGTCAGACGGGGGGCCCACACCCGGCCGGAGCCCACCGCCACCTGCGGTTCGTCCAGTGCGACGGCCCTCAGCACACCGTCCAGCACCGCCGCGCCGATCTCGTCGGGGTCGGGCGCTGCGTGCGGATCGCGGTCGAGCAGGATGAACCGCTCCGGGTTCTCCGCCTGTGCGCTGCGCAGCAGCCCCCACACCGCGGCACCGGCCGCGTCCACGGCCCCGGTACCCGGGTCCTCCGGCACGGGGCCGCCGGCCCCGACGGCGCCGTGTGTCACCACGACCAAGCGGCTCTCGGCCAGGCGGGGTTCGGCCAGCCAGGCCCGCAACACGTCCAGGGTCCGCCGTACGGCCGCCAGGGCGTCGGCTTCGGCGGCCCCGATGTCCACGGCCGTCGTGGAGGCCGGTACGGCGGTCAGCGAGGCCGGGGCGGTCGTCACCGAGGCCGGTACGGCGGTCAGCGAGGCCAGGGCGGTCGTCACCGAGGCCGGTACGGCGGTCAGCGCCACCGAGGGCACGGGCGTCCCCGCGTCGATCGCCGCGACCAGCGACTCCAGGTCGGGGTGGCGGACCACGCCCGATGGGACCCAGTCCAGCCCCTCGGAACCCAGTGCCACCCAGCCGCCGTCCCCGGCCACCGGCTCGGGGAGGCCCGCGTCGGCACCGGGCGCCGGCTCGGCGAGCGGGATCCAGTCCAGGGTGAACAGCCCGTCCACGGCGCCTCGTCCGGCGGTCCGCAGCTGATCCGTACGGGCCGGGCGCAGCACCAGCGAGTCGACCGTCAGCACCGGGTCGCCCACGGCGTCGGCCACGGCGATCCGCACCGCCCGCTCGCCGTCCGCACCCCGCTCACGCGGGGACAGCCGGACGCGTACGGTGGTCGCTCCGGCGGCCCACAGCGACACGCCGTTCCAGGCGAACGGCAGCCACACCTGGCCGTCGTCGTGCTGCCCCTCGGGGCCGTCGTCGTGCTGCCCCTCGGGCTGGTCGGGCACCTGGCGCCGGTCGGGGTCCTGGCGCCGGTCGGGCCGGTGGAGGAGGGACGCCGGGTGCAGCGCGGCGTCCAGCAACGCCGGGTGGATGCCGAATCCGGCCTGGTCGCCCGCCGCTTCGGGCAGCGCCACCTCGGCCAGCACATCGGCGCCGTCGCGCCACAGCTTGCGAACGCCCTGGAACGCTGGCCCGTATCCGTACCCGGCGGCCGCGGCACGCTCGTAGAAGCCGTCCGTGTCCACCGGCTCCGCGCTCGGCGGGGGCCAGGCCCCGGAGGGCTGGGGTGCCGGTTCGCCGTGCGGGCCGAGGACGCCGACCGCATGGCACACCCAGACCGGGTCCGTGGTGGTTTCGGCGTCGCGGTCGGGCCGGGAGTACACCCGTACGTCGCGGCGCCCGTCGTCGGCGGCCTCGCCCACCACCACCTGGACGCGCAGCCCGCCGGTGTCCGGGAGGACGAGCGGGACCTGCAGGGCGAGTTCCTCCACCGTGCCGCAGCCCGCCTCGTCGGCGGCCCGCAGCGCCCATTCGGCCTGGGCCGCGCCCGGCACCAGCGGGGCACCGGCCACCACGTGGTCGTTGAGCCAGCCCTCGCCGCCACCGGCCGTCAGCCGTCCGGTGAGCAGATGGGTGCTGCCGTCGGCGAGCTCCACGGCCGCGCCGAGCAGCGGGTGGTCCGCGGAGACCAGGCCGAGGTCGGCGGGGTCGCCGCCCCGTCCCGCGGTGCCCTCGAGCCAGTAGCGCTCGCGCTGGAAGGCGTAGGTGGGCAGCGGCACGGTGCGGGGCGCGGGGTCGGTGGGGAACAGGGTGGTCCAGTCGACGGCGGCCCCCGCGGTGAACGCCTGGGCCAGCGACCGCACCAGCTGGGCGAGATCGCCGTGGTCCCGGCGCAGGGTGGGGACGGTGACGGCGGGCACGCCCGCCTCCTCGAAGCTCTCCTGCATGCCCACCGTGAGGACGGGGTGGGTGCTGGCCTCGATGAACACCCGGTGGCCATCGGCCAGCAGCGCCTGGATCGCCTCGGCGAACCGCACCCGCTCCCGCAGGTTCCGCACCCAATAGCCCGTGTCCAGGACGGATCCGTCCGCCCGGCCACCGGTCACGGTCGAGTAGAACACCGCCCCGGACGCGGACGCCCCGACCGGCTCAACTTCCCCGAGCAGCTGGGTGAGTTCGTCGGCGATCTCATCGACCTGAGGGCTGTGCGAGGCGTAGTCCACCTCGATCATCCGGGCGCGTTCGCCGGTGTCACGGCAGGCGGCCACGGCGGCGGCCACCTGCTCCGGCGGGCCGGACACCACGGTGGAGGCGGGGCCGTTCACGGCGGCCACGACCACGGCGGCGGCCCGGTCGCCGAGCCCGGACAGCAGATCCGTGGCCTGATCCTGGCCCACACCGAGGGAAGCCATGGCCCCGCCACCGGCCAGTTGGCGCAGCGCCCGGCTGCGCAGGGCCACGATCCGGGCGCCGTCCTCCAGGGTGAGCGCCCCGGCCACGCAGGCGGCGGCGATTTCGCCCTGGCTGTGCCCCACGACGGCGGCGGGCCGCACCCCGTGGCCCGCCCATACGGCGGCCAGGGACACCATCACCGCCCACAGGACGGGCTGCACCACGTCCACCCGGCTCAGATCGCCCGCGCCGTCCACGCCGCGCAGGACATCGGTGAGCGACCAGTCGACGTGGGGGGCGAGCGCTCGTTCGCAGTCCGCCACCCGGGCGGCGAACACCGGTGAGGCGTCCAGCAGTCCGGCGCCCATCCCGATCCACTGGGAGCCCTGGCCGGGGAAGACCAGCACCGGGCCCGCACCGCCCGTGGCGGCGGTGCCCGTGTGCACCACGCCCGGGTGTGTCTCGTCGGCCGCCAGGGCCTCGATGGCCGCCATCAGTTCGGCGCGGCTCTCGCCGACCACCACGGCGCGGTGGTCGAACAGGCTGCGGGAGCGGATGAGGGACCAGCCCACTTCGACGGGCGAGGCCGTGGGGCCGGTGGTCAGCCGCGCGGCCAGCGCCCGCGCCTGGTCCCGCAACGCGCCCGCGCTCCGCGCGGACAGCACCCAGGGCACCGCCCGGGGGCCGTCGGGCTCGGGCTCGGCCTCGGGCTCCGTACGCCGGTCGGGGGCCTGTTCGAGGATCACATGGGCGTTGGTGCCGCTGATGCCGAAGGAGGACACACCGGCCCGGCGTGGCCGCTCGTCCGTCGGCCACTCGACCGCCTCGGTCAGCAGCCGCACTCCGTCGTCGTCCCACTCCACGTGCGGGCTGGGCTCGTCGATGTGCAGGGAGGCGGGCAGCAGCCCGTGACGCATCGCCATCACCATCTTGATCACACCCGCCACGCCCGCGGCGGCCTGCGTGTGACCGATGTTGGACTTGATGGAGCCGAGCCACAGCGGACGGCCCTCCGGCCGCTCCCGCCCGTAGGTGGCCAGCAGGGCCTGGGCCTCGATCGGGTCGCCGAGGGTGGTGCCCGTGCCGTGGGCCTCCACCACGTCGACGTCGGCCGGGGAGAGCCGTGCGGTGGCCAGGGCCTGGCGGATCACCCGCTGCTGAGAGGGCCCGTTCGGCGCGGTCAGACCGTTGGAGGCGCCGTCCTGGTTGACCGCCGACCCACGGATCACCGCCAGCGCCTCACGCCCGTTGCGGCGCGCGTCCGACAGCCGCTCCAGGACGAGCAGCCCGATGCCCTCGCCCCAGCCGGTGCCGTCGGCCGCCGCGGCGAACGGCTTGCAGCGGCCGTCCGGGGCCAGTCCGCGTTGCCGCGAGAACTCCACGAAGGTGTTCGGTGTGGCCATCACCGTGACGCCACCGGCCAGGGCCAGGGTGCACTCCCCCTGCCGCAGCGCCTGCGCCGCCAGATGCATGGCCACCAGCGACGACGAACACGCCGTGTCCACCGTCACCGCCGGCCCCTCCAGGCCGAAGGTGAACGCCACCCGTCCGGAGGCGATGCTCGGTGTGCTGCCGGTCATCAGCCGGCCCTCGACGCCCTCCGGGGTGCGGCCCAGGAAACGGCTGCCGTAGTCGTCGTACATCACCCCGGTGATCACCGCGCTGCGGCTGCCCCGCAGGCTCACCGGGTCGATGCCCGCGCTCTCGAACGCCTGCCACGCCGTCTCCAGCAGCAGCCGCTGCTGGGGGTCGGTGGCCAGCGCCTCGCGGGGGGAGATCCCGAAGAACTCGGCGTCGAACCGCGGCGCCTCGTAGAGGAACCCGCCCTCGCGGGTGTAGCTGGTGCCCGTGTGGTCCGGGTCGGGGTCGAAGAGGTCCGCGAGGTCCCAGCCGCGGTCCGCGGGGAACTCCCCGATCGCGTCCACCCCCTCGGCCACCAGCCGCCACAGCTCCTCGGGGGAGCCGACGCCGCCCGGGTAGCGGCAGGCCATGCCGACGATGACGATCGGGTCGTCGTCAGTGGCCGCCACGGCGGCCGTCGTCGGGAGCGGTGTCCCGGCCGGTGCGCCGACCAGCCGCTCCCGCAGGAAGCGCACCAGGGCGTCGGGGGTCGGATAGTCGAAGATGACGGTGGCCGGGATCCGGGTGCCGGTGGCGGCGTTGAGCCGGTTGCGCAGGTCAAGTGCCGTCAGCGAGTCGAAGCCGAGCTCCTGGAAGGCCCTGCCCAGGTCGATGGCCTCCGGTGCGGGATGGGCGAGCACGGTGGCCACCTGGTCGCGTACCAGCTCTTCGATGAGCCGGTCCTGCTCCTCGGCGGACAGCCCGGCGAGCCGTCCGGACAGGGAGCCCGACCCGGTGTTCCGCGCGGCGCGCGTGGGGATGTGCACCAGCCGCCGCAGCACGGGCGGAAGCGGCCCGGCGGCGGCCCGGGTGCGCAGCGCCGCGAGGTCGAAGCGCGCGGGGACGAGCGTGGGGTGATCGGTGGTGAGCGCGGCGTCGAGCAGCGTCAGCGCCTGCTCGTTGGAGACGGGGGCGATACCGGAGCGGGCCATCCGGGCCAGGTCCGCGTCGTCCAGGTGGCCGGTCATGCCGCCGGCGGACGCCAGCAGCCCCCAGGCCAGCGTGTGGGCCGTCCGCCCCTCGGCGCGGCGGTGTTCGGCGAGGGCGTTGAGGAACATGTTGGCCGCGGCGTAGTTGGCCTGGCCGCCGTTGCCCATGACGGAGGCGGCGGAGGAGAACATCACGAACGCGGCCGGGTCCATGTCCCGGGTCAGCCGGTGCAGATGCCATGCGGCATCCAGCTTGGGGGCGAGGACGGTGTCGAGTTGCCCGGGGGTCATGGCGGTGACCACACCGTCGTCGAGCACCCCCGCGGCGTGGACGACGGCCGTCAGGGGATGGGCTTCGGGGAGGGTGGCGAGCAGGGCGGCCAGCGCCTCGGGGTCGGCGGCGTCACACGCGACGACGCGTACGTCCGCCGCGCCCAGCGCGGTCAGTTCGTCCGCGAACGCGTCGATGTCCTCCGTGACGCCACCGCGCCGGCTGACCAGCAGCAGATGGCGGGCGCCGTGTGTGGTGACCAGATGCCGGGCGACCATCCGGCCCAGCGCTCCGGTGCCACCGGTGATCAGGGCCGTGCCGTCCGGGTCGAGGGCGCGGGACGGGGTGTCCCGGCCGGGCTGAACGGTGACCAGACGCGGCACATGGGCCGTTCCCGTCCGTACCGCCACCTCGGATTCGGCACCGGCGACGGCGGCCGGAAGGACGGTGCGCAGCACATCGCGCGACGAGGGGTCGTCGTCCAGGTCGAGCAGCAGGATGCGCTCGGGGTGTTCGGCCTGCGCGGCGCGGACCAGGCCCCATACCGGCGCGGTGGCCAGGTCGGCGGGCCCGTCCCCGGGGCCGGTGGCGACGGCGCCGCGGGTGGCGACGACCAGCCGGGTTCCGCTGAACCGCTCGTCCGTCAGCCAGGTGCGCAGCGCGTCGAGGACGTGATGGACCGCCGCGCGTACGCGGGCGGGCGTCTCGTCCGGGTGTGGTGCGGTGTCCGGTGCGCCGGGGCATTCGAGGACGACGGTGTCGGGGGCGGGCTGTCCGGCGTCGAGGGCGGCCATCAGGGCGGACAGGTCCGGATGGGCCGGGAGGTTTGGGTCCGGCTTCCGGGGCCCGACGATCGCCCAACTCGCCGTCGGCGGCGCCGTGTCGGCGGCGACCGGATACGGCTGCCAGTCCAGGCGGTACAGCGGGGTGTCGGCCGTGGCGGCGCGGGCGGACCGCCAGCGGTCGGCGGGGACCTCCCGCAGCCCGAGGGCGTCGATGGTGGCCACGGGCGCTCCGTGGTCGTCGGTCAGCCTCAGAGCGACGGTGTCCGGGGCGGTGGGGGTGATGCGTACGCGCAGGCGGGTGGCGCCGGTGGCGAGGAGCCGCACCCCGCCGAACGAGAACGGCAGCCGGACGGTCCCCTCGGCGCCGTCCGGCACCCGACCACCGCCGAAGAGCTCTTCGACGGGGTGCAGGGCGCTGTCGAGCAGGGCGGGGTGCAGCCCGTAGCCGTCGGCCTCGCCACGCTGTTCGGGGGCCAGACGCACCTCGGCGAACATCTCCTCGCCGAGCCGCCATGCGGTGTGCAGACCGCGGAAGGCGGGTCCGTAGGCGTATCCCCGCGCGGCCAGGCGCTCGTACAGGTCCGCCACGTCGACCGGGACGGCCCCGGCGGGTGGCCAGACCGTGGCCGACGGTTCGTCGCCGGGCGGTGGCGCGACGGCGTCGGACAGTGCGCCGGTGGCGTGGTGGCGCCAGGGGGCCGGTGCGTCCAGCGCGTCCCCGCCCTCGTCGGCGGGGCGCGAGGCGATGGTGACGGTCCGTCGTCCGGCCTCACCGGGCGGGGTGACGGCGAGCTGGATCCGTACCGCCCCGGAGGCGGGCAGGATCAGCGGCGTCTCCAGGGTGAGGTCGTCGATCAGCTCGCAGCCGGTGTGCGCGGCGGCGAGGAGGGCCAGCTCCAGCAGGGCCGTACCGGGCAGGGGAACGCTGTCCGCGATGGTGTGGTCGGCGAGCCACGCATGGGTGTGCGCGGACAGCCGTCCGGTGAGCAGCAGCCCGCCGTCGGGTGTCTCCACGGCGGCCTGGAGCAGGGGATGGCCGGTGGCGCCGAGGCCGACGGCGCGTACGTCGGCGGTGGCGTTCGGGACGGGCCGCCAGTACCGCTGCCGCTGGAACCGGTAGGTGGGCAGGTCGACACGGCCCGCGTCCTCGGGGAGGGCGGCGGCGAAGTCGACCGTGCCGCCGTCGACGTGTGTCAGGGCGAGCGCGGTCAGCAGCGTACGGGTCTCGTCGCGGCCCGGGCGCAGGGCGGTGGCGAACACGGAGGTGAGGTCCGGGTCGCCGGGGGTGTCGGAGGCCAGGGCGTCCTGGGCCATGGTGGTCAGGACGGCGTCCGGGCCGAGTTCGAGGTAGCGCGTCACGCCTTCGCCGTGCAGGGTGCGCAGTCCGTCGTGGAACCGTACGGGCTCGCTGACGTGGCGCACCCAGTACTCGGGGTCGCGGAGCTGCTCGGGGTCGGCCTGCCGGCCGGTGACGTTGGAGATCACCGGGATGCGCGGTGGGTGGTAGGTGAGCCGCCGCGCCACCTCGCGGAAGTCGTCGAGCATGGGGGCCAGGAGGGGCGAGTGGAAGGCGTGGCTGACCCGGAGCCGCTTGGTGCGGTGCCCTCGTTCCTTCAGGGTGCGGGCGATCTCCTCGACGGTCTCGGTGGCTCCGGACACGACCACTGAGGTGGGGCCGTTGACCGCGGCGAGGGCCACGCGGTCCTCACGGCCCGCGAGCAGGGGGAGGACCTGTTCCTCGGTGGCCTCGACGGCGGCCATGGCGCCGCCGGACGGCAGGGCCTGCATCAACCGGCCGCGGGCGGCCACCAGTTCGCAGGCGTCCGGGAGGGAGAGCACGCCCGCCACGTGTGCGGCCACCAGTTCGCCGACGGAGTGCCCGGTCAGGAAGGAGGGGGTGAGGCCGAACGACTCGACGAGCCGGAAGAGCGCGGTCTCCAGGGCGAAGAGGGCCGCCTGGGTCACGCCGGTGCCGTGCAGGGCCCGCGCCTGGTCGCTGTCCTCCGCCGCGAAGAGGATCTCGCGCAGCGGGTGGTCGGGCAGCGGATCCAGATGGGCGCAGACCTCGTCCAGGGCGGCGGCGAACACATCGAAGGTCCGGTACAGCTCACGGCCCATGCCGGGCCGCTGGCTGCCCTGCCCGGTGAACATGAGGGCGGTGCCGCCGGGCCGGGTCGGCGCCGTGGCCCGGATCAGCCCGGGGTGGCTCCGGTCGTCGGCCAGGGCCCGCACGGCGGCCAGCAGTTCGTCGCGGTCCTCGCCGATGACCACGGCCCGGTGTTCGAGGGCCGAGCGGGTCCGGGCCAGCGACCAGGCCACATCGGACACGGGCAGCGCGGGGTGGGCGGTGAGGTGTGCGGCGAGTGCCTCGGCCTGGTCCCGTAACGCCTGTCCGGTACGGGCGGACACCGCCCAGGGCACCGGGCGGAGGTCCGGCGCCGCCGTGTCCACGGCGGTCGGTTCGGGGGTCCGGTGCGGCGCGGAGGTCTCGTCGGCGGGGGGCTGTTCCAGCAGCAGATGGGCGTTGGTACCGGAGATGCCGAAGGAGGACACCGCGGCCCGCCGGGGCCGTTCGCCGCGCGGCCACCCGACGGCTTCGGTGAGCAGGCGTACGGCGCCCGTGTCCCATGCCACGTGGGGCGTGGGCTGCTTGACGTGCAGGGTGGCGGGCAGCGTCTCGTGCCGCATCGCCATGATCATCTTGATGACACCGGCCACACCCGCGGCGCCCTGGGTGTGCCCGATGTTGGACTTGACCGATCCCAGCCACAGCGGCCGGTCCTCGGGCCGGTCCCGGCCGTAGGTGGCGAGCAGCGCATGGGCCTCGATGGGATCGCCGAGGCGGGTTCCGGTGCCGTGCGCCTCCACCGCGTCCACCTCGGCCGGGGACAGCCGCGCGTTCGCCAACGCCTGGAGGATGACGCGCTGTTGGGAGGGTCCGTTGGGCGCGGTCAGTCCGTTGGAGGCGCCATCCTGGTTGATGGCCGAGCCCCGGATCACCGCCAGCACCCGACGCCCGTGGCGCCGGGCGTCGGACAGCCGCTCCAGCAGTACCAGGCCGACGCCCTCGGAGAAGGCGGTGCCGTCGGCGTCGGCGGAGAACGCCTTGCACCGGCCGTCGGGAGCCAGCCCGCGCTGCCGGGAGAACTCGGTGAAGACGTTCGGGATCGCCATCACCGTCACCCCGCCGGCCAGGGCCAGGGTGCACTCGCCCTGCCGCAGTGCCTGACCGGCCAGGTGCATCGACACCAGTGAGGACGAGCACGCCGTGTCCACCGTGACCGCCGGTCCCTCCAGGCCGAGGGTGTACGCCACCCGGCCGGAGAGCACACTGGGCGCGTTGCCCGTCACCAGATAGCCCTCGGCGCTCTTCTCGATGTGCGGGGTGCCGAAGCCGGGCAGCGCGGTCCCGGCGTACACACCCGTCGGGGTGCCCTTCAGCGAGACCGGGTCGATTCCGGCGCGTTCGAGGAGCTCCCAGGACACCTCCAGCAGCAGCCGCTGCTGCGGGTCGATGGCCAGCGCCTCGCGCGGGCTGATCCCGAAGAACTCCGGGTCGAAGCGGTCGGCGTCGTAGAGGAAGCCGCCCTCGCGGGCGTGGCTGGTGCCGGGGTGGTCCGGGTCCGGGTGGAACAGCCCCTCCAGGTCCCAGCCCCGGTCGTCGGGGAACTCCCCCATCGCATGCGCACCGGAGGCCAGAAGCCGCCACAGCGCCTCCGGCGAGTCCGCGCCGCCGGGGTAGCGGCAGGCCATGCCGACCACGGCCACCGGCTCCTGGGAGCGGTCCTCCAGCTCGCGCAGCCGCTGACGCGTTTCGTGCAGATCGCCTGCCACTCGCCTCAGATAGTCGACCAGCTTCTCTTCACTAGCGTGCGTCACAGAGGGTCACCCGGCCTTCAGCGAAGGGCGCGCCACGTTGTTCATGACAGGCCAAGTTCGTTGTCGATGAATTCCAGAACCTGATCGGCGGTCGCCACCTGCAACCGCTCCACGGCATTGCCGTCGTCCGCCTGTGCCGATGAGCACATCGCCTTCCACTTGGACAGCAACGTCTCCAGCCGGGCGGTGACCGCGCCGGAGTCCACGTCCTCGACCACGACGGCCGACAGGCTGTTCTCCAGCGTGACCAGCTCGTTGAGGACGGGGTGGGGCCCGTCCTCAACGAGCTGGTCACGCTGGAGA
>NZ_JAEEAP010000223.1 GCF_016103465.1 Streptomyces sabulosicollis
CCTTCGGGCCCCGCCACTCCGGACTCCACGCCCCCGAGCCCCTCGAGTCCCCCGGGGCCCGCCGTTCCGGAACCGGCGGAGCTGGCCGAACGGCTCCGTACCGCCCTCCAGCATCTGCTCCCCGCCCTGCGGGGCGCCCGGGGCGAACACGGCGATCTCACCCCCAGCCGCCAGGCGGCCCTGGCAGCGCTCGCCACCCATGGCCCGATGCGCATCAGCACCCTCGCGACCCGGCTGGGCATCGCCCTGCCGACCACGTCCCGCATGGTCGAACAGCTCGACGCCTCAGGCTGGATCGAGCGGACCCCCGACCCCGAGGACCGCCGCGCCAGCGTGATCGCCCTCACCGACACAGGCGGTGAAATCCTCCGCGCCGTGCGCCGCGAGGCCGCGACCCGGCTCGCCGCGCGGATCGAGAAGCTGAGCCCCGAGGAGCGGCGGACGCTGTACGCCGCGCTGCCCGCGATGGAATCCCTGGCCGCCGACGGATCTCCGGCGACCGCCGGACCGGAACGGCGGTAGCCGGAGATCCTCGCGGTCCGCCGGGCAGGTCCGCCACGGAGCTGGTGGCCGCCGGTTCATCGCCGTGAACCTGGCCGATGCCGAGGACACGCTGCGGCTGGCCGCGGAGGCGGGCGAGGTGGACATCCTGGTCAACAGCGCGGGTCTCTTCCCCTTCACGCCGACCGCGCAGACCGGCGCCGCCGGATTCGACCGGCATATCGCGGTCAATACCCGAGCCCCCTTCCTCCTGGTCGGCACGCTCGCCCCCGCCATGGCCGCGCGGGGACACGGCGCGGTCATCACGATCGGATCCTGTGCGGCCAGAACACCCGCGCCGATCGGCGCCGCCTATGGGGCCTCCAAGGCCGGTGTCGAAATCCTCACCCGCTACTGGGCCACCGAGTTCGGTGGCAGCGGGGTGCGGGTCAACACCGTCTCGCCCGGCCCGGTGAAGACCGAAGGCACATCCGCCATGTTCGGGGCCAGGTGGCCGTGCTGGACCAGGTCAACGCCCGTGGCCGGGCGGGTGAGCCGCGCGAGACCGCCGAGATCGTCGCCTTCCTCGCCGGTCCCGCGAGCCGCTACATCAACGGCGCGATCCTCATTGCCGACGGCGGCGGGATCAGCACGCTGCCGGGTCGTTGAGGACCCGCCCGCGCGAGCTGGCCTCCCCTCGCCCGTAACCGCCCGGCGCGGACGTTGACGGGGAATGCCCGGCCCCGCCGAAGTCCGGCCCCGCCAACGTAAGGCCCGGCTCAGAGGGACTCGAGGCGGGCGGGGCTACCGGTGGTTCGGCGGGATTCGGTAGACGGAGACGTGGGACCGCGACTCGGCGGTGAATTCGGCGCCGGACCAGTCCGCGTCCCTGCTCTCCCACTCGAATCCCGCCAGCTGGGCCATCAGATCGAGTTCGGCCGGCCAGATGTATCGGTGCGGGCTGCGGGTCAGCCGGGCCTGCTTGGTGTCGTCGAACCGGAAGTGGTGGGAGACGACGTGCTGGCGCAGTACGTCGTAGGTGTCCAACCCGATGTAGCCGGGCTCGGCTTGCCAGACGGTGGCCGTCTGGCCCGGCGGGAGCTTGCGCAGCTCGGGCACCCAGAGCTCGATCACGAACCGGCCACCGGGCTTGAGGTGGCGGGCGGCGTTGCGGAAGCACTCGACCTGCTCGGCCTGGGTGAGCAGGTTGGAGATGGTGTTGTAGACGAGATAGACGAGGGTGAACTCCCCGGGTGCCACGGACGTCGCCATGTCGCCCACGATCACCGGGATCGTCGCTTCGTCCGCCCTGGTGCGCAGTTGCCGGACCATCGGACGTGACAGCTCGATGCCGGTGACGGGGACCCCTCGTTCGGCGAGCGGGACGGCCACCCGGCCGGTGCCGATGGCGAACTCGAGTGCCGCTCCGCCGCCCGCGAGCTCGGCCAGGCGGTCCACGGTCGGATCCAGGACCTCGGGCGCGAACATGCCCGACCCGGGTGTGTCATAGCGCTGCGCGGCGTCGACGTCCCAGATCTCCTCCTGGTTCATGCCGTCACCCTTCACCGCCCTGGCACGCGGTGTCCACTGAATTCGCCCCGGGGCCCGGGGCGGGTCCGCCCATACGGCCGCCACCGCGCTCGACCTTCACAGGATTCCCACACGCCACCGTTGGCGCGCTGGGCCGGCCTGGGCACCCGGTCGGGGTGGCTCGGTGAGGAAGGGACCTTCGTCGTGATCTTTGTAGCGGTCTCAGTGCTGCCCACGCTGGTTTTGCTGCTGCTGGTCGTGGACCGTGTCGAGGACTGGTTGTCCGGGGCGTCCTCGGTTTCGCGGCGCACACGTGAGCGGCGTCATCTGCGGTTGGTTCCCGGCGGGGCGAGGGAGTCGGTTTCCCGGTCGACGACCGCGTCGTCCGAGCGGCGGTCGAAGGCCGCCTGAGACGGGCGCCCTCACCATCGCGCGGGTCATCGGCGGCTGTGCGCCGATCTCCGGGGCGCGTCCGGTGCCGGGTCCCCGCGGCGGCCGGTGTCCGGGTGCGCCGCAACCATAAGCGGGTGGCCACCCGTCGCGCCCGGTGACCGGAGTCCGCCCGCCCGGCTCATCCGGCGGGCCTCGGTCCGGGGTTCTCGGAGTGAGCGAGGAGGCGCCTGAGCCAGCGGGTGCGGGCGTCGCGCGCGTCCTTGCTGATGGCCGCCTGCGGCGCCAAGCCGTCGAAGCCATGGCAGGCGCCGGGCCACACGTGCAGTTCGGCCTGGCCGCCGGCCTGCCAGATCGCGTTCGCGTACGCCACGTCCTCGTCGCGGAACATCTCCGCCGACCCGACGTCGATGAACGCCGGAGGGAGGCCGGAGAGGTCCGTGGCGCGGGCAGGCGCCGCGTAGGGCGGCACGTCCGCGCCGTGGCGGTCACCCAGCAGCGCCTTCCAGGCGGTCTCGCCGGAGATGAGGTCCCACAGGCCGAGGCCCGACATCTGGTGGCTGGAGAAGGTGTGTCCGCGGTCGTCGAGCATCGGGCACAGCAGGAGCTGCCCGAGGACGCCGGGACCGCCACGATCACGGATCAGCAGGGCGAGGGCCGCGGCGAGGCCGCCACCGGCGCTCTTCCCGCCGACGATGACGCGGTCCGCGTCGACGCCCAGTTCGGCCGCGTGCCCGGCAACCCAGAGGAGTCCCGCGTAGCAGTCCTCCAGCGGTCCGGGATACCGCGTCCGCGGCGCCAGCCGGTACTCGACCGAGATGACCGCCATGTCCAGCGGCAGGACCCACTCGCGAAGGATCCGCGGAAGCACCGACCATGCGTTGCCCATGATCATCGCACCGCCGTGCATGTAGTACAGCAGCGGCAGCGGCCCTTCGCGCCCGGCGGGCCGCACGCTCACCAGCGTGACATCGGGCCCGTCCCGCAGCCCGGGGACGGACAGCTCCGCCACCTCGAAACGGCCGTCGGCCCGGAGGTCCTCGGCCGTCGGCCTGGGCCGGGTCGCGGCGTCCCGTGCCTGCCGGGCGGCGAGATTCGCCGGAGTGACCGGCTCTCTCGGCCCGTTGCCCAAGGACTCCAGCGCGACCCTCAGCTCGGGGTCGAACGGAGGCGCCGCCATCGGCCTCGGGGAAGAAGGGTTTGTGTGGGGGAGGTCCATACCGCGCATCCAAGCACCCGGCGCCGCCCGGCGGTACCGATGGCCGTGGCCGCCCGTACGTCCGGCGCGCGTTCGGTACGCCCGCTGGTCCCGGCCCCCGGCCCCAGGAGATCGCGGACGGTAGCATCTCGCCCACGGGCCGCACGAGGGTCGACCGTGGCCGGGGGGATACGTGGACAGCACCGGGCATCACAGCGACTCACTCGTCGTGTTGACCGCACTGGACCTGGAGTACGAGGCGGTCCGGGCACACCTGGTCGATCCGCGCCCGCGACTCCACCCGGCGGGCACCCTGTTCGAGGTGGGCCGGCTCGACGGTACGCCGTGGCGGGTGGCGCTCGCCGAGCTCGGCGACGGCAACCAGGGGGCGGCCGTGCTGACCGAGCGGGCGATCACCATGTTCCGCCCGCGCGCCGTGGCGTTCGTCGGGGTGGCGGGGGCCCTCAAGGGCGACATCCGGCTCGGGGACGTCGTCGTGGCCACGCATGTGTACGCGTACCACGGTGGCAAGGACGAGGACGGTGAGTTCCACTCCCGCCCGAGGGTGTGGCCGGTGCGCCAGGAGCTCGACCAGCTGGCCCGCATGGTCCGCAGGACCGGTGCGTGGACCGGTCTGCTGCGGGACCACCCGCCCGGCGGCTCCCTCCCGTCCGTCCACCTCAAACCCGTGGCCGCCGGGGAGGTCGTCCTCAACTCGGCGGACTCGCCCCTGAGACGGCAACTGCGCCGGAACTACCAGGACGCCGCCGCCATCGAGATGGAGGCCGCAGGCGTGGCGCAGGCCGCCCACCTCAACGCGGCGTTGCCCGCCCTGATCGTCCGCGGGATCAGCGACCGGGCCGACGGGAAGAAGTACGACGCCGACGCCGAGGGCTGGCAGTCCCGCGCGGCCCGCCACGCCGCCGCCTTCGCCCTCTCCGTGCTGCGTGAACTGCCGCCCGGCGGCGGCCCGGCCGCCCCACCCGGGCCGGGGACCCCTACGGACCCGACGGCGGCACCGTCCCCGGAAGGACCGACGGCACCGTCCCCGGAAGGGCCGACGGCACCGCCCCCGCGCCCGGACGCGGGAACCCCACCGGACACCGGACCGGCCGCACACCGCCAACTCCTCCGCTGGGCGCGGCGGTTCTCGGACGACCTGGACCTCGTGGACTCCCCGCGGCCGGACGGCGGCACCGGCTCCCCGCCGCAGCTCAGCGGCGGACTGTATGTGCGGCGCGCCCTCCAGGGCCGGGTGGTGGAGGCCCTCTACGACGAGGATCCGAAGGCGGTCCTGGTGACCGGGGACGCGGGGAACGGCAAGAGCAGCCTGCTGTGGGGCCTCGCCCGGGAGCTGACCGCCCTGGAGGACGCCGAGGTCTTCCTGGTGAACGCCGCCTGGCTGCTGCGTCCCCCGACCGGCGGCTCCACGACGCCCATGCTGGCTCCCGCGACCGTGGTGTCCGGGGCCGCTCACGCCCGGTCGCGGGGGCGCACCCCCGTCGTGCTCCTCGACACCGCCGATCTGCTGCTGCACGACGACCACCACGAGATGACGCTGCTCGACCTGTGCGAGGACCTCGCCGCGGCCGGTGTCCGCCTGGTGCTGACCTCCCGGCCGGAGGAGGCGAACCGGCTGCGCACCGGCTTCCTCCGGATGTCACTCGGCCCCTACGACGACAGCGAGATCCCGCACGCCATCCTTGGCCACGCCGCGCTCTACTGCCCCGGCGCCGTCCCCCGGGACGACGAGGCACGGGTGCGGAGGCTGATGGAGCCCGTGGCCCGCGGACTGCCGGTGCGCGAGGTGTGCAGAAGCCCCCTCCAGCTGCGGCTGCTGTTCGAACTGGCCCGGGACGACGGGGCGTTCCCCAGCGCCGAGATCGACGCCACCGGCCTCTACCGCCGCTACTGGCACCACCGGGTCGTCACCGACCGGCGCCACCAGGGCAACCAGAGCGCCAGGGAGCCCGAGGACCTCTCGTCGATCACCGGCGCGATCGCCGTCGTGCTGATGTCGGCCGGTCGTACCGAGCTGTCCCGCGAGGACCTGGTCGAGCGGCTCACCTCCGCGCACGGCGGCCCCCGCCCCCCGTGGCCGCACGAACCGGCCCGTGTCCGGTCGTCCCTGGATCTGCTGATCGACCGGGGGGTGCTGGGCCGGGGGGCCTCGGACGGCATCCACTTCTTCCACCAGACCATGTTCGAGTACGCGGCCGCGCGTGGTCTGCTGCGCCTGACCGGACCGCGGGCGCTGCTGTCCCTGTGCGAGTGGGTCGGGTCCCATCCGCGTGACTTCTTCGTCGGGGCGATCCTGGAACAGCTCCTCATGCTCGCCGCGGGGTCCGAACGGTATCGCGGCCCGGTACGGGACACGCTGGTGCGCATGGCGGAGCACGAGGACGCCATGATCCTGCACACCGTCGCCGTGGCCGTCGCGGCGCGGAACCCGGCCGTGGGCGTGCCCGTCGAG
Organism: Streptomyces sabulosicollis; assembly: GCF_016103465.1. Lineage (GTDB taxonomy): Bacteria > Actinomycetota > Actinomycetes > Streptomycetales > Streptomycetaceae > Streptomyces > Streptomyces sabulosicollis. The sequence goes on from NZ_JAEEAP010000223.1 coordinate 6,072, forward strand.
CCCCTGCTCGCGACGGCGCCGCACGGCGTCGCCCGGCGGTACGCGGTCCTGGCCCCGACCGTGCGCGACACGGACGTGGACGCCCTGCTGCCGCGGCTCCGCGGGCTGTGGGAGCGGAGAGAACCCAGCCTGCAGGAGGCCGTACTCGAAGCGCTGGAACGGCTGGCCGCCCAGAACTCGCTCACGGTCCACGCCGCCCTGGCCGACTGGGGCTGCGTACGGGAGCTGACCGGGCGCCGTACGGTCGGCGCCGGCCTCGACGTCCTGCCCCGGCTGCTCGTGCTGACGTCACACGTCGATGTGGCGTCAGCACGGACCGGCCTCATGGAAATGCTCGACTTCGCCCTGGCCCGGGGGCTGTCGGAGCTGGCGTCCGGCGTCATGACCCTGTGGGCCCGGCACTGGGAAACACTGGGCTCGCCGGAGTGGGCCACCGCCATCCAGGAGCGCCTCCAGCGGGTCCGCCTCGCGCGGAAGTCGTACGACGTCGAGCTGTTCCAAACCGCCCTGGCCAGGGTGCTGGCGGCCTCGTGGACCCATGACCACGGACTTCCGGGCGACCGAGGTCTCCGCGGTGACCACGGTCTCCGTGGTGACCGGGGCCCCACCGCCGCCGGCCTCGGCGGCTCCGCCGGCGGCCCGGCCACCGCCCCCCACCCCTGGATGCGCCGCCTCGACGCCGCGGTGGCGCTCCTCGAGGCGGACGACCACGACACCGCGGGCAACGCCGGACTCATCGCCGCCACAGCCGTCCTGACCACTCTGCCGCACGGCCACTGGGCCATCGAGGCCACCCTGGAGCGCTGTCTGGCGATGACCGGGCCGGGAGCGCCGCACGCACTGCAGCACCGGATGGTCTTCCCCCTGCTGCTCAGCGCCGACTGCGCCGCGGCGGAGCGTCTCGTACACCGGCTCGCCGCCATGCTGAAGGCGCTGCCCTGCCCCGAGAACCGGCCGGTCACGCCCGCGCAGCGGCTCGCGCTGGTGGCCCGCCGGGTCCTCGCCCACCGGGACGTCCCCCCGCACCGCGTCCGGCAGGTACTGGAACACTCCGGCTGGGACGCCGACTCCGACCTGTGGCTGTCGAGGGACGGACTGGCCACGCTCCTCCTGCCGGCCGCGCTCGGCGGCCACCCCACCGCGGTGAGCGGGATCGAGAAGGCGACGACCGCCCCGGCCGCCGCCCGGAGCCTCGTCCGTCAGTCCCTGCACCGGGCGGTCACGGACGCCGGGCTCCACACCGAGCGCCACATCGGCCTGCTGGTGAACCTGTCGCTCATGGACGCCGACACCGTGCTCCTGGAGGCCATCACCACCGGCCGGGCCAAGAAGGGCACCGGTCCGCTGCCGCCCCTGGCCCATGAGCGGGTGCTGGCCGCACTACGGGCATCGGCCCCGGCCCTCACCGGGCTGATCGCCGACGAGATCGCCGAGGGCAACAGCGGGAAGCGGCAGCGCCAAGCCCTCACGCTCTGGGAGTGCTCCGTGTCCGCCGGCGTCCTCCGCGCGCCCGGCCTGGCCGAACTGCTGCCGCGGTACGCCACCTTCTCCGACCAGAAGACCCGGGCGGCCTTCCTCGGGCTGGTGGGGACCATCGCGGCGCGCGAACCGGCCCAGTACACCACGGCACACACCTTCCTCGCGGGGCTGGTGTTCGACGCCGAGGGAGGCATCCCGCTCCTCGACGACGCGTCGGCCGCCACCCGGAACGCCGCCCGCAAGGCCCTCCTCCACGCCGCCTGCGAGTCCGGACCGCTCACCGCCACGGCCCTCACCACTGCCCTCGACCTGGCCTTCGCCCCACCGACCGACGCCGGGCTGATCAGCGGGCTCGGCCAGCTGGTGCGGCGGCTCAGCGCCGCACACGGTGCGGCCCCCGCCGCCGAGCTGCTGATCCGGGTCATCGGCGCGGCCGTGGCCTCGCGACAGGGCCGCGCGGCGGAGAACCACCTCGCGAAGGCGCTCCGCGGCGCGATGGACAGCATCTTCGACCACGGCTCCCCGGCCGTGTACCGGAGACTGTGGGAGCACCTCAAGGAGCGCGGCCCGGACGACGACGCCGACCGCGTGGTCTTTCCGGAGCGGTACTCCCTGGGGCTGGTGAGCTGTGCGATCCGCCGCTCGTACCCGACAACACGCCAGGACCTGGAAGCACTTGTCGCCCATCCGCGGGTGCCGCGGCCCATCCGGATGTGGATCGGCGACCAGCTCAGCGCCCGGTCGCGGGAACACACCGAACACGACCTCGGCTGGGTGCTGGACGGCGGGACGGCCCGGCAGCCGGTGGCAGGATGCTCGCGGTAGTCGTCATCGCCGTCACGGGTGCGCGGGCCCCCGTGCGATCGCGGGAAGCCGAAGGAGCCCGATGAGCCGGAAGAACCACCACGTCGTCGTGCTCGTGCTCGACGGTGCGAAGCCACTCGACGTCGGCATCCCCGCGCAGGTGTTCTCCAACCGGCCGAGCATGCCGTACGAGCTGCGGGTGTGCGGCGCCGCACCCGGACCGGTGACCGGTGGCGAAGGGCTGTCGTACCACGTGGCCGAGGGCCTCGAGGCGTTCGAACACGCCGACACCATCTTCATCCCCGGCTACCGGGAGCCGGCCACCACCGAACCACCGGCGGCGGTCGTCAGCGCGCTCATGGCCGCCCATGAGCGTGGCACCCGGCTCGCGGCCATCTCCACCGGGGCGTTCGCGCTGGCGGCCACGGGCCTGCTCGACGGCAAGCGGGCGACGACCCACTGGCACTACACGAAGGCTCTCGCCGAGCGGCATCCGCTCGTGCGGGTGGACGAGAACGTGCTGTTCGTGGACGAGGGCGACGTGCTCACCTCGGCGGGCGCCGCATCCGGTATCGACCTGTGCCTGCACCTGGTGCGGCGCGACCACGGCGTCGGGCTCTCCAACCATGTGGCGAGACGGCTGGTGGCGGCGCCCTATCGCAGCGGGGGACAGGCGCAGTACGTGCCCCGGAGCGTGCCCGAGCCGCTCGGCGACCTGTTCGCGAGCACCCGGGAGTGGGCCCTGGCCCACCTCGCCGAACCGCTGACCCTCGAAGCGCTCGCCCGCAACGCGCGGGTGTCGCCGCGCACCTTCTCCCGGCGGTTCGTGGAGGACACCGGCTACACGCCGATGCAGTGGGTGCTCCGGGCGCGCGTGGACCTGGCGCGTGAGCTGCTCGAACGCACCGATCTGAGCGTGGAGCAGATCGCCGACCGGGTCGGGCTCGGCACCGGCGCGAATCTGCGCCTGCACTTCCAGCGCATTCTCGGTACCTCCCCGACGGAGTACCGCCACACCTTCTCGGCCTGAGGCCCTCCCGGGCGCCGTGCGTCCGGAGGGTCCGGGGGTCGTGGCGGGATCCTTGCGGGTGGTGGCGTTCATGCCGCTGTCGGTCCGGGATCCGGATGCCGACGATGGGAGTGGAGACGAAAGGAATCTTCATGACCCGCATCGCCGTCAACGGATTCGGCCGCATCGGACGCAACACCCTCCGCGCCCTGCTCGAGCGCGACAGCGACCTGGACGTGGTCGCCGTCAACGACCTCACCGCCCCCGAGTCCCTCGCCCACCTGCTCAAGTACGACAGCGCGCTCGGCCCTCTCGGCCGCTCCGTGGAGGTCGACGGAACCGACCTCGTCGTCGACGGCCGCCGCATCAAGGTGCTCGCCGAGCGCGAGCCCGCCGAACTGCCGTGGGCCGAGCTCGGCGTCGACATCGTGCTCGAGTCCACCGGCCGCTTCACCGCGGCGGACGCCGCCCGCGCACACATCCGCGCCGGTGCCCGGCGGGTGCTGGTGAGCGCGCCCTCCGCCGGTGCCGACGTCACGCTCGCCTACGGCGTGAACACCGATGCCTACGACCCCGCCGAGCACGTGATCGTTTCGAACGCCTCCTGCACCACGAACGCGCTGGCCCCGCTGGCAGCCGTACTGGATGACCTGGCCGGTATCGAGCACGGCTTCATGACCACGGTGCACGCCTACACCCAGGAGCAGAACCTCCAGGACGGGCCCCACCGCGACCTGCGCCGCGCCCGCGCGGCCGGGGTGAACATCGTGCCCACCACCACCGGGGCCGCCAAGGCCATCGGTCTGGTGCTGCCGAACCTCGACGGCAAGCTGTCGGGCGACTCGATCCGCGTACCCGTGCCGGTCGGCTCGATCGTGGAGCTGAACACCGCGGTCTCCCGGGAGGTCAGCCGGGACGAGGTGCTCGCGGCCTACCGCGCGGCCGCCGAGGGCAAGCTCAAGGGCATCCTCGACTACTCCGACGAGCCGCTGGTCTCCAGCGACATCACCCGCCGGCCGGCGTCGTCCATCTTCGACGCCGCCCTCACCCGCGTCGACGGCAAGCACATCAAGGTGGTGGCCTGGTACGACAACGAGTGGGGCTTCTCGAACCGTGTCATTGACACGCTCGAACTGCTCGCGCGCGACTGAGCGCGCAGGCTGACCAACGGTGAGGGGCCGGAGCCGACCGGCCCCTCACCGCTGTCAGGCGTCGCGCCCGAGCCATGTCCTCAGGTGCGGTCCGCGCCGCGCGGGGAGGGCCGGGTGCGGGTCGCGTGGATCGAGCCGAGCAGATGGAGCGCCTCCGCGCTGCCGCTGCCGGGCTCCGCGTGGTAGATGACGAGTTGCTGGCCCGGGGCCTCCCGCACGTCGAACGCCTGGTAGCTCAGGGTGAGGGGGCCGACGTCGGGGTGGAGGAACCGCTTGGCCTCCTGGGTCTTGCCGCGCACGGTGTGGCTGTTCCACAGGCGGGCGAAGTCCGCGCTGTGCTCGGTGAGAGTGGCCACGAGCCCGCGCAGACGTGGACTGTCCGGCTCGTACCCCGCCGCTTGGCGCAGATGCGCGACGGTGGCCTGGGCCGCCCGGTCCCAGTCCTGGTAGAAGGCGCGGCCCGCGGGGTCCGCGAATGCCATGCGGGCCAGGTTGTCCGCCGGGTGGAACGGTGAGTAGAGGGCGTCGGCCAGCGCGTTGGCGGCGAGGATGTCCAGGGTGCGGTTGAGCACGAAGGCGGGGGTGTGCGGATAGCCGTCCATCAGCTGTCGCAACCCGGGGCTGACCCGGTCGGACACGGGGACGGCTGGGTCGCCGGGCACCGTGCCGCCGAGCCGGAACAGATGGTCCCGGGCGTCGCCGTCGAGGCGCAGCGCGCGGCTGAGCGCGTCGAGCACCTGCGCGGAGGGGTGGCGTTCCCGGCCCTGCTCCAGGCGGGTGTAGTAGTCGGCGTTGACACCGGCCAGCACCGCCACCTCCTCACGGCGCAGCCCGGGGACCCGGCGGGTGCCGTGGCTCGCCATCCCGACCTCGTCGGGCCGAAGTCCTGACCTGCGGCTCCGCAGGAATTCTCCCAGGTCGTTGTCACCCATGCCGCCAGGCTACGAAACGCCGCGACCGGCTGCCTGGGTGTGTCGCACCCAGGCAGCAGGCGTCCTGGCCGGGCCACGGGGCACGGCCCAGACTCGGTGGCGCGGGACGACCCCCGCCGCTTTCCGCAGTGGCACCGAAGAAGGACGGCACCATGACGACAACCACTCATTCCGCCGATCGTGAGGAGTTCACGGGCAAGATCGCCCTGGTCACCGGGGCGGCGCGCGGCGTCGGCAAGGAGACCGTCCGGCTGCTGCACCGCCGCGGCGCACGGATCGTCGCCGTCGACCGGCGCCACGAAGTGGAGGAACTGTCCGGGGACTTCCCGGGTGTACGCCCCCTGGTCGGCGACATCACGGATGAGGCCACCGCCCACCGCGCGGTGCGGGAGGCGGTCGAAGCCTTCGGCGGCCTGGACATCCTGGTCAACAACGCCGGGCGCACCCTCAACAAGCCGATCACGGAGACGACGGCGGAGGACTGGGACACCGTGCTGGCGGTCAACGCCCGGGGCTCCTTCCTCTTCGCCCGAGAGGCATTCCGCGTCATGAAGGAAGGCGGTGGTGGAGCCATCGTGAGCACGGGCTCCTACACGTGCACCGTCGCACTGCCGGAGGGCGCCGCGTACAGCGCCTCCAAAGGCGCCCTGGCCCAGTTGACGAAGGTCCTCGCCGTGGAAGGCGGGCCGCTGGGCATCCGGGCGAACATCGTGGCCGCGGGTGTCATCGAGACGGACTTCCTCGATACGTTCCGCCCCGACAGCCGTGCGTACCTGGCGTCCTTCGCCGACGCCCAGCCGCTGGGCCGGGTGGCCCAGCCCGAGGAGATCGCCGAAGTGCTCTGCTTCCTCGCCTCGCCGCGCGCCGGCTTCATCACGGGCGCCGTGGTCGCGGCGGACGGCGGCTTCACCGCGGTCTGAGCGGGGAACCCGCGTCATTTCTGCATGTAGTGCTATACGAGGCATGACCGGAATGGCGAATACATTCCATGAGCACGAATGGAATGAGGAATTCCATTCGTGCTCATTGCTTGACTTGTGACTTGCGTCACAAGCTCATCCGCAATGGATCACATTTTCGTATCCCTGTGAAACGATGCCTCGGTGCTGGCCTCGAAGTAGCTCATCGCGAGACATCACCGATCCACCGACCCACCCGAATCCACATCGGGTGGCAGTACGGCAATGACTTCTTCAAGTTTTGGCTAGCCGTAACGGGGAGGCGAGAATGCCGACGATGATTGTTATCGGATACAGAGGCGATCTCGATCAGGCACTGCGGCGCCGCGGCATTGATCCTTACTATATTGTGCAGGCGCCGGCGAGCCCGCCGAGCAGTCGGAGATGCACATGGGTCGCCGACATGGAGAACGCCCAGGAGATATTCCGAGCAGTACTCTCCGCGGGTATTGGCGATGTGGCAGGAGTGCTGAGCGTCCATGAAATGGGCGTATTCGGGGCAGCCTACTTACGGCAGCAGCTGAACCTGCCCGGGAACGCCGATTCCAGGACGGCTCTCCACTTCCGGGACAAGTACCTCCAGAAGAGCATGCTGCCGCCCCGGATCAGGCGGGCGCGCTGCCGCCATGTGGCCAGGGGCACGTCGTTCACCGATCTCACCGATGACCTGGGCGAGGTCTTCGTGGTCAAGCCGGCGACCGGAGCCGGCGCCCTCCGTACGAACATCGTCCGTACCCCGGAAGAGTACGCACAGGCCCTGACGCCGTTCACCGGCCAGTCGGATGTCGAGATCGTCGCCGAGTCCTTCATGGACGCTCCGGAGGTCTATCTCGACGGCGTCTGGGAAAAGGGAGACCTTCAGTGGTCGTCCATGAGCGGCTACCACACCTCACCACTCAGGGCCGTACAGGGCGGCATTCTGTCCGCGTACGTCCTGGACCGGAAGCGGCATTCCGTCCTGTTCCATGAGATGGAGACGCTCGCCGGGCAGGCACTCACCAGCCTGAACGCGCCTGACTGCGTCTTCCATATGGAAGCGTTCACCACGGAAGAAGGGTTGACCTTCGGCGAGTGCGCCATCCGTCTCCCCGGTGCGCTGTCCCCCCAGGTCAATCAGCTGACCTACGGCGTCGATCTCTTCGACGTCGAAATCAGTCTCGCCCTGGGGGAGGGGGCGACCCGGGCCCTGGGCGGCCGGCGCACGCCGGAGCGCTTCCATGGATATATTCTTCTGCGTCGCCCCAACGGGTGCAATTTAACCCAGAGCGACTTTGAGCGTCACTTCCTTTTCGACGAGATCGTCTACGATTCATCGCCTGATGCGCCGGTCGGGCCGTACGGACGCGTGGGACAGGCCATCGTCTCCGACCCGGACGAGCTGAAACTGCGGAAGACGATCGAGGACATCGTGCGGTTCAACGAGGTCGGATCCACCTGATCTGACGGCCGGTCCGACCGGGCCACCGGCCCGGGACCCCGGCGCCGACGCCATCGCGTCACCTCTGGCTCTTATACACATCTCCGAGCCCACGAGACACTCGCTAATCTCGTATGCCGT